>SHNG01000054.1 GCA_004295005.1 Gammaproteobacteria bacterium
CTGAGCAGCAACGGTCCGAATCATGAGTCGGGTACGGTTGATCTTGAAATTCCGCCGGCACCAAACCGTGAATTCGAAACCCGAGTATTGGCAGTGGATCCCGCCGCTCAACCCGGTTTGCCGAGTCCGCAAGCTGATATCGTGAAACCCGAGCCTGTGGCAAGCGTGGATACCGGGACAGCGCCAGTCTCCACTCAATCACCTGATGCAGTCCAAACCGCACAACCAACGACGGCAATGCCTGCTTCGCCTGTGGCACCAAGCGAACCGGTTGCAGCCAAGCCCGAACCGGGGCCGGAAACGGTGGCGACCCCGGCCGTGGCGCCAGGTACGGCTGCCGAAGGGCGGTTCCTCGTGCATCTGGGCATCTATGCCGAAGCCGGCAATGCCGCGGATCTGGTGAAAAAGCTCAACGATCGCGGATTCAAGGCATTCTCGGAAGCCACTGAATTCAAGGGCAAGGCAGCGCGTCAGGTTCGTGTGGGTCCATTTCAGGATCGCGCCGAAGCCGAAGCCGCGCGCATCCGCATCAAACAGCAGTTTTCGAGCGTACCCGGCAGCGTGATCGCGCTTGCCGGAGATCTTCGCCAGGATGCGCCTGCAAAGGCGAGTCGCGAGAGCCAGGTGAGCGGCTGGGCTGTGCAGCTTGGCGCGTTCTCCAGCATCGACGAAGCCAACAAGCTGCAAGGCCGCTTGCAGGCGGCTGGATTCGCCGGATTCGTCGACAAGTTGTCCGCAGATGGCAAGGTGTTCTGGCGGGTCCGCGCCGGACCGGAAGTCGAGCGTGCCAACGCCGAGAAACTGCGGGATCGGATCAAGGACAAGTTGAAACTGGACGGTATCGTCGTCAACCAATCCTGAGCATCGAAAGATGAACTGGTTCGACTACACCATTCTGGCCATCCTGGCACTCTCGGTGCTGGTTGGGCTTTGGCGTGGCTTTGTCAGTGAGGTTCTCGCACTGGTCTGCTGGGTGCTGGCATTCTGGCTGGCCTGGATGTTCGGGCCGGTTGTTGCCGAACTGTTTTCGACCAGCATTTCGACGCCTTCGGTGCGCATCATCCTGGGCTACACGTTCTGCTTCATTGGCGTTCTTGTGATGGGCGCGATCTTCGCGTTCCTGATGCGCAAACTGGTCAGCGGTACGGGCTTGTCAGGCACGGACCGCTTGCTCGGGATGATGTTCGGCCTGGTGCGTGGAGCCTTGCTGGTGATCCTGCTGGTGATGCTCATGAAGTTCACCCCGGCAACGCGGGATGACTGGTGGCAGGCCTCGCGCATGTTGCCGCCGTTTGAACGGGGAGCGGAGCTGTTCACTGCAACATTGCCGGAAAATGTCGCGCGTTACCTTGAGCCTGCAGCCGCGCTCTTGCCGAATGTGCCAGCCCCGCAAGCCAGCCCTGCGCATCCGGAAGCGCCAGGTACAAGTCCAAATCCTTCATCCTCGCGGTAACCTGAGCCATGTGCGGAATCATCGGAATCCTCGGCAAGTCGGAAGTGGCCTCGGCCCTGTATGACGCGCTCACTGTCCTGCAACATCGCGGCCAGGACGCGGCAGGCATTGCCACGGTCGATGGATCGCGTCTGCGCCTGCACAAGGGCAGGGGACTGGTGCAGGACGTGTTCAATCGGGAAAACATGCTCGGCCTGCGTGGCATCGCCGGAATTGGGCATTGCCGCTATCCCACCGCCGGGTCGGAAGGCAGCGCCGAAGCCCAGCCGCTGTACGTGAACTCGCCGTACGGAATTGCGCTTGCCCACAATGGCAACCTGGTCAACACAGAAACCCTGCGCCGTGAAATGTTCGAGGACGACCGGCGCCACATCAATACCGATTCGGACTCCGAATTCCTGCTCAACGTGCTGGCCCATGAGCTTCAGATCCAGGAGCGCATGGCGCTTTCGCACGATCACATTTTCAAGGCGGTCGCCGGAGTTCACGCGCGTTGCGTAGGCGGCTATGCCGTCGTGAGCCTTGTTCTGGGTTACGGATTGTTGGCGTTCCGCGATCCGCATGGAATCCGGCCGCTGGTGTTGGGTGAGCGCGATACACCCGAAGGCAAGGAATACGCCGTGGCATCCGAATCGGTGGCCTTCGACATGCTTGGTTTCCGGCTCCTGCGTGATGTTGCGCCGGGTGAAGGCATCCTGATCACACCCGAAGGCCAGTTGTATACGCGGCAATGCGCGGAATCCTCAACCCATTCGCCCTGCATCTTCGAATACGTCTACCTGGCCAGGCCGGATTCAATGATCGAAGACGTATCGGTTTACCGGGCACGATTGCGCATGGGTGAGCGGCTTGCAGCGAAGATTCAGCGCCTGAGGCCGAAACACGGTATCGATGCGGTCATTCCGATTCCCGATACCTCGCGCACGTCGGCATCTTCTTTGGCGCAGGTGCTCGGTGTGCCGATGCGGGAAGGCTTCGTGAAGAACCGCTACGTCGGCAGGACATTCATCATGCCCGGGCAAAGCGAGCGCGTGAAATCCGTGCGCAGGAAGCTCAACGCAATCGGCCTGGAATTCCGCAACAAGAATGTCCTGCTGGTGGACGATTCAATCGTGCGTGGTACCACGTCGCGCCAGATCATCCAGATGGCGCGCGAAGCCGGTGCCAAGCAGGTCTTTTTTGCGTCTGCCGCACCGCCCGTGCGCTATCCGAACATCTACGGTATCGACATGCCAAGTGCTGCCGAGCTGGTTGCCAGTGGACGCAGCGAGTCCGAGATTGAAACCTTGCTGGGAGCCGACTGGCTGGTGTACCAGGATCTCGAGGATCTGATTGCGTCCGTGGCTGAAGACAATGAGAAGTTGAGAACATTCGACACATCGTGCTTCTCTGGCGAATACGTGACCGGAGTGGAGCCGACCTATCTGGACCAACTGGAATTTGCCCGTTCCGATGAGGCAAAGGACAAGCGGCGCCAGCTCGGCCGCTAGGCAATCTCTGAACAAGTACGAAACTCATTCGTCGCGAGCAAGCTCGCTCCCACCATTGCTTGATTTGTGGGAGCGAGATTGCTCGCGACAATACGTGTTCAGACGTTGCCTGGCTGATGCGTGACGGCGTTACTGTCCAGCGGCGCCACATTTCGGCACAATTCGTCAGCAGTCGCGCGCGCGACGATCCATTCAGGGCCGAAGGAATCATGCACGTCATCGATTTGCACAGCGCCGCGCGACAATGTCTCGAGGTTGCCCAACCGGAGCTGAAATGCACATTGACGCGCCAATTTGTTGCCGAACATCGAGCTGGCAACTTGGTGCGCAGCGAATCCTGCGACCTTCCGCAACCCATTGCGAATCCTGGTCGCCCTGATCGTCCGCGCTTGGTCGATCCGCGCAGTTTGCCAAAGCGTGGCATGGGCAGCATCGAGGGCAGGGCCGCCCTGATCCACGCCATTGCGCATATCGAGTTCAATGCCATCAACCTGGCCTGGGATGCGGTGTACCGTTTTCGCGACATGCCTGAGGCGTTCTACGCGGACTGGGTCGCGGTGGCTGCTGACGAAGCCCGGCATTTCGGCATGCTCGAAACGCGACTTGCCGAACTTGGGTTTTCGTATGGCGATTTCGATGCACACAACGGCTTGTGGGAAATGTCCGTGCTTACCGCTGACTCGTGCCTGCGGCGCATGGCCCTTGTTCCCCGTGTGCTGGAGGCGCGCGGCCTGGACGTGACGCCTGGGATGATTGCCCGGCTGCGCAGCGCGAACGATCACCAGACCGCGGACATCCTCGAGATCATCCTGCGCGAAGAAGTGGCGCACGTGGCCGCCGGATCACGCTGGTTTGCCTGGTGTTGCGAACGTGAGGGCCTGGACCCGCGCGTGGCGTTTTCGGACATGGTTGGCTTGCTCGCACGTGGCAGCCTGAAAGGGCCGTTCAACGTGGATGCTCGCTTGCGCGCAGGTTTCACGCAGGCTGAGTTGGCCCAACTGCGGATTCTGGCCGCATGAGACGACTGCTATTCGCGCTGGTGCTGATGACGGGTCTCGGCACGCTCCTGCTGTGGGCTGCCGATGTTAACTGGAGCTCGCCATGGAGCCCGCAACAACAGCGCAATTGGTTGGGTTCGGATTTTCGTGTCGTCATGGGCGGCGCCACGCAAGATGAGGAGCGCCTGCGCATTGGTGTCATCGGGGACAATCACACGGCCCTGCAATCGGTGGCATTGAATGGAGTCGATGCAGCCGACAATTCCATGCTTCGCTATCGATTCGAGGATTTTCCCAATACCCTTGAACTGTCCCTGGTTTTCCGCAGGATGAGTGACAAAGATGTGAATGTCGTCTCGCTGCCGTCGCCTGGAAACGGGATTGAATGGTTTGACCTGAGCTCGATTCCCGAGTGGCAAGGGCGCATCACCGAGCTTGCGTTTGCGGAATATCCAACGCCACAGGTCGTTCCTCCCGAGCAGGCCTTCAAATCCTTCAGTCTGGTGGGTGCAAGCCTGACCTCTCGCTCGTGGAAGGGCGATCTGGCCGCATTGAAAACCGATTGGTTTGGTCAATGGCCGTGGAGCCAGCGCTCGGTACACGCGTTGGGACGGGATACCGACACCCCTCGCGCGCGGTCTTTCGTGCTGTTTATTGCAATTTCCTGCGCACTGGTCCTGGTTGCGGCCATGCTGATCCTGCGCATGGGCAGACCAGCATTGCTGCGCCTGACCGTGGGTGTTTCCCTGCTGGCCTGGCTGCTCCTCGACATGCAGTGGCAGGCCGGTTTGCATTGGCGTGGAGCGGCCACCGAGACCTTGTATGCACAGCACTCCTGGCCGGATCGGGAACTGCATGCCGCAGATCGCGACCTGGCCGAGGACGCGCGTGCACTCAAGGTTGCACTACGCGGCATACCCGAAACCTCTCGAGTCCTGGTTCACTCTGGTTCGAGTTTTTCCGTACTGCGACTGGTGTATCACCTCTTGCCGATGAACGTGGGCGTGTTCGCCAAGGCATTGCAGGTCGAGGGGGGCAGGGTTCCGCCTGCGGGGACCATCCTGATCGCCTGCGATGCGCCGGGCTGGAGTTTCAACACCGCGACCGGAATCCTGCAGGCCGATTCGCTGAGGATTCCGGGCGAAGTGCTCTATCGAACGGATCGGGCCATTGCCTTTCGTGTCGGGAGCCAGCCATGAGCTGGCAGTATCTGCTTGCATGGTTGTTGCCCCTGTTTGCCGGCAGCGGCGTCGTGCTGGCAATCGGTGGCCACCGGCGGATGCCCGGGAATCTCTGTGCGATGGCGGGAACCGGCTTCCTGCTCGGGTTATTCGTGACCGGCATCCTGTGTGGCCTGGTTGCCCGTGACAATGTCCAGAGCGCTTTTGCGGACGTTGCTCCCTGGTTGGCGGCAATCGGCATTCTTGCCTGGGTGGCCGCGTTGGGTTTGCGCGGAAAGCCCTGGCCGGAGGCATCGTTCGTCCAAGGCAACACCGATCCAGGCTTCTTCGCTCGTCGTTCCCGCGAAGGCGGGAACCTGGTGTCGTTGCCATTCAATCGCATGAAGGCGCTGGATCCCCGCCTGCGCGGAGATGAAGGCAATAAATCAGCATTGCCAAAATTCGCTCTCGGCTGGCGCCTGGTCTGGTGGTTGTTGCTGGCAATGATCGGCCTTCGCATTCATGCGTTGGCGAGCGAAGTGCTTTTGCGTCCGACGTTTCCGTGGGACGCATGGGCAGCCTGGGCGGTGAAGCCCAAGGCATGGTTCCTGCTCGGTCACTACGCGGGATACGAGCCCATGCAGCAATGGCTCGCGAACCCCGGCACGACCCTGCGGACGTCGGCAATCTGGGACTACCCGGAATTGCTTGCATGGATCCAGGTCTGGTTTGCCAGTGCCGAGGGCAGTTGGAATGAGCCCTTGATCAATGCCGTCTGGCTGGGCGTGCTGGTGGCGATCGGCCTTGGCAGTTACGGAAGCTGGCGTGCGCTGGGTGTCGCCCCGCTTTGGTCCATGATTCTCGTTTATGGCCTTCTCTCTCTGCCGCTGATTGATGCGCATGTGGCCTTGGCGGGTTACGCGGATCTTTGGCTTGCGGCGACTTTCGGGCTGGCTATCTTGAGTTGGCTGCGCTGGTTGCGCTGGAAGCAGCACGGGCAATGGCTACTGGCCGCGGCGTTGGCAATCTGCATGCCATTCATCAAGTTGGAAGGCGCCGTGTGGCTGTTGATCGCCTCTGTCCTGGCAGGCTTGACCCTGCTGCCACAGCGCTGGAGATGGATGACGGTTGGCGCCATCGTGTTGATGCTGGGAGCAGGCTTGCTGTTCGGAGGACTGGTCTTGCCGGTGTTCGGGCTCGGCTGGGTACATCTGAGCTGGGGATCCGTGGTCGTGCCGGCTCTCGGCGAGCTGGATCTGCACTGGCACCCGGTTGGCGTGGAAATGCTGAGCGGCTTGTTCACCCTGCCCAACTGGCACCTGCTCTGGTATCTGCTGCCGCTGGTGCTTGTGTTGCGCTGGCGCGGTTTCCTTGTGGACCAGACGTTGCGCTGGCTGGGAATCCTGCTCCTGTGTTGCGCAACATTCCTGTTTGTCCTGTTCTTCTTTACGGAAGCCTCGGCCTGGGCCGAGAACTACACCAGCTCCAACCGCCTGATCATGCATCTGGTACCGGCCGTGTTCACCTTGATGGCGCTGCTGCTGCGGGGAGTCAGCGTGCCAGGTGCTGATAAATCTCCCGAATCCGAAGCGCCGAGCCTTCCAGGGTGAATTCACTCAGCCAGCGTTCGCGTCCCGCCGCGCCCATGGCTTGGCGAAGTTCCGGCGAATGCATTTTCTCAATGGCGCAGGCCAGATTCATTGCGTCGCCGGGTGCGACCAGCAATCCGGTGACTTGGTCCTGGACTACTTGGTTTACGCCGGATCCAGGAATGGCGCTGGCAATGACGGGCAGCCCGGCCCGCATGGCCTCCAGCAAAACCATGCCGAACGATTCGCTGCGATCCAGCGAGGGAAGCAACAGGCAGTCGGCGCTCTTGTAAGCGGCTTGCAAATCGATGTCATTGAGTTCGCCGACAAAGCTCACGCGCCCGGAAACACCCAATGTGCGGGATTGCTCGCATAGGCGGGAGCCTTCTTCTCCTGACCCCACAATCACCAGGCTGGCCCGTGGGCACTTTGCCATCGCCTGTAGCAACACCGAATGGCCCTTGTAGTAGCTCAGCCTTCCCACGCAAAGCAATTTCAGGCCATCGAGCAGCGGCCAGTCCGGTGCGGTTCCCCCAATGGGAGTTTCGTCGTCCGTTCCCAGTGGAACGACATGCACCTTGTGCCGCCATTCGGCGAGCGCCGCGCTGGATTCCTGATACTGTGGGCTGGTCGCCACGATGGCGGCGGCACGCTTGAGCAGTGCGCGTTCAAAAAAACGATAGATCTTGTAGGCGGCTCGTAGACGCCAATCCGGCACTTCATCGGAAATGTCCGCCTGCCAATGCACAACCCAAGGCAAGGCGCGTGCGCGAGGACTCAACAGCGCCGCCAGACAGGAAGGGTTGGGCATGTGCAGGTGCAGCAATTGCGGCTTCCATGAGATCAGGAGGCGTCGCAGTTGCAATGGGAAGGTCGGGCAAATCGGTGTGAACAGCACGTTGCCGAGGCAACCAACCCGATGCACCGCCACTCCATGGCGAGTTTCCTGGGTGCTGCGCCTTTGACCGGAAGGTTGGTGAACCAGGACGCCGACCGACTCGCCTTGCCGCACGAACCATTCGGCCAGATCCTGCAAATACCTTTCCATGCCGCCACGCTGCGGAGCGTAGTACTTGCCGATATGCAGGATACGCACGGACGTTCGTCAGTCTTCCCGGGCTTCAGGCGTGCCTTGCGCTAGCGCGGGTTTGGCCTCGCCTGCGCGCAAGCTCTGCAACTCTTGGTCGAGGATGGCCAGTTTCTGGGTCAAGCGCCGAATCTGACGTTCCTGGCGCGAACGGTCTATATCCAGCTTGAGCAAGCGCAGCAGCATCAGCGACAAGGCGACGATGATGGGTAGCACAGGGGCGTATTTGATCCCGGTGAGCAGGCCCAGCCATGTGACCACGGTCGGAAATATGCCAAGGATCAGGGTTGCCGCAGCCACCATCAGCCACCAGGCGGCATAGGGACCGTGCAGGTGGTCGCGGCGAACCAGGTAGAGAATGGCTCCGGCGAGGCAAACGCCGAGAATGGCAGCGGTGATCTGGGCGTCGAGCATCGGATTCAGATTCCCCTGGCCTTTGCCACGGCGTTGCGGCTGCCAATACCAAGACGCGAAATGCACAGGATGGTGGTGTTGAACATGTAACGAGCCACCGTTGCCCAGGACGCAAACACGCGTGAATGTCCTTCGACGCGCGCGCGCATGGGTACAGGCGTTTCGGAAATCTTCAATCCCTTGCCGGCAAGCAGCATCAGCACTCCAACATCCTGGAAATCAAGCAGGCTTGCTTCCGGAGCAGCCAATATCCGGATTGCGGAAGCATCATAGAGACGCAGGCCAGAGGTGAAGTCACGCAACCCCAGGCCGGTCAGCATGCGCAGATATTGCCATGCAATGCGCTTGGGCAGGCTCAGGCGTTCGACGCAGGTGCCGATGACCACGTTGGCCGATTCCTGCGCCTGCCTTGCAAGCAGCAAGGGCAAGGACGCCGGATCATGCTGGCCATCGGCGTCGACGGTGATCACCCAACGATACCCGTTGCGCTCCGCAAAGCGAATGCCAGCCTGGCTCGCTCCCCAGGCGCCTTGGCCAATGGGAAGCGTCAGTACGCTGGCTCCGACCGACTGCGCGGCACTGCCCGTGCCATCCGTGCTGGCATCGTCGACCACCAGAACCGCACAACCCAGCGCGGCATGGATACCGGAAACGACCGCGCCGACGGTAGCGACCTCATCGCGTGCAGGGATCACGGCCAAGCATTCGGCGGGGGTGGGCAAGCTCAACTGTTGGTCCGGCGCAACAAAGGGGGGCGCGATTCTCTGCAGCCGCTGGCCTGCGTGTCAATTAACCGGACAGGCCTCTCAATCCACCCGTTCGTGGTGCACCCAGCAAATCAACCGTTCGTCGTGAGCCCAAGCAACCCCCGTTCGTGGTGAGCAAGTCGAACCATGAACGGTCCTCACACCCTTCGCTCGTGGTGAGCAAGTCGAACCATGAACGAAATCAGTGAGTTATGGTCAGGGACACGGAAATGCCTTGGCCGCCCGATGCTCAACCCATGAACCCGAAGTCGTGTGCCAAATGGGCACGACATAGCGAAGCCAAGGCTGACCTGCATGCAGCAGCCAACCACCCGTGTCCGGTTTCTGCCCACCCCTGCGTCTATGTTGTCCGAAGACGTGGCGGGAGTGGTCGCGTCGGGGTACCCCGACCAGATTTAAACTCCCGATCACGGCTGGTTTTTACTAGGCGGTCAAGCTTTTGCTCGGAACTGGTTGACGGGGAAAGGGAATACTCCTTATGCTCCGCCGGGTTTGGACAAAAGCAAGACTTTTGCAATGCGTTGAAGGGTCAGGGGACCACCCCCTCCCGCACAATCCTGGAGTAGTACTCATGAACACGAAGATGAAAACGCTGTCGATGGCAGTACTGGGTCTGGTTGGCTTTACCGCTGCCGGTGCAGCCATGGCGCAGTGCCCGGCGAGCCTTTCGCCGCCTTGGTCCCTGGTTTCCACTCTGCAGGGAACGGCAACCAGCCAGACTGGCGGATATGACAGCACTGCATGCCGTTTGCGCGTTGCTCTGAACCAGAACTCATCGCCTGCTGCCAAAGCATTCGTGTTGGATCAGACCCCGGCAAATGAGCAGCGCTATCGGGTTCAATTCATTGTCGACGCGTCTGGTATCGGTTTGACGCAGGCAAACCGCGCTGCCACTGCGTTTAGTATCGTAGGAACAACCGCAGTTCCAAATGGAAACAGCAATATTGTGCGAGCATTCCTGAGAGGAGATGGAGCGGGTGCAGCCCTGCGTTTCTTGGTAGGTGATACCGCCGATCCGAGTCAATACCGTACTCTTGACGTAGCATTGCCCAACCAGGCAGGTGCTAATCGTGTTGAGCTTGACCTTACGATTGGTGCAGCGGCAAGTATGAAGTACTGGATTAACAACATCTCGACGGCAACTACCGAAGGTTCCCCGACAGGCACGCTTAGCGGGTTGGCGAATAGTGGCTGGGGCGGCGTTGATCAAGCGTCTTTGGGCTTGGTAGGTGCGACGTCCTTCTGGCGCGCAAACTTTACTAATACGAGTTTCGTGTACTTCGACCAATTCGACTCACGCCGCCAGACCTTTATTGGCAACTAATAACTAGACCCTGATTGGATTTCACATTGGAGTGACGAAATGAAAAAGATTCTGAGCGGTTCGCTTGCGCTGGCTTGTCTCGCTTTGGCAGGCTCGGCTTTCGGCCAGACCTGCACACCGACTGCTGGAACTCCAGCTCTAAATGGTAGCAACAGCAATTCTACGACTGCAGCGTTTGATACCTGCACAGCTACAAATCAATTGGCGATCATTTGCAGCAGTACGACGCCGATCGGCGCTGCGACAGATGCAATTTGGTCGATTACTCTCGGTCCAGGTGCTATCAGTGGCAACTTGACGGTGAATACAACGGCTCCGACCTACGACATGTATGTTGCCTTGATGCAAGGCACCTGCGTGGATTCTGCTGCATGTCCGCGCGAAGCAGATAGTGGTGGTGCTGGCGGCAGCGAAACGATTGACTTGACAGGATTGGCTGCTGGTCAATACTTCTTGGCGGTCACTTCCTTTACGTCTGGCCAGTGTGGATCGACGACAATCAGCCTGCCCACTCTGCCGGTGACCCTGCAAGGGTTCTCGGTCGAATAATTACCAGTTCTGGTTGAGGAAATAGAGCCCACGTGTGTCGAGCACGTGGGCTTTTTCATATGTGCATGATCAAAATTTTCATTTCCCTGCTGCTTTCATTCGTTGTGACCATCAGTTCCGTTGCAACAGAAATTACGCCCGCACCATTCGATCCCATTGAATTCACTGGTTTGGAGTTCGGTCAATCCCACCCATTTGCCAAGGTGCAAGCCCACGTGGAAGGGCGCAACATTTCTGGCCGTGAGATCGAGATCGAGCGCGTGGCGGCCGGTCAATTGGACAACGCGGAAGTTGAGTTCAAGCCTGCTTCCGTCAAGCCAGGGGGATCGTTTTCTTTGGACTTGAGTGTCATTCTTGGCGGCGAAACGGGTCGGGTAGCCCATCACTTTGATGTTTTCGCCAAAGATCAACCTGATCCCATAACCAAGTTCGCGATACGAGGGTTTGCCGATTGGCTCGTTGATCCCAAGGACACGGATATCCAGTTTGGAACGTTCGAGACGTTCAAGCCGATTCAACGAATTGTTCCAATTGAAGTCCGCCCCGGCGTTGCCCTCAAGCTTGTTGGTGTCGAAAAGCCCAGTGCCTATTTCGATGCCAAAGTTGTGCAAGGTGGCAAGGCGTTGGAACTACGTAGCAAGGCAGATGCCCCGTGGTCCACTTTCGACGAAAAACTTTTGGTCAAGACGGACAATGACTTGCAGCCCAAGGTGGCCTTTCGCTTGCGCGGGCAGGCACGTGGCATGGTGGTGCCCAGTGTAGATCCGCTAGATTTCGGCTTGCTGCGCGAGGGACAGGCTGCAGAACTGACCTTGGTCTTGAATGATGTTTTCGGCAAGCCGCTGAAGATTGGAAAGGTGGAATCCAGCAGTCGCATGAAGGTGGATACCAAGGTGACTGATTGCATTCCATCCAATGCTTCGTGTCGCAACCTGAAGGTCATCTATCCACCGATGAACATGCGTGGAGTCACAGGGGGCATGCTGGAAATCGAACTGCCAGACTACAAGCGAACTTTGTATGTGCGGTTCGGTGCCTTGGGAATTGGCAAAGACACACAAATTATGGATCTCGCTGAAGAATTGAACAAGGCGAGTACCGCCGAAGCCTCAGTAACCGATACGCTCAAGCAGGCACTGCAGCAGCCGTTGCCTCCTTTGGAGATGCCTCGTCCCGAAGGCAAGGGACCACTGCTTACCTGGCAAGCGGCCCATGAGTTCGGGGTCTACGGCTATGAGGTCTATCGCGCCGATGCACAGGATGGTCCCTTCAAGCGGGTGAGTTCGGGAATCATCCCGCGCCTGGATCAATCCGGAAATCAAGGCTCGGTCTATCGCTGGCGTGACGGTGACTACAAGTCCGGCAGCACGTACTGGTACTACGTGAACGTTGTGATGGAAAACGGCTCGAAACGTGAATTCACGACGCCGCAGAAGGTGGTTGCCAAGTAGGTAAATTGCCTCTCCCGCTGGCGGGAGAGGCCGCGCCAGTGGTCCACCACGCAGTCATTTCATGCGTTTGGTGCGAGGCTGACTCCCTGCGCCTTCGTTTCGTCGACATGCAGCACGCTGCTTGTCTCGTACCAATCCGCCAGCACGATGCGCTGCGCAGAACTCCCGTCGATTTCGAGCGCGTGCACGGCAGGGCGGTGCGTGTGGCCATGAATCAAGTGGCGAACACCGGCTGAGCGCATGGCGTCGATCACCGCACTCTGGTTGACGTCCATGATGCCCGCGTTGGATGCCGATCTGGTGTAACTCTGGCTCTCCTGTCTGGCATGTTTCGCAAAGGCTTCGCGTTCGACGATGGAGCGCGACAGGAACTGGCGTTGCCAGTCAGCGGATCGACAGAGGGTACGAAAGGTCTGGTAAGGCGCATCGTCAATGCACAATGTGTCACCGTGCATGAGCAGGGTCGGCGTTCCGTAGAGATCGATCACGCATGCATCCGGCAGCAGCACCAGGCCGGCTTTTCGCGCGAAACCTTCCCCGATCAGGAAATCCCGGTTGCCGTGGATGAAAAACACCGGTTTGCGCGCGGAGCGCATCGGTTGCATGGCATTGATGAAGCGATGACCAACCGCATCGTCGGCGTCGTCCCCGATCCAGGCTTCAAACAGATCGCCGAGAATGTAGAGCGCATCGGCGTGGACGGCTTGTGTGGCGATCAGGTTCGCGAATTCGCCGATTATGGCCGGGCGTGATGCGTCGAGGTGGAGGTCGGAAATGAAGAGGGTGCTCATGAATCTTCCTGCATCTCGAATGGGGCGCAATGAGCTGCTGTAGGGCAGCGCTGATCAAGGACCGCGCCCGGCCCATGTCCAAAGACGAGCACATGGTGATTTGATTGCGTTCATGGTTCGACAGGCTCACCACGAACGGAATTTGCTGATTGCCCCCATCCACCTTCGGCACCTTCCCCGCTTTGCAGGGGAAGGAAAATACGAAAGGGTTTTGGGCCATTGAAATTTGGATCTCCGGATCGCGTCTGGTTTGGACTCTTCCTCTGCTGCACAAATGGGAGAGGACCCGCGACGAAATGTTCCCCCTGCATAGCGGGGGAACTGCCCAGGGCTGAGTGGGCGTCATGGATCAAGGCTGGCGATCAGACGTGTCTCTTCAATCTTCCAATCAGGGTAGTAGTTCGACGCTTTGAATGACCACATCAGTCACCGGAACATCACGCGAAAAAGGTCCCTTGGGTGAGGTCGGCACCATCTTGATGGCATCGACGACTTCCATGCCCGAGGTCACCTTGCCGAACACGGCATAACCCCAGGTTTCCGGCTGCGCATCGCTGACATAGTCAAGCACGCGGTTGTCAGCCACATTGATGTAGAACTGTGCGGTGGCCGATTGCGGGTCCATCGTGCGCGCCATGGCAATGGTGCCATTGGCATTGGAGAGGCCATTCTTTGCTTCGTTGGGGATTGCCGGACGGGTCGGCTTCTGGCGCAGGTCTGGCGTGAAACCGCCGCCCTGGATCATGAAATTGTTGATGACGCGATGAAAGATGGTGCCGTTGTAGAAACCGTCCTTCACATACTGCAGGAAGTTCTCGACAGTCTTCGGCGCCTTTTCGGCATTCAGCTCAACCGTGATGTCGCCCATGCTGGTCTTGATCAGCACTTTCGGGTTCACGATTGCCACTTGTGGCGCAGCAGATTCCGCTTTGGGTTGGGCATCCTTTGTTGATGACGCCGGAGGTGTCTGGGCTGTGGCTGCCAGCGGGTAGAGCAGCGCGATGGCCAGCGCGAAAGCGCTGCGAAGTGTCAGGCTACGGGAAATAGACATGGATCGGGTTCCTGAGGTTGGGAGCGGCTCGACATGATAAGGCGGAATGCATCGATCGATGCAATCGGCAATTGCGGCATACCGGGCGCATTCCGGGCGTCGTGATTCTTTCAAGGACGCGATGGTTTGGCCAATGCCCCACAGTCCGGGTTGGCAGGCGCCGAGGTTCCATCACTTCCCGATCTGAGGGGAATGGCCAAGGCTTGGGCGGTGGCGTCAGGCGACGGCCTTGCAATTGCTTCGCTTTAGGAAGGTCTGAACTAGTATTGTCGCGAGCAAGCTCGCTCCCACCATTGCTTGATTTTGTGGGAGCGAGCTTGCTCGCGACAAATGGGTTCCGTATTTGTTCAGAGTTTCCCTAAGGCGTCACTTGATCAGCGTTGCCTTGACAATCTGCAGATTGATATCGATGGCCTTGAGAAAGGAGCGTTCCTGTTCCAGGTCCACGCGCGCCAGCGAATGATGTTCGAGCCAGGCTGCTGCTATTTCCAGGGTCAGATCGGGCCCTTGAGCATGTACGCGCATCGGAGGCAGCGGACCATCACGACGCGAACGATTCAAGAGGACGGCCAGCCGAAGCAAGGCGATCAAATGACGGGTCGTACCACGGATGCGTTCAGGCAATGCGCGCAATGAAGCCTGTTCGGGCTTGCGTCGATGACAGCGGACGATGCAGGCCAGTTGAGCCTGCTCCTGTCGCCCGAATCCAGCCAGGTCGGAATTGGCAACGATGTAGGCGGCATGGAGGTGATGCTGGCTATGCGCAATCGCCAGTCCAATTTCATGGATCTCGGCACACCAACGCAGGATGGCTTCCGCATGGGTATCCAACTGCCATGCATCGGCAACCTGGACGAACAGTGCGTTTGCCGTGCTGGCGACGCGAAGGGCTTGCGCGGCGTCGATGCCGTAGCGCTCGGCAAGTGCGTCAATGCTGGTATTGCGTGAATCGGTGTGCTGCGCTCGGCCCAGCATGTCGTACAGCAGGCCTTCGCGCATCGCGGTTTCGCACACGGTGAGCTGGCGCAACTGGAATGTCGAAAAGATGGCATCCAGGATGGCAGCGCCGCCGGTGATGACCCCGACCCGTTCGCGGGATAGTCCGGCGATGTCCAGCGCATCGACGCGACCGACCCGCAACAGATATTCGCGCAGCTTGCCCACGGCCTCCAGGCTGATGCCTTGTTCGCACCAGCCATTGGCTTGGGCGATGCTGCCGATTGCTTTCATGGTTCCCGAGGAGCCAACCGCCTCGGTCCATCCGCGCTGGCGATAGTTGGCGACAAACTGCTGAAGTTCCACGCCGATTTCTGCTTGTGCCCGTTTCCAGCGCTGCGCGGTGATCTTGCCGTCCTCAAAAAAGCGCAGGGAACTGGCAATGCAGCCGACCTGGAGGCTCTCGCGTTCCAGCGCTTCGTAGCGCTGTCCGATGATGAACTCGGTACTGCTGCCGCCGATGTCGATGACCAGGCGCGCTTCGTCGTTCATGGGCAGGCCGTGGGCAACGCCCTGATAGATCAGGCGGGCTTCTTCGCGGCCGGAAACCACCTCGATGGGGTAGCCCAGCGCTGTTTCCGCGGGTAGCAGGAATGTCTGCGGATTCGACAGCTGGCGAACCGTGTTTGTGGCAACGGCACGCACATGATGGGACTGGAATCCTTCCAGTCGCTGGCCAAAACGCGCCAGGCACGAGAACGCGGCCTCACGGCGATCCCGCGCGAGCGTTCCGTCCTTGCGCAAGCCCGCGGCGAGGCGAATGGTCTCGCGCAGGCGATCAACAACCCGTAGCTCCCCATGGGCGTATCGCGCCACCACCAGATGGAAACTGTTGGAGCCAATGTCGGCGGCGGCGATCAAGTCGCCGTCGCGGATCTGCCGGTCGAGGTTGCGGGCACTCACGAAGCGTACTTCTCAAGAAGCGCGAGCTGGGCACAGTGGGGTGCTTGCGGTCCTGGTGTTGCCCGAATGTAACTGCCGTCGGCTTGCAGATGCCAAGCCTGGGTATTGTCGGATAGGTAGTTCTGCAGTGCTTCCTCGTGGACCCGAGAGGCCAGCCTGGGGTCGCGGATCGGAAAGCAGGTCTCTACGCGACGCAGCAGGTTCCGGTAGAGCCAATCCGCGCTGGAGCACCAGGTCTCCGGATTGCCGTCGTTGTTGAACCAGTACACGCGGCTGTGTTCGAGAAACCTGCCGACAATCGAACGCACGCGGATGTTTTCGGAAACGCCGGGAATGCCCGGGCGCAGCGAACATGCGCCGCGCACGATGAGGTCGATGCTGACGCCGGCGCATGAAGCGGCGTAGAGCGCACTGATCACCGAAGATTCGTTCAGCGCATTGATCTTCGCGATGATGCGGCCACGCTTGCCGGCGCGGGCGAATCCGGCTTCGCGTTCGATCTTTGCCATGAGCTGGCTGTGCAGGGTGAAAGGCGAGTGCAGGATCTGCTTGAGATTGATGACCGGACCCAGTCCGGAAAGCTGCATGAACAGCAGGTGGGCGTCTTCACCTATTTCCGGATCCGCGGTCATCAGGCCAAAATCGGTGTAGAGCCTTGACGTGATCTGATGGTAGTTTCCGGTGGAAAGATGCACATAACGGCGCAACTCTCCATTCTCCCGGCGCACGATCAACAGCATCTTGGCGTGCGTCTTGAAGCCAACCACGCCATAGACGACCTGGACGCCAGCTTCCTGCAAACGGTCGGCAAGGCTCAGGTTGGCTTCCTCGTCGAAGCGGGCGCGCAGTTCGACGACGACGGTGACATCCTTGCCTGCGCGCGCGGCATCGATGAGGTAGTCGACCAGCACGGAATCATTGCCGGCGCGGTAGAGGGTTTGTTTGATGGCCAGCACGTCGGGGTCGACGCTTGCCTGCCTGACCAGTTCGCTGACCGTCGAAAACGACTCAAATGGATGGTGCAGCAGGATGTCCTGTTTGCGGATGGCAGCAAACAGGCTTTCACCCTCGACGTGGCTGCGACTTGTGCGCTGCACGAATTGCGGATACTTCAAATCCGGCCGGTCAATCTGGTCATAGATCGCAACGCTGCGATTCACGTTGACAGGACCGTCGCACAGGTAAACGTCTGCATCGCCGAGTTCGAAATTCTGCTCAAGCAGGCTGGTGATGGCACGAGGGCAGTTGGCGCCGATTTCCAGGCGCACTGCTTTCGCGTAGCCGCGGCCACGCAACTCGTCGCGCACGGCAAGGGCCAGATCGTTGACCTCATCCTCTTCCACGAAAAGCTCGCTGTTGCGCGTAACCCGGAACTGGTAGGAGCCTTTCACCTGCATGCCGGGAAACAGTTCATCCATGAACTCGTGCAACAAATCGGAAAGGAACACAAAGTCGATGCTGGAATCCGAAACCTGGTCCGGAAGCCGAATGATTCTTGGCAGGGAGCGTGGTGCGCGCAACAGGGCCATGTGGCCTTCGCGTCCGAAGGCATCCTTGCCGGACAGCACTACGGCAAGAGTCAGGCTCTTGTTGAGGATGCGCGGAAAGGGATGCGCGGGATCAAGTCCAAGCGGTGAAAGTACCGGCAGGACTTCCTGCCGGAAATAGCCGTGCAACCAGTTCCGTTGCTTGGCGGTCCAGGATTTGCGAAAGAGGAATCGAATGCCTTCGCGCTCCAGTTCCGGCAGTAAGGTGCGGTTCCAGAATGCGTACTGCTTCTCGACCAGCGCCATTGCGCGGCTTCGGATCTGCGCAAGAACCTCACTGATTGCCAGCGCATCTGCGCGTGGATAGGTTTCACCGAACGCAAGCTGATGCTTGAGGATGGCGACACGCACTTCGAAGAACTCGTCGAGGTTGGTACACGAGATGCAAAGGAAACGCAGTCGTTCGAGCAGCGGATTGCTGGCGTCTTCGGCCTGGGCCATGACCCGGAAGTTGAACTCGAGCTGGGCCAACTCACGATTCAGGTAGAGGGTGGGATCGCTGAATTCGGGGTGCGTCTCCGGGGCGGCTTCGATACCATGCGCGGTGACTCCTGCCTCCGTGCCCTTGCCCGAGGCGTCATCCAGCGGGAGGTTCATCTCGGTAATCCTCAATCTGTTTCGCAGGGGACAATAGTCGCTCGGAACCGAACACGCAGGTAAAGCTGCTGCCGCTTCCAGGCTGGCTCTCGATTTCCAGATGCGCATCATGCAACTGAAGGACGTGCTTGACTATGGACAGTCCCAGCCCGGTGCCGCCGGTTTCCCGCGAACGGCTTGTGGAAACCCGATAGAAGCGCTCGGTCAGGCGCGGCAAATGCTGCGGCGAGATGCCATAGCCGGTGTCGGTGACGCGCAGGCGTCCAGCGTGTCGATCACTGGACCAGTTGATGTGAATCGAACCGCCAATGGGGGTGTAGCGGACCGCATTGCTGACCAGGTTCGAGAAGGCGCTGTAGAGGTCGCGCGACGAGCCTTCGAGGTCGCGATCACTGTCGCGACTTGCGGTGACGGTGTGGCGTCCCTGGCTCAGTCCCTCCGCATCCCGTTTCAGAGCATTGATCATCGGCTCCATGGGCACCCGTGCGCGCGGCAGGACCACTTCGGCATCGAGGCGTGAAAGGGTGAGCAGGTCTTCCACGATCTGCGTCATGCGTCGTGACTGGCTGCGCAGTTCACGGATGATCGACTCGTATTCGGGAATCTGTTCAGGCTCGATGAAGTCGAGGTAGCCGTGCACAACGGTCAGTGGCGTGCGCAGTTCGTGCGAGACATTGGCAATGAAATCCCGTCGCATCTGCTCAAGGCGCAGGACCTGGCTGACATCCCTTGCGAGCAGGAGCGCGGAATCCTCGTCGTAGGGAATGAGATGCAGGTTGAGATGCATCGATTCATTGGTCGGGGAAGTGACGCTGGCCAGGACATCCGCGCCTCCCCGACTGATCCATTCCTCCAATCCCGGAATCGACACCACGGTAGTCAGCGGCTGGTTCAATGCGTCTGGATAGGCAAGCCCGAAAATGCTGCCGGCTGCGGGATTGAACCAGCGGATGCGATGGGCGCCGTCAATGGCGATCATGGCATCCGGAAGGGCCGCTGCGGCATCACGGAATGCGCGTAGAAGCCCCACCAGGTGGGAACGACGATGTGCCGAAGGGCGCGTCACGTGGTGGCTGAAAACCGGTAGCCGGCGCCGCGCACGGTTTGCACGAGGCCTTCCATGCCGAACGGAGTCAGGGTAAGTCGCAAGCGACGAATATGCACGTCGACCGTGCGTTCCTCGACGTAGACACCGCCGCCCCAGACGTGATCAAGCAATTGGCTGCGCGAATAGACCCGCTCCGGATGGGTCATGAAGAAGTGCAACAGCCTGTACTCGGTCGGCCCTATGGACACGGATTGATCGCCAGCGAAGACCCGATGCGCTCCACAATCCATGCGCAGTCCGGCGATTTCGATGACGCCGTCCGCATCCTCGCCGTGGGTGCGCCGCATGACGGCGCGGATGCGTGCAATCAGCTCGCGCGCCGAGAAGGGTTTCACCACATAGTCATCGACGCCGGCATCGAAGCCGTTGACGCGGTCAGGTTCCTCACCACGTGCTGTCAGCATGATGATGGGCACCTCGCGGGTCAGCTCTTCCTTTCGAAGCATCCGGGCAAGTTCTATTCCGCTCATGCCGGGCAACATCCAGTCCAGCAGAATGAGGTCAGGCACCTGGTCGCCAATCACGGTCTTGGCGGCGCGGGCGTCACCGGCGTGAAGGGTTTGCATGCCTGCCTTGCGCAAGGCAAACGCGACCATGTCGCGGATGGCGGGCTCGTCTTCGACGATAAGTACTCGCTTTTGCACGGGTTCTCGGAAAAATGGAGCGTTGTGGGGCTCCTGCACGGGCGCTATTGCAACGGAGCAATGTTACGGCGGCGTGACAAGTCAAGGCATTGTTGTTGCGGACACAGGGAAAGCTGGGCGTTTTCGCGGGCCCCATCCGCATCGGGCTGGCGGCGCTCGCTCTTGCGGATGTCGAGCACCGCTGGAGTCATGGCGGTAATGCGTGCCTCCACGCGGGCGCGCTGGTAGTAGGTCAATTCCGGCTTGCTGGACAGAGCCTTCAACTGGTTCAGGGCATCTTCGACCCGGCCATTCAGATACGCCCACTCGGCATAGGCTTCCGCGGCTCGAATCGGTTCGCCGGCAAGTTCACTGGCGCGTGCAAAGCTGTGCTGGAGTTCCGGATCGTCGGCGTAGCGGCCAATCAAGGGGCGCAGCAGATCCTGCGCTCGCCGCGCGGATTCGGACTCTTCGCGGGCAAGCAATGCATCGGTATAGGCAAGGACAATGGCTCGGTTGCCCGGGTAGTTGGTGTTCAGCCGCTGGTAACGGGAAAAAGCGCTGTCCTTTTGGCCGGCCTGGTCCTCTGCATGGGCGAGCCCAAGCATGAAGGTCAGGTTGTCCGGGAAGTCCTCGGTCAGGTGTTTGAACTCGGCGATGGCGGTTCGCGGTTGGCGTGCACGCACCAGTGCCAGGGCATGACCGTACCGATTGGCCACGGATGGCCGAGCTTCCCGTTCCAGTTCATCGGAGTAGTAGCGCAGTATCGAGTTGGCGGAGTCGGCGGCAAGCGTGCGTGCGCGCTCCTTCATCAGCACGAAGGCATTTGCATCTGCTGCACCGGGTACGGACCCTTCGGTGTCGCGTTTGCTGGCCGCACCGGGAAAGGAAAGATCAAGTCCCGAATGACCTGGCAGAACGGCCTTGGTTGGCTGATTCAGGGCAATTGCCCCTCGAAGGGGCTGAGACTTGTGCAACTGGACTGCGCGGGCCTTGGCATCGGCAATTCGATTGACATCCACCGGGTGGGTGCGCAGGAATTCTGGAACGTCCACGCCGTTGACGCGCATGACTCGTTGCATGGTGGCGAATGTCTCGGCCATGGCCAGCGGTTCATAGCCCGCGCGGGTGAGCGTCTGGATACCGACCCGATCGGCCTCGATTTCATCGTAGCGCGTGAAATTGATGGCGCGCTGTTGGATCAGGGAAATGCCACTCATCAACGCCGCCTGGCTGGCATCATCACTGCGACCGGCGCTGGCGACCAAGGCACCCAGCATGGCAAGCGCAATCGGGATGGTGCTTTTCTTGGAATCCTCGAAGGCGCGCAGCAGGTGCTGTTGGGTGACATGGGCAATTTCATGG
Organism: Gammaproteobacteria bacterium; assembly: GCA_004295005.1. GTDB lineage: Bacteria > Pseudomonadota > Gammaproteobacteria > Xanthomonadales > Rhodanobacteraceae > Dokdonella. Next base: position 21,264 of record SHNG01000054.1, read on the forward strand.
GCGATGACCGCGGCGAGCTCGTCCTCGCTGGACATGGCATTGATCAGGCCGACGTTTACGCCGATGTATCCGCCGGGAGCGGCAAAGGCGTTGATGTCGTTGCTGCGAACCACGAAGAAGGTGAATTCCAGGTCCGGGCGGTCACTGTAGGAAACCAGCCGGTAACCGAGGTCCTGCAGGTAGTCGCTGACAAGCGGGTCATCCAGGACATAGTTGTAGGCGCGCATTTCGTGGAGCATCGATGCTCCGTAGGCCTTCATTTCCCGTGGCGACATGGCTGACGCAGCGGAACTGCCTATGTCGGGCAGTTTCACCGCCGTTTCCTGGGCGCCGGCCAACCCCGTGCATGCAGTGGCCAGGATCAGGCCCAGCCAGTTGAATTTGCGCATGGCTTGTGAACTCCGCGAGGCAGCACCATGTGCAGTGTAATGGGCAATTGCTTAAGCTTGCGTGATGTTGCCGGTGGAGGCTGCCCTGAGCCGGAACTGCCCACGATCTTCAAGTCTGGAGTCATTCACATGCCCGTTGTCGAGATGTACACCACAGCCATTTGCCCGTATTGCGTGGCCGCGAAGAACCTGCTCAAGCAGAAGGGGTTCAACTACACCGAATTTCGCGTGGATACCGATCCTTCGCGATTCGAGGAGATGCTGGCGCGGTCGGGTGGTCGGCGCTCGGTTCCGCAGATTTTCATCAATTCAAGCCACATCGGTGGTTTCGATGACCTGGTGGCGGCGGATCGTGGTGGGAAGCTGGAAAACCTCTGAAAGCACACGCATGCACTGCACCTTCCGTCATCGTGGCAGGCGAACCAGTCTCATGTTCTGACCTTCAGGGCTGCGGCCGATCAGCTGGTCCAGGCCAATCTTGTCGAAGTCGGCCAGCAAGTCGCTGCCATCCAGCAGGGAGCAGATGGTCGGCACGGCATGTCCACCAACGTCTTCGAGGCGACACTGGAGCTCCGCGCCGTCACCTCTCGAGCGCAGGATGAAGTTGCCTGCACCGGAGGTGGCAACTTCGTTCATGTCGAACACGGTGGCTTGGCGTGATTCCTCGCCGATCAGGACCCATTGTCCTTTCCAGGCCGCACCGTTCGAATTGCCGTCGAAGGGAAGGCGCAGCAGGTCGAGCGATTGGATCTGGATTCCCTCGCGTCCGTCGGCATATGGGCGAGTCAGCCATGCAGTAGCGCGGGATGGTGAAAGGAAATTCAAGTCCAGTGTCAACGCAGCTTCCACTTGCGGTGGCGTACCGACCGCTGAAAATGGCGAGTCGCCACCGAACATCCGCACCAGGGGAACGCGCGCAAGGGTTCCCGCAGCCCGGGCATTGCCGAAGTACCAGACCGCGTTGCCCGCCTCATAACTGAGCAAGGTCACCGCAAGGGTTTCTCCCTGCTGTTCGATGGACAGTCCGCTGCCTGCAAGAAAGGCACGGTCGGCATTGGATACCGACCACCAGAATCCGCTCTCGGGGCGAAAACTCGAACCGCGCCACCCCGCACGCAAGAGGTTGAATGCGATCAGTTCACTGAATCCGTTGTCGCGGGCCAGGTAGAAGCGCACTTCGTAGACACCAACCGGCATCTGCTTCTGGCCCGCCTCGCGCGATGGATTGAACCGGAGCGACAACGGCGTTGGCGTTGCCACGCAATCGTGTCGCGTGCTGCGCAATTCAACGTCGATGTGCCAATCGACCATGGACGTGCGCAGCAGTTGCGGCAGGCAACTGTCTGGCCATTCAGCGCTGACGACCAGATCCGGTGGAAGGGCGGGGATGTCACTTTGGGCACTGACCAGCTCAAGCCGGAACCCGGGTTGCCACCCGCTTGCGGAGTCATCGACGGAGGCGCCGAGCGCGGCAGCACTCATTGCGGATATGGCTGCGACGAAGTACCGCAACATCTTGCTTCGCGGATTTCCGGTTGTGCGGCTGATCATCATTCTCGGATAATGCGCGCCCTTTGCTGAATGCGGCAAGTCCAAACTGTGGAGATGGTGATGGGCAGGACAATTGCGGTGATCCGCGGCGATGGAATCGGGCCGGAAATCATGGTGTCCGCGATTCGCGTGCTTGATGCGCTCGATATCGGTCTTGAATACGAGTTTGTCGAAGCCGGCGTCGCTGCCCACCAGGCAACAGGGGAGCTGCTCCCCGCCGCCACCCTGGAGACCATCGCCCGTCACAAGGTCGCGCTCAAGGGGCCGTTGATGACGCCGGTCGGCGGCGGATTCAGTTCGATCAATGTGCAATTGCGCAAGCATTTCGACCTCTATGCCAACGTGCGCCCGGTCATCACCTTCCCGGATACCAAGGCGCGCTACCAGGATATCGACCTCATCACCGTGCGCGAGAATACGGAAGGTGCCTATTCGGCCGAGGGGCAGACCGTTTCAGAGGATGGCGAGATAGCCCTGTCGATGGTCCGCAATACGCGACACGGTTGCGAGCGCATCGTTCGCTACGCCTTCGAACTGGCACGCAGGCAACGTCGGCGCAAGATCACGGCGGTTCACAAGGCCAACATCATGAAGACCACCTCGGGGATGTTCCTCAAGGTTGCGCGTGAAGTGGCTGCGGAATATCCCGACATCGCGTTCAACGAGATGATCGTGGACAACACCTGCATGCAATTGGTGATGAATCCGCACCAGTTCGATGTCATCGTCACCACCAACCTGTTCGGCGACATCATTTCGGATCTGTGTGCCGGCCTGGTGGGTGGCTTGGGGCTGGCGCCGGGTGCAAACATCGGCAGCGAGATTGCGATCTTCGAAGCCGTGCATGGCTCAGCGCCTGACATCGCCGGCAAGGGTGTAGCCAATCCCTGCGCGCTGCTGCTGGGTGCCGCGCAGATGCTCAGCCACATGGGGCTTGAGGATGCCGCAATCCGGGTGCGCAGTGCCATTCGCGAGACTCTCGATGCGCGTGACAACACCACCCCGGACCTGGGTGGCAGCGGCACCACGTCTTCGTTTACCGACGCGCTGCTCAAGCGGCTGTAGGCTCTCTCACTCGATGCCGGCTTTTTGATGGTTGAGGAAGGCCAGCGAACTCTTGCCAGGCCGGCAGGCATGGCGAAGCGCACGGTGAACAAAGTCGCTGGCGCCAGCCACGGCATCTTCGAGAGACAGTTTGCGCGCAAGCCCGGCCGCAATTGCGGCAGACAGGGAGCAGCCGGTTCCGTGACCTTCCACGGCAATGCGCGGATGGCTGAACCAGCGCTCTCCCTTGATGCTCAGAAGCAAGTCGTCCACGGTCGGTCCGTTCAAATGGCCTGCCTTGAGGAGCACGGCATCTGTGCCCATTGCGCAGAGTGACTTGGCGCCTTCAAGCATTTGCCTGCGCGTGCGCAGACGCCGGTTCAGCAACGCCTCGGCTTCAGGAATGTTCGGCGTCAAAAGATCGGCGCGTGGCAGCAAGTGGCGGGCAATTGCGTGTACCAGCTTGCCGCGGGCAAGGGATGCGCCACTGGTGGCAACCAGTACCGGATCCAGCACGACGGGAATCTCCGGGTGCTCGGCCAGGATCCGGGCGATTGCCAGCGCAAGGGTGGGCGTACCAAGCATGCCGATCTTGATGGCTGCAACCGGAAAATCCTCCAGTACTGCCTGGATCTGCGAGAGTACGATGGTCCTGGGAAGCATCTGGATCGCGTAAACGCCGCTGGAATTCTGGGCTGTGACCGCGGTCAGGGCGCTCGCTCCGTGGACACCGAAGGCGGCGAAGCTGTGCAAGTCTGCCTGGATACCGGCGCCACCACCGGAATCGGAGCCGGCGATGGTCAGCACAATCGGTGGTGGTGTGGCCAACGAAGTTGATATGGGTCTGGATGTTGGTTTCATGCAACAGAGGATCGAAGTTCGGGAGTGGCCAAGGGGATGGCCAACCCATGAAAAACCATGATATCTCGTGGATTGGGCGGCATTTCGGAAAGGATGTTGCGTACTTGACCCGCTGTTGCATTTACGCCAAAATTGCCACCGCAAGTAGAACACACCCTTCCTCCCACCGCAGCAACAGGGCAATGCAGCGGGCCATTCTCTTGAAGTCAGGAATATCCGGATTCTCCAGCTTCATGCTGGCCATGATCCTGTCTGCGCCTGTTTGCGCATTGGATGCATATCCCGGGATGCCAGCATCCTCCATGGCATCGGCATCTGACGTGGCTGTTCCTGACCGTTGGCGCGATTACGCACTGTCCACGATCACGCCACGTTTTTCCTGGGCTGTTCGAATTCCGCAGACCTTGCCACAGGTCACCGATTCCATCGAAGCCGGCGTTCCGCTGCGAATCTCGCTGGGTGCGCTCGGCGAGCTGAGCGGTTTCCGCTTGAATTTCTCGATGGCAACGTCGATCGTCAGCAACCGTACCGCAGTGCTCGCAGGCAATCAGCTTGACCTGCGCGCGGAACTGCCGGGCGTCGGTCTCAAGCGCACCACGTTGACGCCTTCATTCGTGGGGCAGTGGGGCAAGTCGGGGCACGTTGGAGTCAGTGCCATTCTCGCCTACCAGCGATTTGCCAGCCTCGGACTCGGCGAAACCCAAGCTCACGGCGGGCTGCCGTATTGGTCCGCGTTGCCGGGTGAGTCGTCGTATGGTGCTGGCGTGCGCCTGGATGCCGGCAGCAATCTGTCCAATCGCCTGAGCTGGAGTGCTGCCTACCAGTCACGGGTGAACATGGATGCGCTCAACAGCACGCGCGGTGTCTATTCGGATCCGGGACAGTTCGACATTCCTTCGAGTGCGAGCGTCGGCTTCAGTTACGCACTGACGCCATCCTTGAGTTTCGACCTCGGCGTGCAACGGGTCATGTTCAGTGAATTGACGCCATTCACCAGTCCGGCGTTGCCCAGGCGCTTCCTCTCCCTGCTTGGCAGTGGCGCCAGCCCGACCTTTGCCTGGCAGGATCTGGATGTCTATTCAGCGGGCTGGACCTTGCAGGCCCCCGACTTCGGCAATGTGGAATTGCGCTATACCACGCGCCAGCAGCCAGCCCCGACATCTGACCTGCTGCGCAACGCACTTGAGTCCTCACCCGCAGACCACACGGTTGCCCTTGGATACTCGCGGCAGACGGGTCGTGCCTCCAACCTGAACCTGCAGGTGATCTATTCGAGCGCGCCCTATTTCCTCGGCTTGCCAAGCCATCGTTCGATGGAACGCGTCAACGGCAATCAGGTCGAATACGAAGCGGCTTGGTCTGTTCGGTTCTGATCCTCCCCCAAATCGCTCCTGAATTCCGCTTTCCCGCGCGCTGTCCGGCAGAACGCAGGAATCTTCGCATTGACAGGAATTGCCCATACAGGCTGTCCCGCAACGGACAGCCCGTCCATTCCAAGTCTTCAGAGCACCTCGGAAGCGATATCGGCAAGACGGGAACGCTCGCCGCGCCGCAAGGTCAGATGGGCCGAGTGCTCCCAGTTCTTGAAGCGATCCACGGCATAGGTGAGCCCTGACGTGGTCTCGGTCAGATAGGGTGTGTCAATCTGTTCGACATTGCCCAGACAGACGAACTTGGTGCCCGGACCTGCTCGTGTGATCAGTGTCTTGATCTGTTTCGGCGTGAGGTTTTGCGCCTCATCGACGATCACGTAGCGATTGAGGAAGGTGCGTCCGCGCATGAAGTTCATGGCGCGGATCTTGATTCTGGAAGCGAGCAGGTCGTTGGTTGCCGCCCGGCCCCATGCGCCGCCCTCTTGTGGAGAGGTCAACACTTCGAGGTTGTCGGTGAGGGCGCCCATCCAGGGGGTCATTTTTTCTTCCTCTGTACCGGGCAGGAAGCCAATATCCTCACCCACCGAAACCGTGGCCCGGGTCATGATGATCTCGCGATAGCGTTGCTGGTCCAGCACCTGTGCCAAACCCGCCGCGAGCGCAAGCAGGGTCTTGCCCGTGCCGGCAGTCCCCAGAAGGCTGACGAAATCCACATCCGGATCCATAAGCGCGTTGAGGGCAAAGTTCTGCTCGCGATTTCGCGCCTGGATGCCCCAGACCGTATGTGAGCCGCTGGAGTAGTCGTCGACGATCTGCAGCATGGCCTTGCCGTTCTTGATCCACAGCACACGCAGTTCGACTTCATTCTCGCCGGGCAGGTAGAGGAATTGATGGGGGTGCCAATCCTCATTCTTGCCCAAGGTCATTTCGTAGAACGTGTGCCCGCGCTCCGACCACGAGCGAAGATCGGCGTGTTGGTCCCAGAAGTCGGCAGGCAGTTCGTTGTGGCCTGCATAAAGCAGGTTGAAATCGTCCAGGGCGCGATCGTTCTCGTAGTCTTCCGCCTGGATTCCGGCGATGGAGGCCTTGATGCGGAGATTGATGTCCTTGGTGACCAACACCACGGGAATCGTCGAGTGCTCTTCGCGCAACGCGACAACAGCGGCAAGAATCAGATTGTCCGGCAGGCTCCGCTTCTTTCCATTGGTGCTGTCGGTGCTCGCGCGGGTTTGGAAATACAGCCTTCCCACCTTGGCTGAGCGATCGAGCTGCAAGCCCTGTGGAAGCCGAAGATCCAGACCCTGCTCGATCTTGCGGTTCTTGTCGTTCTCGATCAGCTCATTGATGAATCGACTTACCTGGCGAGCATTGCGGGAGACTTCCGATTGGCCCTTCTTTGCCGCGTCGAGCTCCTCCAGAACCGTCATGGGTATGAATACGTCATGCTCCTCGAAACGAAACAGTGAGGTCGGATCGTGCATCAGCACGTTGGTGTCGAGCACGTAGATACGCTTGCCTCGGGTCATTCAACATCCTCACGTTGGGAGAATCGGCACGCAATGCCGAATGGGTGAATCTGGAAGGCAGGCCACGCGGCTAACCTGCATTCTTGCGGGCATCCTGCAGGGCATCCAGAACGGCTTGGGCATGGCCAGTCACCTTTACTCCCCGCCATTCTGCACGCAAAACGCCCTGCGGATCGATCAGGAAAGTGCTGCGCACGACACCCAGATGGCGCTTGCCATAAAGGACCTTCTCGTGGATCACATCAAACGCTGTGCACCAGGTTTCATCGGTGTCTGCGACGAGGGTGAAGGGAAGGGCGTGCTTTTCGCGAAACCGCGCATGGGAGGCGACCGAGTCACGGGAAACGCCAACAATGGTGCATCCGAGTTTTCGGAATCGTGGCGCGAGCTTGCCGAAGTCGACGGCTTCGCTGGTGCAGCCCGGCGTGGAGTCGCGCGGATAGAAGTAGATGACAACCCACTGGTTCAACAAGGTGTCGGATTTGAGCACATCTCCGCTATCGGTGATGCCTGCAAGGCTTGGAACGCGCTTGCCTATCCTGATCGGGCTTTGTCTTCCCATTGTGTTGTGTCGAGCCTCCAGCTAGAACTTCATTGGATCCATGATTGCATCGAGATTCAGGCCGTCGCAGAACTCGAGGAAATCATCCCGCAACGCCGCCAGGTGCATGGTGCTCGGTATGCCGATGGTGATCTGGGCGGAGAACATGTCGGCGCCCGTCTGCATTGCCTGGTAGCGCGTGGAATGCAGTTGCTCGATGCTGATGTTGCGATTTGCAAAGAATTCCGCCAGTTGAAAGAGAATGCCCGCCTTGTCGCTCGCGATCACTTCCACGATGTAGGGCAGGCAGCTCGACTGTTGCTGCTTGGCATTGGTACGGAACTGCACCAGGCGCATCTCGCCATTGCGATCAAGCTTTGCCAGCGCCGTTTCCAGCTTTGCGATGGCATCCCAGGGGCCCTGGGCCAGGACCTGAACGCTCAACTCGGCGCCGAGTGCGGCAACTCGTGCCTCGGCGACATTACAGCCGCAATCGGCAACCCGTTTGCAAAGCGCCAGCAAGGGTGACTGATCCGGACTGGCGAGGGCGCTGGCCAACAGGAAATTGTCGTTGGCGTTGGGACGCGCCGCACGATTGCTCAAGACTGGCTTTCCTGCCTGTTTCACGGAGTCATCGGCACTTCGGCATGCAATCCGGACAATTGCCAAGCGAGGATACTGGCCGCTTCCCGCACCCGCAAGCAAAGCCTTGAAGATGGCACCTGTCCCGACAGGCCATGCAAATTCCGCGAAAGGTCGCTTTCAGCTTGTTGGCAGCGGTGGCAGCCCCTAACATCCGGGTTCCCTGGTTTGAATCCGATAGCCGTGAATCTGTCCGGAAGCATCTGCGCCCTCGCAACACCGTTTCGAAACAGCGACCTGGATCTGGAGGCGTTTGGACGTCTGATCGAGTATCAGGTTGCCGGTGGCACAAGCGCTGTTGTGGTGGCAGGGTCCACCGGCGAAGGCGCATTCCTGGAGACTGACGAGTTCGTCCGCTTGCTGGAGCATGCGCTACGCGTTGTGGACGGACGCATGCCGGTGATCGCGGGCAGTGGCTTGCAGTCAACCCGAAAGACCATCGAGCAGACGCGCCTGGCACGAAATGCAGGTGCCAATCTGGCGCTGGTGGTAGTGCCTGCCTATGTCCGTCCCACCCAGGAAGGACTGTTTCGCCACTTCCAGGAAGTCGCGGACAGCGCAGGCTTGCCGATACTTCTCTACAACGTGCCTTCACGTACCGCATGTGACCTGCTGCCGGAAACGGTTGCGCGGCTTTCCCCGCATCCTGCCATTGTCGGCATCAAGGAGGCGGTTGCCGATCCGCTGCGCATGCGCGAACTGCTCGGCTTGCGTTCGCAAGGATTCAAGGTCTACTCGGGTGACGATGCGACCTGCGCACGCGCCATTCTGGCTGGTGCGGATGGAGTGGTTTCCGTGGCTGCGAATGTGGCACCGAAGGCGATGCAGGATCTGTGCGGGCTGGCGGCCAGGGGAGATGCCGCGGCTGTGCAGGCGGCGAATGCACGACTCACCGATCTGTATGACCTGCTCGGCATCGAGCCCAACCCGATTCCCGTCAAATGGCTGTTGCACAGGCTCGAAATGGGTACGCACTGGCCGAGATTGCCGCTACTGCCGCTGAGCGCGCGGTATCATAGCCAGGCCGAGCAGGTGCTGGTCAGGCTCGGTCTGCTGCCGGTGGCGCCCGCTGCCACATGAAACCATACAAATCTGGATACCTTGACGTGAATCGACACCTTTCCATGGCGTTTGTGCTGCTTGCGGCAATGCTCGTGCTTCCGGGTTGCAGCTATTTGCGGACGAAGTTTGGAGGCAAGCAGGATGCCTACAAGGCAAGCGCACAAACACGTCCGCTGGAAGTTCCGCCGGACCTGGAACTGCCGAATCGCAGTGGTTCCCTGGTCATTCCGGAGCTTGCCGCAGGCAATTCCGCGGCCTTGGCAAATGATGCCGTTCCGGCGATGGGCGTCACGCCCGGCTCGGCTCCGCCCAGCGTTTCGGCCGTGACCGGTGGCGATACCATGCAGGTGGCCGACTCCCTGCAGAACACATGGCGACGGGTGGGACTTGCCTTGGAAAGATCAGGTGTGGCCAGCATCCAGTCGCGCGATGAAGCCTCGCGCACCTACGAGATCTCCACCCAGGCCAGGCAGGTTCGCTCTCCGGGATGGTTCAAGCGCGTGGTGACACTCGGCATGGCGCGTGACCAGAAAGTGAGCACGCCGGTGCTGTTGAGGGTGCGGGTCAGTGGCGAAGATGGCGCCAGCAAGGTGACCGTCGAAGGTGCAAATTCCAGTGCCGGGGACACGGCGGCGCGCGATGTTCTGCAAACCCTGCGTCAGCGCATGTCCTGATCGATCCAGCAAGCGTTGCCTGCCGCTGAACCTCAGCGCTCCAGCAGCGGCAGCTTGTCCGGTTTGCCTTCCCATTCCTTGGCGTCTTCCGGAGCGTCCTTGCGCTCGGTCAGTACCGGCCAGGCCTTTGACAGGTCGGCATTCAATTGGATGAAGGCTTCCTGGCCGGCGGGAACGTCGTCTTCGGGATAGATCGCATTGATCGGACATTCCGGTTCGCACAGGGTGCAATCGATGCACTCCTCCGGGTCGATGACCAGAAAGTTGGGGCCTTCGTGGAAGCAATCGACAGGGCAGACCTCAACGCAGTCCGTGTACTTGCACTTGATGCAATTTTCCGTGACGACGAAGGGCATGTTCAGCATCGCTCCTGATTCGGGCCGGCCGAGGGCCATCGATGCAAGACCTTGACCAGGATCGCCCAGCGGCACGAGGCGATGGCGCTCCCTACGAGGTTCGAACTCGTGTTCCCGCCTTGAGAGGGCGGTGTCCTGGACCACTAGACGAAGGGAGCGGTGGCTGGGACAAATCGCACCGGGCGCGTAGTATAACGAAATCATAACTGCTCACCAATCGGTGAACGATGCTACTTTCAAGTGTGATCACGGAATGAACCTGCCCGAGGCGTCCAACCATTCGGTGCAAGCGATCGCCAAGAGCTTGGTACCGCGCATCATTCCCCGTGCCGAGCACGGGATTTCCCGCAAGAACATTTCCAACGGCGCGTTGCGCGTCCTCTATCGCCTCCACGAAGCCGGATTCCAGGCGTTTCTGGTCGGCGGTGCGGTACGCGACTTGCTGCTGGGTGGGCGGCCCAAGGATTTCGACGTGGCCACCAATGCCACGCCCGAGCAGACCCGCACCCTGTTTCGCAACTGCCGTTTGATTGGACGTCGATTCCGACTCGCACATGTGGTGTTCGGAAGGGAAATCGTCGAGGTTGCCACATTCCGCGGAATTGGCGAGGAAGGCGATGGTGATCGCCATGTGGTCGATGGGCGCATCCTGCGTGACAACGTTTATGGCGGCATCGAGGAAGATGCGATCCGTCGGGATTTCACCATCAATGCCCTGTACTACGACATCGCCGACTTCAGTGTCCGCGACTACGTCGGTGGCATCGTGGATCTGCAGCAACGCACGCTGAGGCTGATTGGTGATCCCGAGCAGCGCTATCGGGAGGATCCGGTGCGCATGCTGCGGGCGGCGCGACTTTCCGCCAAGCTCGATTTTGCGATTTCCGCAGAAGCCGAAGCGCCCATACGGACCCTGGCTCCCCTGTTGGCAAACGTTGCCCCGGCACGATTGTTTGATGAGTCGCTCAAATTGTTCCTGTCCGGCCACGGCTTGGAGAGCCTGCGTTGCCTGCACAGCCTGGATTTGCTCGGCCAGATCTGTCCGGCCACGGCGCGTGCCCTGGAAGGTCCGAATCGCGAGCGCTTTGGTCGTCTCTTGGGCCACAGCTTCATGAGTACCGATGAGCGGGTACAGAACGATCGACCGGTCACGCCGGCGTTCCTGTTCTCGGCGCTGCTCTGGGAGCCGGTTCGCAGCGAAGCGGAGCGACTGCTCGGCGAGGGCTACGAGTTTGCGAACGCCTGGTCCGTCGCGGTGGAACGCATTCTTCACCAGCAGGCCACGCGGATCGCCATTCCGAAGCGATTTGCCATGGCCATGGAGGAGATCTGGTTGCTGCAACCCCGCTTCGAGTTGCGTCAGAGAAAGCGGGTGATGCGCCTGCTCGCCCATCCGAGGTTTCGGGCCGCCTACGATTTTCTCGTCCTGCGCTCGCATGAAGAACCTGAGCTTTGTGAACAGGTTCAATGGTGGACACAGGCGCAGGGCATGAATGCCCACGATCTTTCGGAATCACTCGCGGTACCGAGTCCCGTGCGCAGCGATGATGCGCCGGCAACCAAGCGCAAGCGTCCACGGCGTCGCAAGCGCAAGTCCGGATCCGCTGCGGGCGGAGCTGAAACAGCGACGCAGATCCCCGGCGAGTGACGTACGCCATTGCCTACATCGGGATCGGCAGCAACCTCGCTGATCCCCCAACCCAGGTGATCTCGGCGATGCGAGCGCTCGGGGAAATTGCCGGCGTTCGGGTATCGGGCCGATCTTCGCTGTACCTGTGCAAACCCTGGGGGCGCGCGGACCAGCCGGATTTCGTCAACGCAGCCGTGCGCCTTGAAACCCGTCTATCCCCACGGCAATTGCTCGATGAATTGCTGGCCATCGAACGCGAGGCAGGCAGGATTCGTGATGCGCAGCGCTGGGGGCCTCGTGTACTCGACCTTGACCTGCTCGCGCACGGCAATGAAGTGCTTGATGAGGACGGCCTTCAGGTTCCGCACCCGCGCCTGGCCGAGCGGGCGTTCGTTTTGCTTCCACTGCTGGAAATTGATTCGAGCCTGGCACTGCCGGGAATAGGCCGGCTTGCCGATCGCCTTGGATTTGTCGATTGTTCGGGATGCGGACGTGTTGCCGCCGAGCTTGATTGAGCATCCGGATTGGCAAAGCCGACGCCAGCCAACATACTGTTTGGCCCCTTGAATCTGCCTGTCCGCACGAGTCATGTACACGGATCCCATTGACAAGCCTCGGCCGTCTGTAACCGTTCCAGCGCTTCGCATGCGCAAGCTCAACGGCGAAAAAATCGCCGCATTGACCTGCTATGACGCAAGTTTTGCCGCGGCTCTGGAACGTGCCGAACTGGATATCGCCCTGGTCGGCGATTCACTGGGCATGGTGGTGCAGGGCCAGGCCAGCACATTGCCAGTCACCCTTGAGCAGATGGTCTACCACTGCAAGGCGGTTGCGCGCGGGCTGCGTACGCCCTTGCTGATTGCCGACATGCCATTCATGAGCTATCGCGATGTGCCCGTGGCCATGGACAGCGCGGCGCGACTTCTGGCCGAAGGCGGCGCGGCCATGGTGAAAGTCGAAGGCGCCGGCTGGGTTGTTGATGTGATCAAGGCCCTCGCAGAGCGCAACGTGCCCGTGTGCGCACATCTGGGTTTGACTCCGCAGTCGGTGCACAAGATGGGGGGCTACCGGGTGCAGGGCAAGCTCGAAGCCCAGGCACAGCAACTGCTGGAGGACGCGCATGCAGTGAGCAATGCCGGCGCTGATCTGCTGGTGCTCGAATGCGTACCCGCCGAACTGGCCGCCCGCATCACCCGTGAGGTGCCGATACCGACCATTGGTATCGGTGCCGGTGCGGGCTGCGATGGGCAGATCCTCGTTGTTTATGACCTGTTCGGCCTGACTCCGGGCAAGCGGCCACGTTTCAGCCGGAATTTCCTGCAAGGCCATGATTCAGTCGAAGCGGCCTTGGCTGCCTACGTTGAAGCGGTGCGCAATGGGGGCTTCCCCGGCCCGGAACACAGCTACTGAGGTTGTGATGCATATCTTTCGTGAAGCGGGCGCCTTGCGCGCGTGGGTGCGCGGCCAGAAGCAGCAGGGACATCGCGTCGGATTCGTGCCGACCATGGGCAACCTGCATGCAGGACATTTCTCCCTGATCGAAATCGCGCGCCGGCACTGTGATCGGGTCATCGCCAGTGTTTTTGTCAATCCGACCCAATTCGGCGAGGGCGAGGATTTCGCTCGCTATCCACGTACGCCGGATGCCGATGCCAATGGCTTGCGCGATCACCGGTGTGATGCGCTCTTTCTTCCGCAGGCCGGGGAGATCTACCCATTTGGCACAGCACAGGGCGTGTCCATCCATGTGCCCGGTTTGAGTGATGTGCTCGAAGGCGCAGCCAGGCCTGGCCACTTTGATGGCGTCGCCGGTGTGGTTTGCCGACTGTTCAATCTGGTGCAAGCCGATCTCGCCGTGTTTGGCAGCAAGGATTACCAGCAATTGCTGGTGGTTCGGCGCATGGCTGGCGACCTCGGGTTCCCGCTTGAGATCATCGGTGCTCCCATCGTACGTGAGGCGAATGGCTTGGCCATGAGTTCGCGCAACCAGTATCTCGATGCCGCCCAGCGCGAGAACGCGGGGATCATCCATGCGACCTTGTGCTGGATGTGCGAGCGCGTGAGGGCAAGCGACATGCACTTGGCCGATATTGAACGAACGGCCAGCGCTCGATTGAGCGAAGCCGGTTTCTCGCCCGACTACGCGGTATTGCGCAATGCCGGTGACCTTTCCGAGGTCAACGAGCACGTTCGCAGCGGTCTGGTGGCGCTGCTGGCTGTCCGGCTTGGTCAGGTCCGGCTGATCGACAACATGGCTTGCGACCCTGCCTTGTGATGTGTTTGAAGCTTGCCGTGTGACATGTATGGCATTTCGCAACAGCCTGTGGTATGGTTACAACCGTCCTCGGGGTTTTCGCAACGAATGGCGTCAAAACCCCTTGGCCACCAGGGCGCATTGCAGGTAATCGTCACTTGATTGAACCCTCGCGCGACATCGCTGCGAGGGTTTTTTTTGCCCGCAGGAAAGCCGTGAAGTAAAGGCGGATCGTTAAAATAGTGTTTTGAATCAGGGGCCTGGCCCCGAGGATTCCAAGCACCCGCAATGAGTGGCGAGCCCATGCGGCGCCCTTTGCGATGAAATCGGGTGCCCGATGCGCCAAATATCAGAGCTTGTTGCGTTTGTGCAACAAATGGGTTCCGAGCGCCAGGCCGATGCATTCAGGAACCTGCCTGGCCAGCTCGGTCCCGTTTGGCCTCCTGCTCAGTCAGCGCCCATGCCACATGTTCGCGCACCATTGCCGATGGGTCATCCAGTCGCCTGCGCAATGCGTCGACCGTTTCCGGCCGATAGGGGGCGTTTCCCAGTGCCACGGCGATATTGCGCAGCCAACCCTCGTATCCCGCGCGGCGGATGGGTGAACCTTCGGTTTGTTTCTGGAACTGCGCTTCCGTCCAGGCGAACAGTTCGATCAGGCCACGGCCATCGAGTCCGTGGCGCGGCATGAAATCCGACTCGCGCGTGGGCTGGGCAAACTTGTTCCAGGGACAGACCAGTTGGCAGTCGTCGCAGCCAAAAATGCGATTGCCCATGGGCCGGCGCAATTCAACCGGGATGGATTCGCGCAGCTCGATGGTCAGGTAGGAAATGCAGCGACGGGCATCGACCTGGTAGGGGCCGATGATGGCCTGGGTTGGACAGACGTCAATGCAGCGACGGCAACTTCCACAGTGGTTGCTCGCCGGTGGATCCAGCGGAAGTTCCAGATCGGTGTACAACTCCCCGAGCAGGAACCAGGAGCCGGCCTGACGATTGATGAGGCAGGTGTGCTTGCCAATCCAGCCAAGGCCGGCATTGCGCGCAAGCGCACGCTCCAGCACGGGTGCGGAATCGACAAAGGCGCGATAGCCGAACGGGCCGACTTCGCTGGCCAATCGTTCCGCCAGCTTCTGCAGGCGATTGCGCATCAGCTTGTGATAATCGCGACCCAGCGCATAGCGCGCGATGAATCCCGAATCGGCATCAGCGAGCACATCCCAACTGTCACGGGCCTGCGCGGGCTGGTAATCCATGCGCACCGAGATCACGCGAACGGTGCCGGCCACCAGTTCGGCAGGGCGCGAACGCTTGCTGCCATGGCGTTGCATGTACTCCATCGAGCCATGGCGACCTGCTTCAAGCCAGTTGAGCAGGTAGGCCTCGTCTTCCGACAGCTCGATGCCGGCGACGCCAAGCTGCTGGAAGCCCAGTTCGGCAGCCCAGATGCCAAGTCTTGCCTTGAGGCTGGTCGGATCTATCCCGGGCATGGAACCTGGATCGTTTGCAACGGAACGGGCTGGCAGCATACGGACATCCCGGGCAACGGCCAATCGCTCCGTATAATCACCGCATGCTTATCCAGAACTTCCGACAATCCCTGTTTCGGGTTGATCAGGTCCGCGAGATCGATGCCCACGCCATTCGGGCAGGCAAGATTGCCGGAATTGAACTCATGCGACGGGCGGCGGCTGCAGGGTTCTCCTGTCTGCGCAAGCGCTGGCCCCAGGCGAGACGACTCACCATCGTGGCCGGACCAGGCAACAATGGGGGAGATGCCTTTCTGGTGGCGGTCTTGGCCAAAGCCGAGGGTCTTGCTGTCGAACTCGTGGCCAGCTCGGAGCAGTCGCGCGGCGATGCCGAAACGGCCCGGGGCAACTGGCGCGATGCCGGTGGAAGCATTCGACTCGCGCAGGTCGATAGCGCGCTGCCTGCTGCGGATGTGATCGTGGACGGACTGTTCGGCACGGGCATGAGTCGAGCGCCGGTGGGCATCGATGCGTTGCTCATCGAGCGCATGCAGCAAGCCACTGCCAGGAGACTGTCGCTGGATGTTCCTTCCGGCCTCGATGCCGATACGGGATTTGCACCCGGTGTCGCGCTCAAGGCCGACGCAACCATCAGCTTTGTTGCCTGGAAACGCGGCTTGTTCACGGCCGATGGCATGGATTGCTGTGGGGAACTTGAGCTGGATACCCTTGGAATTCCGTATTCGTCCTACGCCGGCAGGGATGCCGACGTCAGGCTGCTTGGCAACGAGCTGTTCAATCAATTCCCGGCCCGTAGAAGAAATGTAAACAAGGGCTGTTTTGGACATGTTCTTGTTGTCGGTGGTGAATCCGGCATGGCTGGAGCGGTCCGCCTCGCAGCCGAAGCATCGTTGCGAGCCGGTGCCGGCGTGGTGAGTGTTGCCACACACTTGGCACACGTCGCGCCGATCAATGCGTCACGCCCCGAACTCATGGCGCATGGCGTGGACGATCCGCAGATGCTGGATGCGCTCATTGAGCGCGCAAGCGTGCTGGCCGTAGGGCCGGGACTTGGCGTGCGTGGTTGGGGGCATGCGCTGTGGGATCGGGCCGTGCGCAGCGGAAAGCCCATGGTTCTGGATGCCGACGGACTCAACTTGCTGGCAAGACACGCATTTCCGGACATGCGGATTTCGGTGATTACCCCGCATCCGGGCGAGGCCGCGCGACTGCTTGGTTGCGATGTTGCCGGGATCCAGAAGGATCGATTCGCATCGGTGCGGCGATTGGCAGAACAGTTCAACTGCGTTGCCGTGCTCAAGGGTGCGGGGACTGTTGTCGCCGATCCGCGAGGGCAGGTGGCCTTGTGTCCATTCGGCAATCCGGGCATGGCCAGCGCCGGCATGGGTGATCTGTTGACTGGCGTCATTGCCGGCTTGCTTGCGCAGGGGATGTCGCCCTGGAACAGTGCCTGTCTCGGCGTGCTTGCACATGCGCTGGCCGGTGATCGCGCAGCGCAGGGCAGGCCGCGGGGTTTGCTTGCCAGTGACCTGCTGTTGCCATTGCGCGACTGTGTCAACGGCGCGGTTGCATGCGCTCACGAATGAACTGGTCGGGATTGGATGAAGCGGCGCTGGCCGGCGTGGCGCAGGCGCTGGGTCGCGTGATGGGCAGCTCAGGAATCGTCTACCTGGAAGGCGATCTGGGTGCCGGCAAATCCACCTTCGTGCGTGCCCTGCTCGGTGCGCGTGGCGTCGGCGAGCGCATCAAGAGTCCGACCTACAGCTTGATTGAAACCTACCCGGTGGCGGGAAATTCCGCGCACCACCTTGATCTGTACCGCATCGCCAACGCCGACGAACTGGAATGGCTGGGCTTGCCAGACCTGCTGGATGAATCGACCCTGTTGCTGGTGGAGTGGCCGGAGCGCGCGGCTGGTGCGCTGCCACCTCCGGACTTGCGGGTGCTTCTGCAACATGCGGGAAGTCGCCGCGATCTGGCCCTTGAATCATGTACCGCGACCGCCGGAAAGTGGTTGTCGGATCTGGAAATGAACACCCCAGGTTTGCCAAGTCGGAGTTGTTAGCCACTTCTAGCAGTCACTTTAGGTATTGCTCGCATATATCGGATTTGAAACGGAAAAGACTTGAATTCAGGCGTGGTTTTGCGCTTGAATGCGTGCGCATGACCGGAACCCTTCCAGCGATGACGCGATTTTTGCTCGGCAGTTCTCTGCTGACCGGGGTTGCTTTGCCTGTACACGCTGCTGAATTGAAGGCGCTTCGTGTCTGGGCCGGGCCTGAATATACGCGCGCCGTTTTCGATGTTTCAGGGCCGGTTGAATACCGGGTATTCGAGCTGGAAAAGCCCGACCGCCTGGTGCTCGACGTCCAGACCAGCACCTTCGCTGCCGGTTACGCTGCTGCCGAAGCCAATGGTTTGCTCAAGGCCGTGCGCAGCGGCAAGCATGGCAAGCGGGATTTGCGCGTGGTCTTCGACCTTGCCGAAGGCGTCCGACCCAAGAGTTTCCTGTTGCCTCCTGCCGAAAAATTCGGCTATCGACTGGTGCTGGATCTGTATCCCGAGACCAGTGCACAGCCCGTCAAGACGGTGGCAAAGGCATTGCCTGCCGAGACGTCGCGCGACGTGATCATCTCGATAGACGCAGGCCATGGCGGAGACGATACCGGTGCCATTGGCGCCACCGGTACCTACGAGAAGGTGATTACCCTCGCCGTTGCGCGTGAATTGAAGCGCATAGTCGACAACGAGCAGGGCATGAGCGCCGTTCTTACCCGCGACAGTGACTTTTTCATCCCGCTCAAGGATCGCTACCAGAAGGCACGCGATGCCAAGGCCGACCTGTTTGTGTCCGTACATGCGGATGCATTCACCAAGAGCGAGGCAAAGGGAAGCTCGGTCTGGGTCTTGTCTCCGCGTGGCGCGACAAACGAGGCTGCACGCTGGCTGGCGGACCGCGAAAACCGCGCGGACCTGGTCGGCGGGGTTTCCCTGGACACGCGCGATGACACGCTTGCTGCCGTGCTGCTGGACCTGTCCCAGGGCGCGACGATGGAAGCGAGCAACGCGGTCGCAAGCCAGGTGCATGCATCGATGCGTCGCGTTGGGCCAACCCACAAGGCCCATGTCGAGCGTGCCAATTTCATGGTGTTGCGCTCGCCGGACGTGCCATCCATTCTGGTGGAAACGGCGTTCATCTCGAATCCTGCAGAAGAGCGGCGTTTGAAGAATCCGGCAGAGCGCGCCAAGCTGGCCGAGGCGATCCTGGATGGCATCCGCAACTACTTTAGAATGACACCGCCTCCGGGCACCTGGTTTGCCCAGGAAGACAACCGCACTCGGGCGAGTCGGCATGTGGTTACCCGCGGCGAATCGTTGAGCGGGATTGCGGCGCAGCACGGCACGTCTGTTGCTGCGCTGCGCAGCGCCAACAAGCTCGTGCAGGACGTCGTGAAGGTTGGCGACGTGCTGGAGATCCCGCAGGGCTGATCAACGCAGCGGTCGGGAAAGGCCTGCCCTGCGATCCGCTATGATGCGCAACCTGCTGCCTGTCGCGTTCCGATGCCGCGCATCCGTTCCCTGCCCACCGAATTGGTCAATCAGATCGCTGCCGGCGAGGTGATCGAGCGACCTGCGTCCGTGGTCAAGGAGTTGGTCGAAAACAGTCTGGATGCCGGGGCCAGGCGCATCGAGGTCGATATCGAGGAGGGTGGCACACGCCTGATTCGCGTGCGCGACGATGGTTCGGGCATTGAGGAAGGTGACTTGCCCCTGGCAATTGCCGCCCATGCCACCAGCAAGATCGCCAGTTTCGAGGATCTCGAGCGGGTCGCCACCCTTGGATTTCGCGGCGAAGCCCTGCCTTCGATCGCATCGGTGTCGCGTTTTGCCCTGACCTCAAGGCAGGCGGGTGCGGATTCCGCTTTTCGCATCGAGGTGGATGGCGGCCGAGTGCGTGAACAACGACCGGCACAACACGCCAGTGGCACCAGCATCGAGGTGCGCGATCTTTTCTACAATTTGCCGGCACGCCGGAAATTCCTGCGCGCCGAACGCACCGAGTTCAATCATGTGGATGAACTGGTGCGCTCGATTGCACTGGCGCGTGAAGATGTCGAGTTTCGCCTGAGCCACAACGGCAGGGTAGTGCGGCTGTACAAGGCATCCCGTGACCCGGCGGAAGCATCGCAACGGGTAGCCGAGGTGCTGGGTGCGGAATTCCTGTGCAACAGCATGCGTATCGGGCAGGAAGGCGCCGGCATGCGCCTGCACGGATGGGTGGGTTTGCCCACGGCGTCGCGTTCGCAGGCGGACCAGCAGTATTTTCACGTCAATGGCCGCCTGGTGCGTGATCGGGTGGTTGCGCATGCCGTTCGTCAGGCCTATGCGGACGTGCTGTTCCATGGCAGGCATCCGGCGTTCGTGCTGTTCCTGGAAATGGATCCGCTTGGCGTGGATGTGAACGTGCATCCGGCCAAGACCGAGGTGCGCTTTCGCGAGTCCCGCCTTGTGCACGATTTTCTCTATCGAAGCCTGCACGAGGCCCTGGCAGACACACGCGCAGGCAGCAGTGTGCAATCGGTGGCACAGGGAACCGACGCGCCACACGTCGCGGCTTCGGTTCCGTCGGCTTTGCAATCGGGTCTGCGCCTGGGAGTCGGCGAGCCGCTGGCCGACTATGCCGCGCTGCTTGGTCGCAGCCCTGCGTCTGTGCCATCCGCTCCAATGCCGGACAACGCCATGTACGGCTTCGCTCAGGACGCAGAAGCCGGGCAGGTTCCTCCGCTGGGGTTTGCCATCGCGCAATTGCACGGCATTTTCGTGCTCGCACAAAACGCGCATGGACTGATTCTGGTCGACATGCACGCTGCCCATGAGCGCATCACCTACGAACGCCTGAAGGCATCGCACGATGGTGAAGGCATCCTTTCGCAGATGTTGTTGGTGCCGCAAGTGGTTGCGGTCAGCGAGCGCGAGGCGACCGTGGTCGAGGAAAATGCCGAGCGCTTCGAGGAGCTGGGCTTTGACATTGCCCGCGGTGGCCTGCAGAGCATCACCGTACGCCGTGTTCCCGGTCTGCTGGCGGGCGGGGACATCCAGCAACTGGTACGCGATGTGATCGCCGATCTGGCTACCCATGGCAGTTCGCGTCGCATCGAGGAAGCCCGCAACGACCTGCTCTCGACCATGGCATGTCATGGTTCCGTGCGGGCAAACCGGCGCCTGAGCCTGCCCGAGATGGACGCCCTGCTGCGCGAAATGGAAGCGACCGAACGCTCTGCGCAGTGCAACCATGGGCGCCCAACCTGGGTGCAACTGACCCTGCCGGAACTGGACAAACTGTTCCTGCGCGGCCGATGATCGATTCTTGTGCCAGACCTTCAGGAAAACCACGAATGTTGATGACCGGATTGTTGCTTGCAGTCAGTGTTGCG
Organism: Gammaproteobacteria bacterium; assembly: GCA_004295005.1. Lineage (GTDB taxonomy): Bacteria > Pseudomonadota > Gammaproteobacteria > Xanthomonadales > Rhodanobacteraceae > Dokdonella. Next base: position 42,092 of record SHNG01000054.1, read on the forward strand.
GGGACGCAAGTCGTCTCCGCGGACAGCGCGGATGCCTACGTCAGGGAAATTGAAGCCTGGCGCGCCGCACGCCTGGAGCGCTTGAAATCGCCAAGTGGCTGGTTGTCGCTGGTGGGTCTGGATTGGCTCAAGCCTGGCGTCAACACGATCGGCAGCGGCAAGGACAATGACATCGTCATTGCCAAGGCGCCGCCACGGCTGGGTTCCATCGAGTGGAACAAGGATTCGGTCAAGTTGACCCTGAATGATGGCTCGGGCGCGCAGATTGATGGCAAGACATCGCCAGGGGCCGAGCTGCTGGGTGACGACCACGAGAAGCCCACGATCGTGAGTTTCGGAACCGTGAGCTTTTATCGTATCAACCGTGGCGACAAGGTTGGCTTGCGCATCAAGGACAGCGAGGCGGAAACGCGCAGCAAGTTTCTCGGACTCGATTATTTTCCGGTCGATCCAAGTTGGCGCGTCGAGGCGAAATGGGTTCCGTTCGATCCACCGCAATCCCTGGGCATTCCCAACGTGCTCGGCGTCATCGAGCAGATGCCGGTGCCGGGCAAGGCCGTTTTCGAACACGATGGCAAAACCCTTGAGCTGATGCCGGTGCTGGAAGCAGAAGGCGCCACCGAGTTGTTCTACATCATTGCCGACCGTACCAGCGGGAAGCAAACCTACGGCGCCGCGCGATTCATCTACTCGGAGATGCCCAGGGACGGCAAGGTCGTGATTGATTTCAACAAGGCCTACAACCCGCCGTGTGCGTTCACGCCGTTTGCCACCTGTCCGATTGCTCCCCCGGAGAACCGCTTGTCGGTGGCCATCGAGGCGGGTGAGAAGAAATACCGCGGCGGCCACAACTGAATTTGATCACCAAGGCGGCCATGCGCGGGCCGTGATTTCGGCCCGCATCGCAAAACGGTTTTCCGGTTTCAGGCTCCCGTGAATTGCGGCTTTCTTCGCTCAAGGAAAGCACGGGTTCCTTCGCGCATGTCCGCGGTCGTGGTGCAGACCGCGAATGCCTTGCTCTCGTAGTCCATGCCTTCGGCACTGCTGCCTTCGCCGCCGACAAGCACTGCATCAAGAATGCCGGCCAACGCATGCGGCGCCGAAGCGGCGAGCTGGTCGGCCACGCTGTCGATTTCCTGATCCAGGGAATCACTTGCGACCACCCGTCCCAGCAAGCCAATCTGGCATGCCCGCTGCGCATCGACGGGGGCGCCGAGCAGGCACAACTCCAGGGTTGCGGCGCGACCCGCCAGGCGCAACATGCGCTGCGTCCCGCCAAATCCGGGCAACAGGCCCAGGGTGATTTCCGGCAGGCCCAGGCGGGCTTTTTCGCTGCCAATGCGCAGATGGCAACTCATGGCAATTTCCAGCCCGCCACCCAGGGCAAAGCCCTGGATGCGCGCAATCACCGGTTTGCCCAGCATTTCAATGGTGCGCATCATGCGCTGGCCGGCACGGGAAAATCTGTGGGCGTCAACGGCACTCAAAGCGCCCAGTTCGGCGATGTCGGCCCCGGCCACAAACGCCTTTTCGCCCGCGCCGGCCAGCACGACAACCCGCACGGTTTCATCATCGCGGGCCTGATCGAATGCCACCTGCAACTCGCTGATGGTCTCCTGATTGAGCGCATTGAGCTTGCTCGGCCGGTTGATGGTGATGGTGCGCACCGCGCCCCGGTTGTTGATCAGCAGATTCTGGAATTCCATGGTCGTGTGCTGTAGAGGCCTGATTCAGGTAGGAGGCGGATCATAGCAGCGCGCCGATACGTCGAACTTTGTCCGCCGCTTGCGTTCCCTGAAGACTCCCGGGCTTGCATTGGAGCGCGGACACGGCTCAGGTACACTGTGCGGCCCGCGCGGACCCCGGATATCGGTGGTTCCAGCCACGCAGGCATATTTTTTGTTCCAGATTCCCCCCGGAGGCAGCATGAAATTAGGTTTGTCACTTGCCATGGCGACGTTGTTGGCGGCAGGGCCGGTTCTGGCCCAGGACACAACGTCGGAGAAGGGCAAGCTGTCCTATGCGATCGGCTACCAGATCGGCAAGGATTTCACTGAGCGCAAGATGGATGTCGACGTCAATACCGTCATCCGCGCCGTGCAAGACGCTTACGGCAAGCGCACTCCGGCCATCAGCGAGGAAAAGATGCGTGAGATCCTCACTGCATTCCAGACCAAGATGATGACCGAGGCAAAGGCCGAGTACGACAAGGTTGCTGCCACCAACAAGGCCAACGCCACCCGCTTCATGAGCGAGAACAAGACCAAGAAGGGCATTGTCGTGCTTCCTTCGGGCTTGCAGTATCGCGTGATCGAGGAAGGCACCGGCAAGCAGGTCGCGCCGACTGCCGAAGTGACCGTGCATTACCGCGGTTCGCTGTCGGATGGACTTGAGTTCGACAGTTCCTTCGCCCGCGGCGAGCCGGTCAAGTTCAAGGTCAACGAAGTGATCAAGGGCTGGCAGGAAGCCTTGTCACGGATGAAGGTGGGCGACCATTGGCAGATCTTCCTGCCGCCGGATCTTGCCTACGGAGATCGTGGACAGCCGCCGCGCATCGGCCCGAACCAGGCCCTGGTGTTCGATATCAAGGTCATCAGCTCGAACTGATCTGCATCGCAATGACGAGCAAGCGCCACGGATTTCCGTGGCGTTTGCATTTGCGGGGGTCAGGGGAAGTCGCGCATTTCCTCGACCGCGCGTTCCATGTCGAGCTTGATGCGATTGATGATGCGCATGGCGGATTCGGTGCTGGCATCATCCACTTCTCCGCCCGCTACGCCCGATTGCCCACGACTGACGATCTCTGCTTCGTCGTCAATCACGAACTGGGCCAGGTACACGTAGCCCTGGCGCAGGCCTTCCTTGACTTCCGGATGTTCCGGACCCAATTCCCTGAGCAGGGTGAGGATGGCAAACCGTATGGAGTCGCGGGCGTGCGGCAACAGGCTCTCGGGCAGGCCGTAGACACCGGGTTCGACCAGGGCCAGGACTTTTCCGTAATCGCTCACGACCTTTGTTGCCATTGCCAACATGCGCGGCATCCCGTTTGCGGTTTCGCGCTAATGTAACAGCAGCTTTCCAACCTTCGGCAGTTTGTGGATTCATGACGCGTGATATTTCCCAACCCGTTCTCAGTCCCTGCATCGGCATCTGCCAGTTGGGCGACGATGGCCTGTGCATCGGATGCTTTCGCACCGCCAGCGAAATTGGCGCGTGGTTGAGCATGGGCAGCCACGATCGCGCGCGCCTGATGGACGAGGTTTTGCCGCTTCGCGAAGCCAGTCACCAATGAGCGAGCACCTCGACATCGCGCGACTGCGCAGGGCGGTGCGGCCGCTGCAGGATCCGCCACAGCCACCTGGCTGGAACGCGAGCGATTTTCCCGAACTGTGGTCTGATCGGCCGGCCCTGCGCCAGGCAGCGGTCCTGTTGCCGGTGGTGTGTCGCAACGATGCGTTGAGCATGCTGTTCACCCGTCGCAATGAATCCATGCGCCAGCATGCCGGCCAGGTGAGCTTTCCGGGCGGGGCGGTGGAGTCCGGAGACAGTGACGCCATCGCAACGGCCTTGCGCGAAACCCGGGAAGAAACCGGCATCGAAGCCGGTTACATAACGCCTTTGGGATTCCTCGATTGCTTTGACACGGTCTCGGGATTTTGCGTCTCGCCGGTCGTCGCTCTGGTTCGCGAAGGGTTTGCCATTGCCCCGGATCCGCGCGAGGTTGCCGAGGTTTTCGAGGTTCCGCTCGACTACATTCTGGAGCCTGATCGCATGCAACGCTCCGAAATTCTCTGGCACGGCAGGGGCCGGGAGATCTTCGAATTCGACTATGCCGGAAAGCGCATCTGGGGCGCGACGGCCGCGATCCTGCAGAATCTTCTGCGACGACTGGAGGCGCTGACATGAGTCCACTCATTTCTCCAGGCGAGCTGGCGGCCGGCATCGCGGCGGGCACGGTGCTCGTGGTCGATTGTCGCAAGGAGCTTTCCAACCCGAACAGCGGCCAGCAGGCTTACCGGGAGGCACACATTCCCGGCGCCTGGTATGCGGATCTGGACCGGGACCTTTCCAATCTGGGCAAGACCGGCCAGGGTCGGCATCCCTTGCCGGATGAGGCGGCATTCTCGAAAACCCTGGCCGGCTGGGGATTGACGCCGGAATTGTGCGTCGTCGCCTATGACGATGCCGGTGGCGCCATGGCTGCCGCGCGCTTGTGGTGGCTGTTGCGTCTTGGCGGAATCTCGAATGCACGAGTCCTCGATGGCGGCTGGTCTGCGTGGCTGCACGAAGGCCTGCCGGTGGACGCAAGCCTGCCACAGCCCCGGGTGGGCTCGGTATCGATCAAATTTGACCCTGCACAAATGGTGGATTTCGACGCCTTGGGCGAAGGGCTGGCGCGAAACACGATCTGCCTGCTGGATGCCCGCGGCGCAGCCCGATTCCGCGGCGAAGTCGAGCCCCTCGATGCCGTGGCCGGCCATGTGCCGGGTGCGCGCAACCGGCCGTTTTCCGACAATCTGGATACGCGCAGTCGGTTCAAGCCGGCGGAGGTCTTGGCCGCGGATTTCAAGCAGGCAATTGCGGGATGCAGCCCGGATTCCGTAGTTCACATGTGCGGATCCGGGGTAACCGCCTGCCACAACCTGCTGGCCATGGAGCATGCCGGACTGACAGGTTCGCGTCTGTTCGCGCCGTCCTGGAGTGGCTGGATCAGCGACCCGACGCGGCCGGTAGCTGGTCCGGATCCGGCCTGAGATCTTTCCGGCCGCACAAATCGGCCTATACTGCGGTTGCGCCGATGCGGCGCCTTGTCAATCAAGGGTTCAACTCAACTTGAGCACATCCGAAAACCGTTCCCGCACGCGCCGGCCCGCAACCAAAACTCCGGCAAAGAAGGTCGCCTCCAAGCCAGTCCGATCCAGCAAGGCCAAGAGCCCGGACGCGACCGGCAAGCCCGACAAGACGCCCGTCAAGCGAGCCACCGTCAAGCCGGCGGCAAAACCCGCAAGCAGTACCCGAACCCGACAGACAGCGAAGGCTCCGCCAAAGCCGCGCGCGAAGCGGACGAAGCCCGACCTGCAACTTGATGCCTACCAGAAGCTGCACCGAGCGGTGACGGCGGCGCTGGAAGACCTGAAGGCGCGCGATACACGCGAGATCGATGTGCGCGGCAAGACGTCGGTAACCGACCTGATCGTGGTCACCAGCGGCACCTCGACCCGCCATGTCAAATCGATTGCCGATGAAGTCGTGCGCAGCGCCAAGAAGATCGGCCTGCCTCCGATCGGCGTGGAAGGACAACGCGAGGCGGAGTGGGTGCTGGTGGATCTGGGCGACATCGTGGTCCACGTCATGTTGCCGCGCGCGCGTGAATTCTATGGCCTCGAACGCTTGTGGACCGTGGGCGATGAGGAGCATCCCGCAGCGCTTGCCGGTTGATCGGCCAGCGGCATGCGCACGCGACTGATCTCGGTCGGCGAGCGAATGCCCGAATGGGTCGGGCAGGGCTTTTCCGAGTACCGCAAGCGGCTCTCGCGTGAGCTTCCGCTGGAACTCGTTGAAATTCCGCTGGGGCATCGTGGCAAGGGTCGCGATGCCGCACGCGCCACCCACGAAGAAGGCCAAGCCGTGCTCGCAGCCATTGCTGCGGACACGCATGTGGTTGCCCTGGATGTGCGCGGCAAGCACTGGAGCAGCGAACAATTGGCCAGCCACCTCGGTGAATGGCGAATGCAGGGGCGCGGTCTGGCTTTCGTGATCGGAGGTCCCGATGGGCATGCCGATGCCGTGCTGCAGAGGGCGAATCAGCGCTGGTCACTGGGCGAGCTGACCTTGCCACACATGCTGGTGCGGCTCATCGTGGTCGAGCAGCTCTATCGTGCCACCACCATCCTGGCCGGGCATCCCTATCATCGGGCCTGAACCAGGCTGCCCACTTTCCCCCGCCATCGGGAGCGACCGACCACATGTTGTATCTCGCATCCAAATCGCCAAGGCGACGGCAATTGCTGGAACAGATTGGCATTCGCTTCGAAGTGCTTGACGTGGATGTCCCGGAAATCCGTCGGATTGACGAGCCGGCCGAGGACTATGTGTCACGCGTCGCGCGGGAAAAGGCCGGTGCCGGCCTGTTGCAGGTAGCGGCCGTTGCCGGAGCATGCGTGCTGGGTGCCGATACCGAAGTGATCCTGGATGGCGAGGTGTTCGGCAAACCCGCTGACGCCGACGATGCGCTTGCGATGCTTGCACGACTTTCCGGTCGTACCCACCAGGTCGTCAGCGTGGTCTGGTGTGTTGACGCCTCGCGTGAGCTGCACGCGGTTTCCGTCAGCGAGGTTCGTTTCGACACGCTTGGCCAGGGGCAGATCGAGGATTATGTTGCGAGCGGCGAGCCATTTGGCAAAGCCGGCGCCTATGCAATCCAGGGTCTTGCCGCAACCTTCGTGAGCCGGCTCGAAGGCAGTTTTTCCGGTGTGATGGGCTTGCCCCTGCATGAAACCTGGCGTGTGCTCTCGGAGTTCGGCTTGAGCCACGCCCAGGCAAAGCGCGCCCCTGGACCCTGAATCCGGGCATTTCCCATTCGACAAGCTGTCATCCTGCCAGCTATAAACTACCTCAAGTTCTCAAGCCAAATTCCTGTCGTGAGCGAAGAAATCCTGATCAACGTGACCCCGCGCGAAACCCGCGTTGCGCTGGTCGAGAACGGCATGCTGCAGGAAGTGCATATCGAGCGCGCCAGCCGACGCGGCTATGTAGGCAACATCTACAAGGGCAAGGTCAGTCGGGTGATGCCCGGCATGCAGGCCGCGTTCGTCGAGATCGGCCTCGACCGCGCCGCCTTCCTGCATGCCTCCGACATCATCCGCCCACAATCCCCGTTGCTCGGGGAAAACGGCGAGAACCAGCCTGCGCCGACGCCTCCGATCAACGAATTGCTGCGCGATGGCCAGGAAATCGTGGTGCAAGTGGTCAAGGACCCGATCGGCACCAAAGGCGCACGCCTGACCACGCACCTGTCGATTCCCTCGCGCTACCTGGTGCTGTTGCCGTACAGCAGCGTGCTCGGCGTTTCCGTGCGCATCGAGGATGAAACCGAACGCATGCGCCTGAAGGAAATCCTGGCCGAATCGATTGGCGAGAATCCGCTGGGCTACATCCTGCGCACCAATGCCGAAGGACAGATGCGCGAAGCCCTGGTGGAGGACATTGCCTACCTGGGCAAGCTCTGGTCGGACCTGCATGCGCGCATGGCCGATGCGCGCGTCGGCACGCGCGTGTATGAAGACCTGCCATTGGCATTGCGTGCACTGCGCGACCTGATGCGCCCGACCATAGAAAAGGTGCGTGTGGATTCCCGCGAAACCCTCGAACGCATCCTGGATTTTGCCGGGCGCTTCATGCCGGATCTCGCCGATCGCGTCGAGCACTATCCGGGCGAGCGGCCTGTTTTCGACCTGTACGGAATAGAGGATGAGATCCAGCGCGCGTTGAAGAAGGAGGTTCCGCTCAAGTCGGGTGGATACCTGATTGTCGACCAGACCGAGGCGATGACCACGATCGACGTCAACACCGGCAGCTTTCTCGGCAACCGCAATCTCGAGGAAACCGTTTACCGCACCAACCTCGAAGCGGCCCAGGCCGCGGCGCGGCAACTGCGCCTGCGCAACCTCGGCGGAATCATCATCATCGACTTCATCGACATGATCGATGAGGAGCACAAACGCCAGGTGATTCGCCAACTGGAAAAATCGCTGGTGCGCGATCACGCCAAGACCACCGTGTACGAAATGTCCCCGCTGGGATTGGTTGAAATGACGCGCAAACGGACCACCGAGAGCCTTGAGCGCCAGTTGTGCGAACCCTGTCAGGCTTGCAGCGGGCGCGGCAGCATGAAGACGGCGGAAACGGTGACCTACGAAATCTTCCGCGAGATCACCCGCGCGGTGCGTCAGTTCGATGCGGAAAAACTGCTGGTGTTGGCCACCCCGGATGTGGTGTCGCGCATTCTTGACGAGGAATCCACCGCGGTTGCCGAACTGGAGGAGTTCATCGGCAAGACCATCCGCTTCCAGGCCGAGGAGCATTACGCGCAGGAACAGTTTGATGTCGTGCTTCTTTAGGGAAACTCTGATTTTGTTCGTCATTCCGGCGAAAGCCGGAACCCATCTTGATCTTGTTCCAATGGAATCAATGACAGAATGGACCACGGCGTACGCCGGGGTGACGAGAATTGTGGTTGATCAGAGTCACCCTGGCGCCTGCGTGCTTGCTGCCCATGGATGGCGGTAGGCAGTCATGAGCGGCTTTCGCCGTCGCCTGCGGCACCTGCGCTTCTTCCTGCAGGCCGGGTTTTCGATTGTCCTGATTGGCGCCGCCTTGCTGGTCGGCTGCATGCGCCTGGCCCTGCCGTGGCTGGCGGCAAATCCCGAGCGCATCGAAGGCTGGCTCGGGGATCGCATTGGCCGCGCCGTCGACATTGGCAAGGTTGACTGGATCTGGACCCGATCCGGTCCGCGTCTTTTGTTCGACAGGATCGGAATTGCCGCCGGTGCAGATGGAACACCGGCGCTGGAACTGGCTCGCACCGAACTGGCGCTCAATCTCTACGCGGCGTTCCAGAAGAATCGTGCCTGGAACGAGTTTCGCCTGGTCGGTTTGAAGCTCGGTCTGGCTCGGGATGAATCCGGTGTCTGGAAACTCAGTGGCGATGCAGGCTTGAGTCAAGCTGGCGGCGGTGGATCCATGGGGGCGCTCGGCGCGGTGGTGCTTGCCGATCTTGATCTGTCCATCGAGGATTCCTCGCACCAGATCAACCTTAAGCTGCATGTTCCGGAATTGCGCGTCGTCAATCTGGGCAACATCACGCGCGTGCTGGGCCAGCTTGAACCCGGCTCGAATGCCAATGCTTCGCCCGGTTTGTCACTGGTCGCCGACATTGACTTGGCGCAGCGTTCTGGCCAGCTCTATGCCGGTGGCAGGCAAGTGGACCTTGCTGGCCTCGGCGCGAACCAGGCCATGGATGGCATAGCGATCCGCTCCGGCACCGGCAGTCTCGAGCTGTGGGCGGGTTGGGAACAAGGCCGGGTGCAGGATCTCACCAGTCGCATGGAGCTGGGCAATGTTGTCCTGCAAGGGCGTCAGGCTCTGTCGGTGGATGCCGCCACCCGGATCGAGCCACAGGCTGCCTTTGATCGCCTGCGCGCGAGTGCGCGTTGGCAGCGCAAGGCCAACGGCTGGAGTCTGGATGTTGCGGACACCGCATTCACCCAGCAGGGCCTGCAGGGATCTCCAGCACGTGCCCGCATCGAATTCCTCGACGGTGCCACGAGTGCGCAAATCGATGCCCTCGAGTTGGGGCCACTGACTTCACTGGCCATGCTCAGCGGCCGCGTGCCGGACAAGACACGACGCTGGCTTTACCTTGCGAGTCCGCGTGGCAAGGTGCGCAATGTCGATCTGCGCTGGAACGGCTTCGAGGATTTTTCCGTGGACGCGGGCCTCGATGGGCTCAACATTCACAGCGTCGATGGCATCCCCGGCTTTGATCCGTTGTCAGGTGAGCTGCACGGTGATCGCGAAGCAGTGTTGCTCAACCTGCCGCGCCAGGCTTCCCGTATCGAATTGCCCAAGGTGTTCCGCAAGGCCTTCGAGTTGTCGGCGCTGGAGGGTGACGTGCTTGCCTGGCGCGATGCCGGCGACTGGATCGTGCGCACACCGCGATTGCTTGTCGATGGCGAGGAATTCTCCATCGTCGCGCGTGGTGGTCTCGACTTCCAATCCGATCATTCGCGCCCGCTGATTGACCTCGCCGCGGTGGTTACCCAGGCAAAGGTGGATGCAGCCAAGTTGTTCTGGCCGGTCAACGTCATGCCGGAAACCGTCGTGCACTGGCTGGATCGGGGCCTGGTGGCGGGCGATGTGACTGGTCATGCATTGGCACGGGGTGACCTGGACCGTTGGCCATTCCTCGACAATTCCGGGCGCTTCGAGGCACAGGCCTGGCTGAAAGGGCTGGAACTCGATTACCTGGCCGACTGGCCAAGTGGCAAGGGCCTAGATGCCACTGCAACCTTCATCAACAACGGCATGCTGGCCAGCGCGAGCAATGGAACAGCGCTTCAACTCGGCGTCGATCATGCCGACGCGACCATCGAAAGTTTCCACGATGCCCGCTTGCTGCTGGATATCACCGCGCACGGTACGGGCGAGGCCATGCTTTCCTACCTGCGCGCGACTTCGATCGGCAGGAACAACGTCGCCTATCTTTCCGGTGTCTCGATTGGTGGCAATGGCGAAGCCGGCATCAAGCTGGACATTCCGCTGAAGAATACCGAAGGCCTCAAGCTTGATGGCCAGGTGCAGTTGAAGGACGCCAACCTGTCGCACGCCACCTGGGATCTTTCCTTCGCCAAGGCAAGCGGGCTGGTGCGTTTTGACAGTACTGGCGTGCGCGCCGAATCCCTGGCTACGCAGTACGAGGGCAATCCGGTGAGGCTTGCGCTTGCCATTGGCGGCATGGCTCGCGATCCGGACAATGTGTTCGAGGCGTCGCTTGAGGGCATGCTGCCGACCTCTGTCGTGTTCGCCAGGGCCACCGACCTGCTGCCTGCATTGCCACGATTCCCGGGCCAATCCAACTGGCATGTCGGGCTGGAGATCGGGAGTGACAAGGGGCCGGCGAGCACGCGCCGACTGTTGAAACTCGACAGCGACCTGGTGGGCGTCGCCATCAATCTGCCGGCACCCCTGGGGAAATCGGCAGAACGCCCGCAAGCGTTTTCACTCGCGTTGGCCATGCCGCCGGCGGGAGAACCCTTCCTCGCCAGCCTTGGCGATGCGGTGCATGTGCAGGGTCGCATGCCCGGCGTGCTGAGCCCCTTCTCTGCACGCCTGGATTTCGGCAGCAAGCCCACGGCACTGGATCTGCCAGCGCGCGGTCTGCATGTTGCCGGCCAGGTGCGTGAACTGGATGCGGACGGCTGGATCGGGCTGGTGGCGGCAGGCGGCGGCGGTGATGAGTTGCTGCAGGGCATGCAACTGGAAGCCGATTCCATGCGTCTGGGCGGTCGCGAATTTCCTCAAGTGGGCCTGCAGTTGAGCAACGCCCCGGATCTCACCACCATCCGCGCAAGTGGCAAGGCAATGCAGGGGGAAATCAGCGTGCCGCGTGCGGACTTGGCCCGTCGTGGCATCACCGCGCAGATGCAGCGCCTGTCCTGGCCGGATCCGCCAGCCGGATCCACGGCTGCACCGGCGATCATGCAGGATTTCTCGCCGTCGTCCTTGCCGCCGCTGCACTTGTGGATCGAGGAATTGCATCTTGGCAGCGCGAATCTCGGTGAACTTCGCCTCGAAAGTTTTCCCAGCGCAACGGGAATGCGCATCGACCTGCTGGAAGCCAAGTCGCCGAACGTGGACATGCGCGCCAGTGGGGATTGGACGGGTTCGGGCGCTTCGAGCCAGTCGCAATTCAGCATCGACATGACCGCGGAGAATCTTGGCAGCATGCTTGATGCGTTGGGATTCGATGGCATCATCGATGGCGGGCAGACCATTGCCCGCATCAATGCGAGCTGGCCGGGTACGCCAGCGGCATTTGCCCTGGCCAACACCTCGGGCAGCCTGGAAATCGAAGTCGGCCAGGGACGTATCCTCGATGTTGAACCCGGCGCCAGCGGGCGCCTGTTCGGACTGCTTTCATTGCGCGAGATTCCGCGCCGGTTGTCGCTGGACTTCAGCGACCTGTTCAAGTCGGGCATGAGCTTCAACTCGATCAAGGGTCGCTTCGAATTGCGCGATGGCAGAGCGTACACGGACGATCTGGCCATCAACAGTCCTTCAGCCGATATCACCATCACCGGCAGGACCGGACTGCGCGACAAGGATTACGAGCAAGACATGGTGGTCATCCCGCGCGCTGGCGTTGCCTTGCCGGTGGTTGGCGCATTGGCAGGCGGACCCGTCGGTGCCGCCGCAGGCCTGGTGGTGCAATCGTTGATCGGCAAGCGGATCAACCGCGCGGCGCGATCGCACTACACGGTTACCGGCAGTTGGCAGAAGCCGCTGATCACGCTGATCAGTCGCGAACAGTCGAAGTCGCAGGACGAAGCGGACGCGCCGCATGCAGTGGCGCCCGGGTTCCCGGGCGCGGGACCCTTGATGTCTTCCAGTGAAGATCATCAGGATGCAAACCTCGAGTGGTCGATTCCCTGGACATATTCCTGGATGCGGAATGTGCAATCCAGGCAGGGTCTGCCTGCCGAGTCGACATCGGAGGCACCAGGGAATCCAGTTCCGCTGGAATCCGATCGCGAGGATCAGATCCGCGAAAAGCCCCAGGACACCATGCGGCCTTCGGCGTAGGGCATCACGCCATGGAACATGCGCGGATCGTTGTCGAACACCATGGGCAGGAAATGGCGATCTCCCTCCCACATCGGCAGTTCGAGGATGCGTTCAACCGGAATCCACTCGAGCGTGCCCTCGGCATTGGCATCCGCAGGCGTTCCGCTGAAGCCTTCGATGAGAAACACGAAACCCAGCCAGTCCTCTCCCTGCTTGCCGAATCCCGGCCAACTGATCGTGCCGCGCAGGGACATTTGCGTGCATTCGATTCCGGCTTCCTCGCGGATTTCGCGCGTCATGCAGGTCACGACATCCTCGTTCGGGTCCATCTTTCCACCCAGGCCGTTGTACTTGCCGAGGTGCTGGTCATCCGCGCGCGCGTTGCGGTGGACCAGAAGAACCTGCGAACGATCCGTGGACAGGACATAGCCGAGCGTGGCGACGATAGGGGTGTAGGGCATGGCCTTGCGCAATTGAATGGGGGCAAGGCAGATTTTCGCAGATGCCGGGTAAGGGTGCCGCGATGAACATGAAACCGGATGGCTTTCGGGCCCGTGCCACCTTGAAGGGCGTCTTTGCCATCGTGCTGTGGTCGTCGCTGGCCTTGCTGGCCCTGGTGACGCGCGACTTGCCGACCTTCGAGGTGCTTGCGATCACCTTCGCCATCGGCAGCCTGGCCAGCCTGCTGATGCCCACCGCACAACCGGGATTCTCCGCGCGCTGGCGCCAGCCCTGGGCGGCGTTTGCGTTGACCGTAGTCGGCTTGTTCGGCTATCACGCCCTGTACTTCGTTGCCTTTCGCTTCGCGCCCGCGGTTGAAGTCAATCTGATCAACTACCTGTGGCCATTGCTGATCGTTGTTTTCGCGATGCTGATGCCTGGTGCGAGCGTCAACCGTTGGCAAATTGCTGGTTCACTGACCGGATTGTCCGGTGTCGCCCTGATGATGACGGGCGGGTCGGGTGCCGAGCTGTCGGCACGGCATTTGACTGGATACGGTTGTGCGTTTGCCGCCGCGTTGGTGTGGTCTTCGTATTCCGTACTCAATCGCCGCTTTCATGCCGTGCCGAGTTCAAGCCTTGGCGCAAGCTGCATGACCGTTGCGCTGCTTGCGGCATTGGCGCACCTGGCGTTCGAAACGACGGTCGTGCCCAATGTCTGGCAGTGCGCATTTCTGCTGCTCATGGGGCTGGGGCCGGTCGGCATTGCCTTTCGCCTTTGGGACCAGGGCACCAAACATGGCGATCTCGGCGTGCTGGGTACCCTGTCCTATGCTGCACCGGTGCTCTCGACCTTGCTCCTGTTGCTCAGCGGGCGTGCCGAAGCGCATTGGGGACAAGCGGTGGCTATTGCGTTGCTTCTGCTCGGTGCCTGGTTCAGTGTTCACCTTGGTCGAAATCGGGCTTCGGGTGAGCCGAATCCGGAGCAAGCCCGCTAGCGGTTTTGTCTTGCCTGTGCCTCGGCAAACGCCGCTTGCTCCTGCGCCGTGGCTTCGCGCTGGAAGCGCGCTTTCCAGTCTGCAAACGGCATGCCGTAGATGCGCTCGCGCGCCTGCTCCTTGTCGAGTTCGAGGCCACGCGCCTCGGCCGCTTCGCGGTACCAGTCGGCCAGGCAGTTGCGGCAAAACCCGGCATGCGTCATCAGGCTGATGTTCTGTACGTCCGAACGCACGGCCAGGTGCTCAAGCAGGCGCCGGAATGCCGCCGACTCGAGTTCCTTGCTGATATCGCTCATGGATGACTCTGCCTGGGTTGGTCTCGATGCACGCCATTTTAGCGCGGGCGATCAACGGGCAACCGGCGTGCAGACCACCTCGGCCAGAATGCTGTGGGCGATGAAGCATTCTTCGTGCGCCGCATGATGCATGGCCGTGATTTCCTCGTCCGATGGCACGCGGTCACCACCGAAGCGCGCATCGGGTGACAGATTGATCCGCGTGATCGCCAGTTTGCCGAGTGCGTTCTTCGACATCGTGCCGCGTGCCGTGTCGGTGTACTCGCTGACGACGAAGCCCCGTTTGGCGGCAATCGAGAGGAACCAGAGCATGTGGCAACTCGAAAGGCTGGCAACGAAGGCTTCCTCCGGATCAACCGCCGCAGGCGAAGACATCGGCACGGGCACCACGGATGGTGAGGCTGATGCAACTACGACGCTGCCGCCATCGAAGGCCCAACTGTGATTGCGGCTGTAGCGGTTGTCGGTGAAGGCCTCGCCAACGGCCAGGTGCCAACGGATGGTGGCCTCATGGGTGCTCATTTCTCTGCCTCGAACGTCGTGCGCATGGAGTATTGCGCCAGTAAAGCCGAATTTGCGGGGTCGTTGAGGTGCCGGTTTTGCTGGATCGCATGGAACCAGTGGCGTCTGTCGCCATGGCCCTCGGCTCGCCCGGGTTTGAGCCATCGCCGCCGGGAAGGGATAATGCGCGCCCCATCGCAGGAGTTGCAATGAAGGCACGGCTGCTGGACGGCAAACGCATTGCCGATGAATTGCTGGATCGGCTCGCCGCGCGGGTGCGCGCGCGCGTGCAGGCCGGCCAGGTGCGTCCCGGACTTGCGGTGATCCTGGTTGGCAACGAGGCGGCGTCGGCTGTCTATGTGCGCAACAAGCGTCGTGCCTGCATACGTGTTGGATTTGCTTCCCATGACTTCGATTTGCCGGAAAGCACTCCGGAAACCGAATTGACGGCGCTGATTGATCGACTCAACGCGGACCCGGCCATCCACGGAATCCTTGTGCAACTGCCATTGCCTGCGCATGTCGATGCCAACGCCTTGATCAACCGCATCGATCCACGCAAGGACGTTGATGGCTTCCAGGCGGAAAACGTCGGAAGACTGGTGTTGCGCCAGCGCGGCTTGCGCCCGTGCACCTCGAAAGGGGTGATGACCCTGCTGGCCAACACGGACCTGCCGGTGCGTGGCCAGCATGCGGTGGTTGTCGGTGTTTCCAATCACGTCGGCCGTCCGCTCGCACTCGAACTCCTGCTGGCCGGCTGCACCACCACCGTATGTCATCGCTTCACCCAGGACTTGCGGCGCTTCGTGGGCGATGCGGACATCGTCGTGGTTGCCGTGGGTCGCCCCGATCTGGTCAAGGGTGAATGGATCAAGCCGGGTGCGGTGGTTATCGATGTGGGCATCAACCGGCGCGAGGACGGCAGTCTTGTCGGCGATGTCGAATTTGCAAGCGCTGCCGAGCGTGCGGCATGGATCACCCCGGTGCCGGGTGGCGTGGGGCCGATGACGGTGGCCACCCTGATGGAAAACACCCTGGAAGCCGCCGAGACTTTTTTCGACTGACAGCGCGCGATGCCATGGCGGGATGCGACCCGAAAACGCTAGAATAGCGGACTTGCTCGGACACCCTGCGCCCATGCGACTACTTGCCGAAGCCCTGACGTTCGACGACGTCTATCTCGTACCCGGTCATTCCAACGTACTGCCGCGCGAAGTCGATACCTCGACCCGACTCACGCGCAACTTGCGCCTGAACGTACCGATCCTGTCCGCTGCAATGGACACGGTGACCGAAGCACGCCTGGCCATTGTCATGGCGCAATGCGGCGGCATCGGCATCATCCACAAGAACATGACCTCGGACCAGCAGGCTGCGGAAGTGCGCCTGGTCAAGAAATTCGAGGCCGGTGTGATCCGTGATCCGCTCACCGTGCGCCCCGATACCAGCATCCGCGAGGTCATGCGCATCACCCGAGAACACGGCATTTCCGGCGTGCCGGTGGTGAGCGATGAAGGTCTGGTCGGCATTGTCACCAGTCGCGACATGCGCTTCGAGAAGAAGCACGACGATCCGGTCAAGAACATCATGACGCGCAAGGAGCGCCTGGTCACGGTCAAGGAAGGCGCCGGCGAGGATGAAGTGCTGGCCTTGTTGCACAAGAACCGCATCGAAAAGGTGCTGGTGGTCAATGATGCGTTCCAGTTGCGAGGACTGATCACGGTCAAGGACATCCAGAAGGCGCGCGACAACCCGAACGCGGCCAAGGATTCCGGCGAGCGCCTGCGCGTGGGCGCGGCGGTTGGTGTCGGCGGCGATACCGAGCAGCGCGTCGCCGCGTTGGTCGAAGCCGGTGTGGACGTGCTGATTGTCGATACCGCGCATGGTCATGCGCAGTCGGTGATCGACCGCGTGGCCTGGGTCAAGAGGAATTTCCCCAATACCGAGGTCATCGGCGGCAACATCGTCACCGCTGAAGCTGCGCTTGCCCTGCGTGACGCGGGCGCCGATGCGGTCAAGGTCGGTGTCGGCCCGGGTTCGATCTGCACCACGCGCGTCGTCACCGGCGTTGGCGTGCCGCAGATCACGGCAATTGACCTGGTTGCCAATGCGCTCAAGGGTGATATTCCGCTGATCGCCGATGGCGGCATCCGCTATTCCGGCGATGTGGCCAAGGCCATTGTCGCTGGCGCTTCGACGGTGATGCTGGGCAGCATGTTTGCCGGCACCGAGGAAAGCCCGGGCGAGGTTGAACTGTTTCAGGGACGGACCTACAAGAGCTATCGCGGCATGGGTTCAATCGGCGCCATGGAGAAGGGCTCCAGCGACCGCTACTTCCAGGATGCTTCCGATCCGGAAAAACTCGTTCCGGAAGGCATCGAAGCTCGCATCCCCTATCGCGGCCCGCTACGCAATGTCATCCAGCAACTGGTCGGTGGCCTGCGCGCTTCCATGGGCTACTGCGGTTGCGCCACCATCGATGACATGCGCACCCGCCCGCAATTCGTGCGCGTAACCAGCGCCGGCGTACGCGAGGCCCACCCGCACGATGTGCAGATCGTCAAGGAAGCACCCAACTACCGGTTGAGTTGATTGGAAACCGGGAATCGGGAATAGGTGCTTTCCACCTCTCCCGCTGGCGGGAGAGGTCGCGCCAAGGGCGCGGGTGAGGGTGAAGCCAGGGAATGTTTGGAGCCTTGCGCTTGTGGGTTGCACCACCCTCACCCCGGCCCTCTCCCGCCAGCGGGAGAGGGAGAGTTCATGGTCGCGGTAAGAAGGCGGGAATTGCAAATTGGAAGCAGGCCGGAATTGTCGCGGCCGTTTTGCAGGAGGTGAGTGCAATGCACGGTGCAGTTGACGAGCGTGGCGCGCGTGGCTCTGACCACTCCCCATTTCCGATTCCCCATTCCCGGCTTCACAACGACAAGATCCTGATCCTCGATTTCGGTGCGCAGTACACGCAGTTGATTGCACGACGCGTGCGCGAGATCGGCGTGTATTGCGAGATCTGGGCCTGGGATCACGATCCTGCAGAGATTGCCGCGTTCGGGGCCAGGGGCATCATCCTTTCCGGTGGTCCTGAATCCACCACGCTTCCCGGTGCGCCGCGTGCGCCGCAGCAGGTGTTTGATTGTGGGTTGCCGATTCTCGGCATCTGCTACGGCATGCAGACCCTGGCTGCGCAGTTGGGCGGCGCTACCGAAGCCGCCGATGCGCGCGAGTTCGGTCACGCTGAAGTCGAGTTGATTGCCCACGATGCACTGCTGGGCGGTTTGAGCGATCACGGCGGCAAGCCGCGCCTCAATGTGTGGATGAGCCATGGCGATCACGTGGCCACGGCACCGCCGGGATTCACCGTTACCGCGAGAACCGACCGCATTCCGGTCGCAGCCATGGCCAACGAGGACAAGCGCTGGTACGGCGTGCAGTTCCACCCAGAGGTAACCCACACCTTGCAAGGCCAAACTTTGCTGCGCCGCTTTCTGGTGGACATCTGCGGCTGTGCAACGCTATGGACGGCCGAGCACATCATCGAGGACCAGATTGCGCGGGTGCGCGAACAGGTTGGCAGCGACGAGGTGATCCTCGGACTTTCCGGCGGCGTCGATTCATCCGTGGTTGCCGCGCTCTTGCACAAGGCCATCGGTGATCAGCTCACCTGCGTGTTTGTCGATACAGGTCTCTTGCGCTGGCAGGAAGGCGACCAGGTGATGGCCATGTTCGGCGAGCACATGGGCGTAAAGGTGATCCGCGTGAATGCGGCTGCGCGTTACTTCAAGGCATTGGCTGGCGTTGCCGATCCGGAAGCCAAGCGCAAGATCATCGGCAATCTTTTCATCGAAATCTTCGAGGAAGAATCACGCAAGCTGGCCAACGCAAGATGGCTGGCGCAGGGCACTATCTACCCGGACGTGATCGAATCGGCCGGCAGCAAGACCGGCAAGGCGCATGTGATCAAGAGCCACCACAATGTCGGCGGCCTGCCTGCCCACATGAATCTCGGCCTGGTTGAACCCTTGCGCGAACTGTTCAAGGACGAAGTGCGCAGGCTTGGCGTGGAGCTCGGCCTGCCGCGTGAAATGGTTTATCGCCACCCATTCCCAGGCCCCGGGCTCGGCGTGCGCATTCTTGGCGAAGTGAAACCCGAATACGCCGATCTTCTTGCCCGCGCCGATGCCATCTTCATCGACGAGCTGCGCAAGGTCGATCTGTACGACAAGGTGAGCCAGGCGTTTGCCGTGTTCCTGCCGGTCAAATCGGTCGGTGTGGTCGGCGACGCCCGCGCCTACGAATGGGTGATCGCCCTGCGCGCCGTGGAAACCATCGACTTCATGACCGCGCACTGGGCGCACCTGCCATATGACTTCCTCGGAAGGGTTTCCAACCGCATCATCAACGAACTGCGCGGCGTTTCCCGCGTGGTCTACGACATCTCCGGCAAGCCCCCGGCGACGATTGAGTGGGAGTAGCGGGCTGACCGCGGCAGTGTCGAGGAAGGTTTCGCCATCGGCTCAATCCCAGCAGTTTGCCGGTTGATCGTTGATGGCGACCCAGAAGCGCGATCCGTTGGTGATATTTCCTTGGGCCATGAATCCCCAGCCGCCCTTCGCGCCGTCGCGGGTCCATCCATCGTGGTGCTCGGCCATGCGCCAACCCTCGCCGAGATGCGAGGCGCACCAGGCGTTGGCTTCGTCCTGGCTTGCAAACTGGTCACCGCGTACGGCTGGAGCCAGTGCAACCCGACCTCCTGCCCAACCAGAGTAGAAGTCGTTGCTCTGTGAACTCCTGGAGTTCGATCCCGACGCGACATCGGGTGGTGGCCTGCCGTCCACTTTCAAGCAGAGAACTGGCCGCTCCAGCGAACAAGCGGTATCACCCTCATACGCGTTGCAGCCTTGTCCTTCGATTCTTGGTTCGCCATGGCAGCTGACCAGGGTGACATCGCCGCGATTCGTCGCATGGTGTGGCGTTACGCCCCAAGTCATGCCCATTCTTGACGCAGGCTCAAGATGAACCTGGATCTCCTCGGCCTGAGCGGTAGCAATTTGCCCGGCACATACGGCAACCACGAAGGCAACAAGCACGTTGCGGAACATTCCAGTCTCCTCGACACAGGGAAAAACCGTGCAACGCAACGCCATGTCTTCCGGGGTTGATCGGACGATGGCCTCGAGACTGGCAAACAGGTGACAGGTTGACGCAAGCGGTCAAGGTCTGCAACGTTGCCCCAGGGAAACGGTTGTATTGACACCGAGGGTACATGAGGAAGGCATTCTGGCGCTTGCTTCGCCTGATCGGCATCGGCCTGCTGGTCGTGCTGGTGCTCGTGGTCAGTGGCGTGTTGCTCGCCGATCGCCTCACGCCACGCGCAACGGGCGCGCGCGGGCATGCGCTGGCACTTGAAGACGGCCAGACCGAGATCGACAGGGAACTCGCGCCCATGCTGGCTGCCAATCCGGGCAAGACGGGCGTGCTGATGTTGTCCGACGGCCTGGACGGGTTTTCCTCGCGTGCCGTATCGGCGCGTCGTGCGGGTCGCAGCCTCGACCTGCAGTACTACATCTGGCATGACGACTTGACCGGGCACCTGCTTGCGCGCGAGGTCTACCGTGCCGCCGAGCGCGGCGTGCGCGTGCGCCTGCTGCTTGACGACATGAATGCCGAGGGTCTCGATCCGAAGCTGATGACGCTCGATGCTCACCCGAACATCGAATTGCGCCTGTACAACCCGTTCCGCAACCGTGAAGGCATCGGGCGACTGTTCGAAATGGTGCAGCGCGTGTTCAGCGTCAACCACCGCATGCACAACAAGGCCTGGATCGCCGACGGCCGGGTTGCCGTGGTGGGTGGGCGCAACATCGGCGAGGAGTACTTCAGCGCCGATCCCGAGGTCAATTTTCGTGATCTCGACCTGTTGTTGTTTGGGCCGGCAGTCGGTCAGGCCAGCACGATTTTCGATGACTACTGGAACAGCGCGGCTGCGGTGCCGGTTGCCGCACTTGCCAGGAAGAAGCCGGAACAGATGCGCGAGTTGGCCGTACAATTCGAGTCGGAGGCGGCCCGCGTCGATGCGCAGCCCTATCTCGAACGACTCGGCCAGTCTCAGGGCATGCGCGCCTACCTGGCGCGCGAACTGATTCCACACTGGATCGACTCGGTGCAGATCGTTTCCGATCCGCCGCTGAAATGGAAAAGCGATGACCGCAGTGGCTGGCTGGTCGAACGCCTGACTGCCATGCTCAAGGGTGCGCGCGAGGAGGCCCTGCTGATCTCACCGTACTTCGTGCCGGGTGAGCAAGGCAATGACGGGCTCGAGGGTCTCGTTGCAGGCGGCATAAGCGTCGGTGTGGTGACCAATTCACTGGCTGCGAATGATGTTCCTGCCGTGCACAGCGGATATGCCCGCTACCGGGAGCGCCTGCTGCGTGAGGGCGTGAGTCTGTACGAGATGAAGGCACGTACCCAGGTCGATTCGTCCGGCGTCTTCGGCAGCAGCGGTGCCAGCCTGCACACCAAGGCCTTTGTTGTGGATGCCGCGCGTGGATTCGTCGGCTCGTTCAATCTTGATCCGCGCTCGGTGGATCTCAACACCGAAATGGGCGTGATGTTCGAGGATGCTGCGTTGGCGCGTGAACTGCGCAACGAGTATCTGCGCCTGGCCCGGCCGGATCTCAGTTACCGGGTGTACCTTGATCGCGAAGGGCGCTTGCGCTGGCTGGACTGGTCAGTGGTTCCGCCCCTGGTTTACAGCACGGAGCCGGATGCCAGCCTGCTGCGCAGGCTGCTGGTGGTTGTGCTTGCCTGGCTGCCGATCGAGTCGCAGTTGTAGGCAAACCCTGCGCTGATGATCGCGGTGGCCAGTTTTCGACCTTGCCAAGGGGGTAGCGTTGGCCCATGCGTCCTGCCGTTCGCGGTGTGCTCGTCGAACCATGAGCGGCACCCAATCTCGCCGTTCGTGGTGAGCTTGTCGAACCATGAGCGGACTCGCGCAGAATTCGGCTCAATAGTCGATAGGGTCGAAATGACACTTCCCCGGATTGCGCTGCGCTGCATCCGGGCTACGTTGCGTTGTCCTCCCCCGTTCGTGGCGAGCTTGTCGAACCATGAACGGGGTTGACGGGTGGTTCGACAGGCCTGTCGAACCATGGACGGCGAGAGGGTTACCATGTGACATGGCTTTCTACCTCTACATTTTTCGTTGCGCGGACGGTTCCTACTACACGGGACACAGCGATGATCTGGATCGTCGTGTCCATGAGCATCATGCGGGATCGATCCCGGGCTGCTATACCCATGATCGGAGGCCATTGGTGCTGGTTCATGTGCAGGAGTTCGGCTCGCGAGAAGATGCCTTGGCTGCGGAAATCCAGGTGAAGCGCTGGAGCAGGGCAAAGAAGGAAGCCCTGATTGCCCGGGATCGGGATGCGCTGCGAATTTTGGCGCGGGCGAAGGGAGCAGGTGAATCCGTTCATGGTTCGACAGGCTCACCACGAACGGAATTGACGGGTGGTTCGACAGGCTCACCACGAACGGAGCTGACGGGTGGTTCGACAGGATCGCCACGAACGTGTGGATTGGATGACGATCATTGGATGCGGCATGCGCTCAAGCTTGCACTACGCGCCCAGGCAGAGGGCGAAGTGCCGGTTGGGGCCGTGCTGGTGATGGACGGCGAAGTCGTCGGTGAGGGCTGGAATCGCAACATCGTATTGAACGACCCCAGCGCGCATGCGGAGATACTGGCCTTGCGCGATGCCGGTGCGCGCCTGGCCAATTACCGCTTTCCGGGTGTCACCTTGTACGCAACGTTGGAGCCCTGCGCCATGTGTGCGATGGCGCTGGTGCATGCACGCGTCGCGCGCGTCGTGTTTGCTGCCGATGATCCGAAGACGGGCGCTGCCGGTAGCGTGTTCGACACCCTGGTGTCGGAACGGCACAATCATCGAGTCGATGTGGCGCGCGGTTTGCTGGCCAACGAGAGCGCGACGCTGCTGCGCGAATTCTTCCGCGCCAGACGCTGATCTCAGTCGATGGCGCGACGGAAGTCGAGATCGTAGCGTGCGCCGCTGGTCAGTGCGTGCAGGCGCATGTTGGTGATGCGGATGGGCGCGCCGGGTTCCAAATCGGCGGCATTGGAGTCGGCCATCTCGCTCGGATCGATCAGGGTGACGCCACCTGAACCGATCACGTCGATTGCGTTGTCGCTGCCGATGACTGCCGCCGTCAAGGCATCGATGCCGAGGCCCAATGCAAACGGATTGAGGGCGAGTGCGGCCAGCAGGCGACCGAGTCGATCACTGGCATGACCGCCCTGGTCGATGAGCACCCGGTTGGTGAGGCCAAGGCCCGGGGCAAGCGAGGCACCGCCGACCCGTGGTGTGGCTCCCTGGCTGCCGGATGCCAGCATGTGCTCGCAGAGGACTGCGGCTCCAGCGGCAATTCCGCACACGGCCAATCCATCTGCATTGCGTCGGCGCAGCAGGCGGGCAAGCGAGCTGCCGCCGATCAAAGAGCTGAGTTTGAGCGGGCTGTCCGCACTGAGGATGACCAGGTCGGCTTGTTCAATCTGGTCGAGCAGATGGCGATGTTCCGCGCTGGCCCGGTTGGCCAGCATATGGCGGCTCATTGCCGGATAGCCGGCGCGAACCAGCATCGCCTCGAGTTCAAGTTCCTCGTCGTTGGGCTGTTCGGGTGCAATGACCAGCACAATGCGCGGAGAGTCGCCAACCAGTCCCGCCAACCGGGCCAGCAGACCAGGCGTGCCTGGGTTCACCGGCAATTCACCACAGGCAATGATCGGGCCGCGGGTACGTTCTGGAGCAGTCTTGGCTGGCACGTGCGGGCTTCCGTCTTGGCAATGGGTGGCGAGTGGTCATTCAGGCACAGGCGTCCGTACCACAGCCGTTTCCCCGGTCATGTCCTGCACGCTGCCCACGATGGTGTGGGATCGGTCATCCCGGTGCAATGCACGCATGCGGATCCTCAGCGAGCGCTGTCTTCCGATCGCCGTTTCGATACGCGCGACAAGCTCCTGGGGAGTTTCGCGGCCGACGCTGGCCAATGCCAGGCGCATGCGGTCGCGGTCGGAGTCCGGAAAATGTCCGAGCATGCGGTTCAAGGTCACTGGACTGCCGGGCGGAAGGTCGAAGATCACGTACATCTGTGCAGACCAGATCACATGGTCATTGCGTGATTCGATGCGCCAGGCTCCGACATTGACACTGGTTTGCGCATGTTCGAACAGGCTGACGTCGCGGTACATGCGAGTGAC
The DNA here is from genome assembly GCA_004295005.1 of Gammaproteobacteria bacterium. GTDB lineage: Bacteria > Pseudomonadota > Gammaproteobacteria > Xanthomonadales > Rhodanobacteraceae > Dokdonella. Next base: position 65,943 of record SHNG01000054.1, read on the forward strand.
ATCGCTGAATATTGAAATTACCGCATCAACTTCGCCGGAGCTGCCAAAGCGCGGGGTTGCCGATGTCTGGATCCACAGGGTTTCGCGGGCACGTGGTGGGCGGATGCCGCAGATCACGCTGTCCACCGGCTTGCCGGTTTCAAATGCGCGATACCAGGCTTGCTGGGACCGCTGCATGGAAACGCCGTTGGCATCGATGAACTGCCATTGGTCCACCCGTTCGGTACCCAGGCTGATCAGCTCGGCTTCGCTGATCTGCAGGATGCGGCAGGTCGCCGGGTTGGCGGAGATCACGCTGCCGTCGCGGGCGCGGGTGATCACGCCAACATCCACATCGCGAAGAACCTGACGCAGGCTGCTCTCGGAGCTTCGCAGCAATTCCAGTGCCTGCTGGCGTGGCCCGAGGTCGCGGGTCACCACCAGCACGCGCCGCTGGCCGCTGTCCAGGTAGCAATGGGCATGCAGTTCAAGGGTTGCCGCGTCCGCGTTGCCATGCACCAGGGTGGATTCAAAGCGCAGGGTGTCACCGCGATCAAAGGCGGCATTGAGCAAGCTGATGAAATCAGGATCGAGGTCGGGATTGAGGTCGTGGATTGAACACAGCAGCAACTCGGCGCGTTCGCGTCGATACAAGCGGCACGCCGCTTCATTGGCGTCACGCAGGCGCCCATCCACATCGTGGATGGTGATTGCATCGGGAACCGCATCGATCAAGGCGCGGTAACGGGTGGCGATCGCCGCAGTAACCCCGCGCAGTGTTTCGTGTTGACTCTGAGCTTCGCTGACAAGCAGGCGCAGTACCGGGTCGACACCCGGTTGCTCGACTGCCTGGGCGAGCTGCTTCCAGACATCCAGAGTCTGGTCCACATCCTTGGGGTTGTCCGTACGACGCGGATCCGGGAGGTTCTTGCGTACGTCCATGAGTTGGCCCCTCCGGTTCTCCTTGCGCGCAGGTGTACGGGTTCAGCAGGTTGCCTGCTGGCACGGTGGGGACTTGTCTGGAAGATGCTTCAACAATCGACCCCTGGGCAATCTGAAAGATCGTGCGCAGTGACGTTCAAGCGGTAGCATCGCGCAATTGTTCCCGCTTGTCATCGTTGCGTTGGTGCCGCGGTCTTATTGGCTCGCTCGCGCTACCTTGCTCGAGGTTTCGCGCTGGAGTCGGGAGGAAAGCCAGAGGCCGGTTTCAATCAATGCCGGCAGGTCGACGCCGGTCGCCATGCCCATGCCTTCGAGCATGTAGACCACATCCTCGCTGGCCACGTTGCCGGTCGCGCCCTTGGCGTAGGGGCAGCCGCCGACACCGGAAACCGCACTGTCCACCACGCGAACTCCCTCTTCGAGGCAGCTCAGCACATTGGCCAGGGCCTGGCCGCGCGTGTCATGGAAATGCACGGCGAGCGCCTGTATCGGCACTTCGCCGGCAACGGCGCGCAACATCTCGCGCGCTTTGAGAGGAGTGCCGATTCCGATGGTGTCGCCCAGGGAAATCTCGTAGCAGCCCAGATCGTGCATCTGCCGGGCAACTCGAACCACGTCGGCCAGCGGAACCTCACCCTGGTAGGGACAGCCCAGTACGGTGGAGACATAGCCGCGCACCGATACGCCGTCTTTGCCAGCCTGTTCCAGTACGGGTTTGAAGCGCTCGATGGACTGGTCGATCGAGGCATTGATGTTCTTGCGGTTGAATTCCTCGGAAGCCGCGGTGAACACAGCCACCTCGGTGGCGCCGACCTCGCGCGCGCGCTGGTAGCCCTGCAGGTTGGGCACCAGCACCGGATAGCTGGTCTGCGGGTTCTTGTCGATTGCGGCAAACACTTCGGCGGCATCGGCAAGCTGGGGAACCCACTTCGGACTGACGAAACTGGTGGCCTCGATGCTGCGCAGTCCGGTGGCGGACAGGCGATTGATCAGCTCGATCTTGGTGGACGCGGGAATGATGGTCTTTTCATTCTGCAGCCCATCACGAGGACCCACTTCGACGATGCGCACGCGGTCTGCCGATGCGCTCACGATGGATTCCCCGCGCGCCGTGCGCGCCGCTGGCGCTCGTATTCATCGAGATCCAGCTTGCTGCGCTTGACCACCGTGTCCGATTTGTCCTCGAACAGGTCCTGCTTGCGCAGCATCTCAAGCACACCCTGCGGGCTGCCCTTGATGTAGACATGCAACTCGTTCGCGGAACTGTCGACGGTTCCTTCAAGTGCCTTGTCGATGACCAGCCGCGCGGCCTTCCTGCTGTCGATCTGGGTGATTTTCAAGCGCTCACCCTTCAACTGGTAGCGCGCAATGAAGAACGATTTTTCCGGCGGCGGCGTGATGCCATGCACGGGGTCGAGGTCAACCAGGCCTGCCAGTTGATTGTCGGCAATAACCAGATAGTGCTTGCCACGGTCGTGCACGAAATTGACCGGTATGTGGATCTGCTTGGGCGGGGCATCCTTTTCCGGACGTTCCAGGAAAAGGAAGCGGCAATCCTGGTCGACCAGGAAGGCCAATTCATCCGGCTCACTGGCGGAAGATTCGGCCTCCGATACCCACAAGCCTTTCCAGTCCGGGTCGCAGGATTCGATCTGGGCGCCTGGCGGCGATTCGAAGCGGGTTTCCGTGCAAGCGGCGAGGGCAAGCAGGCTGATTGCAAGCAGCACCATGGACTTCATGACAAGGCCTCCAGACGTACCAGTACCGCATCGGCTTCGACAAAATCCCCGGCCCTGGCCTGGATTGCATCAATGCGGCCGGCACGCGGCGAGCGCAAGGTCAGCTCCATCTTCATGGCCTCCATGATCAGCAATTCATCCCCCTCGGCAATCTCGTCACCCGCGGACGCCTTGACCAGCACGACGCGGCCGGGCATCGGAGCCAGCACGCGATCGCTGTTGCTGGCGCTGGACTCCACGAATGCGAATGCCGGTGCCTGCTCGAAGCTGCGCCGCAAGGTGCCATCGTGGATCGTGATGCGGTCGCCATCAAAGAAGACCCTGTAGCGCGCCACTACGCCATCCCGGCTCAGGCTCAGGAAGTCGCCGGTGAGGGCGGCATTCTCGATGCGGATCCTGTGCTCGCCCCGGGACAACAGATAGCCACCCGCAGAACCGTGTGCCGCAATCTCGACGCGCTGACCCGCATCGAGCAGGGCGACAATGCGCTTGCCGGGATGACCAAGGCGCCAGCCATCGGTGCGATTCCAGGGCGAATGGGGATCGACGCGGCCGTGTGCAGCTTCGCTTGCGCCGGCTTCCTCGTGCAGGAGACAGGCCACGCATGCGGCAATCAGCATCGCTTCGACATCAAACTCGCCGGCGCCGATGAATTCATCCAGATGCCGGTCGAGGTAGCCGGTATCGATGCTGCCGGCAACAACCACGGGGTGGCGCAACAGGCGTTCGAGGAAGGCCACGTTGGATTTTGGCCCGCGCACCTGCACACAGGAGAGCGCCTCGCGCATGCGCTCAAGGGCGAGCTTGCGATCATTGTCCCAGGCAATCAGCTTGGCGATCATGGGGTCGTAGAACACGGTGACCAGATCGCCTTCGATCACGCCCGAATCAATGCGCAGGTTGCGCGAAGGCGAGGGCAGCTTGAGGGTTTGCAAGCGCCCGGAGCCGGGCAGAAAGCCCTGGTCGGGATCTTCCGCGTACAGGCGCACTTCCACGGCGTGGCCATGGGCCGCCAGCGGTTGCTGGCCAAGCAGGGAATCCGGCAGGGCCTCGCCAGCCGCAACACGCAGTTGCATCTCGACGAGATCAAGGCCCAGCACCATCTCGGTGACCGGATGCTCGACCTGCAGGCGCGTGTTGATTTCCATGAAGTAAAAATCACCCGACTCGCCGACAATGAACTCGACAGTGCCCGCATTGACGTAGTCGAGCGCACGCGCCGCAGCCACCGCGGCCTCGCCCATGCGCTTGCGCAAATCGTGGTCGAGGAAGGGCGAGGGAGTTTCCTCGATCACCTTCTGGTAACGCCGTTGCGCCGAGCACTCGCGTTCATTGAGGTGGATCGCGTTGCCGTGATGGTCACCGAAGATCTGGAACTCGATGTGCCTTGGCTTGCGCACGTAGCGTTCCAGCAACACGCGGTCACGCCCGAATGCGCTTCTTGCCTCGCGCTGGCAGGATTCGAGATTGGCGGCGAATTCACCGGCGTGCTGGACAATGCGCATGCCCTTGCCGCCACCGCCGTGTGCGGCCTTGATCATCAAGGGAAATCCGATGCGCTCAGCCTCACGTACAAGCAGGTCGGGATCCTGTGATTCCCCGGTGTAGCCGGGAACCACCGGAACACCATGGCTGGCCATCAGGTCCTTGGCCCCGGCCTTGGATCCCATGCGCCGCATCGAATCCCCGCTTGGGCCAATGAAGCGCAGGCCGGCCGCGGTGACGGCATCGGCGAAGTCCGCATTCTCCGAAAGAAAGCCGTATCCAGGATGGATCGCTTCCGCCCCCGATTGCCTGGCGGCATCGAGAATGGCCTGCTGGCGCAGGTAGGAGTCCGCCGGGGCCGGGCCACCAATGGGAAATGCCACGTCTGCCTGGCGCACATGCTGGGCGGTGGCATCGGCTTCGGAAAACACCGCCACGGTCTTGATGCCAAGGCGCCGGCAAGTGCGCATGATGCGGCAGGCAATTTCTCCGCGATTGGCAATCAGGACGGTCTTGAACATCGGTGGCGATTCCTTCATTGATGCAAATTGCGCGTGAACCAGCGGTGCATGTTACGTGCTGGCTGACGGGTCATCATCTCATCCTTGGGAAACCCAGCGTGGCGGGCGCTTGTCGAGGAATGCCGTCAGGCCTTCCTGGCCTTCGTCCGAAACGCGCAGGCGGGCGATCAGGTCTGCATTGGCGGCATCCTGCAAGGCCGCGTCTTCCGGATTGATGCCACAAACGCGCATGGCCAACTGCTTGGCCTCGGCCTGCGCACGCGGGCCACACTTGCGAAGGAAATGCAGGTTGCGATCAACGGCCTCATCCAGGGCGCCGGCATCCACACAATGATGCAGAAGGCCGATGCGCATGGCTTCGTGCGCATCGAAGATTTCCGCGCTGACAAACAGGCGGCGCGCCTGGCGCAGTCCGATGGCGGCAATCACATAGGGCGAGATCACCGCGGGCACCAAGCCGAGCTTGGCCTCGCTCAAGGAGAATTTGGCACTTTCCACGCCGATGGCAATGTCGCAGCAGGCAACCAGGCCGATGCCGCCACCGTAGGCCGAGCCGTTGACCCTGGCCAGGGTGGGTTTTGGAAGGAAATTCAAGGTGCGCATCAGATAGGCCAAACGCAGTGAATCCTGGCGGTTCTCCTCCTCGCTGGCCGATGCCATGGCGCGCATCCAGTTGAGATCTGCACCGGCGGAAAATGTGCTGCCCTCGCCGCTGAGGACCACGCCCCAGACCGAAGCGTCGCGTCCGGCGGATTCCAGTGCGCGGGTCAGTTCGGCGATCAGGGCATCGTCAAATGCGTTGTGCACGGAGGGCCGGTTCAGGCGGATCTCGCAGATGCCCTTGCGGGAAGTAATGTGCAATGCGTCGGTCATGCCGGTCATCCCATGGAAGGACTGCGATCATAGGCGGTCAGGCGTGCCCGCTGCAGCGCGGCGGGAAAGTCGCTGTTGCCTGGGCTTGCGCGTATAATGCGAACCATTCTTATTTGTAACGAACGCCGATGCGCCTGTCCGAGCTTGACCAGGGTTTGAGTGCCGTAGTCCAGGAGGTCGAGGATCTCACCGAAAAGGATCCGATCTCCCGACGCTTGCGTGATTATGGCTTCGTCAGCGGCGAACCGGTGCGCCTGGTCGGGCGTGGGCCGATCGGTGCCGACCCCCTGTTGGTGCAGGTCGGTTACACGCGTTTTGCCCTGCGTCGCAACGAGGCTGCGCGCATCATTGTCGGAGAGCCCGCATGAGCGAAGCTGCGTTGCCCATGCGCCTGGCCCTGGTCGGCAGCCCCAATTGCGGCAAGACTGCGCTGTTCAACTTGCTCACGGGCGGTCGGCAAAAGGTAGCCAACTACGCGGGCGTCACCGTGGAGCGCAAGGAAGGCCGCTTTTCCACGCCGTCGGGGCGCCACTACCTGCTGCTCGACCTGCCTGGCGCCTACAGCCTCGATGCCGCCAGCCCGGATGAAATCATCACGCGCAAGGTTTGCCTGGGGGAGTTTCCCGGCGAATCCGTGCCGGATCTCATCGTTTGCGTCGCCGATGCAACCAACCTGCGCCTGCACCTGCGCTTCGTGCTGGAGGTGCGCAAGCTCGGTCGGCCCATGGTGCTGGCACTGAACATGAGCGATGCCGCGCGTCGCCGCGGCATTCGCATCGACGTGGACAAACTGCAAGCGCGGCTCGGAATCCCGGTGGTGGAAACCGTTGCCGTGCGACACGGCGGCGCAGCCGAGTTGACCCGATGCCTCGAACGCGAAGTGCCGGCTGCTGCCGTGGCCGAGGATTCCTCGGATCTGCACAGCCAGGTTCGCGAACTCATCGCCGAAGCGGTCAGCATGCCGCGGCGTACCGCGGAGATCGACGATGCCATCGATCGCATCGTGCTGCACCCGGCGCTCGGCCTGGTGTTGCTCGCGGCCATCATGTTCCTGATTTTCCAGGCCGTGTTTTCCTGGGCAGAGCCGCTGATGGAGGCCATTGAAATCGGCGTTGCCCATCTGGGTACCTGGGTGGGTGGTGCGCTGACCTCGATGCCGATGCTGCAAAGCCTGGTGGTGGACGGAATTTTTGCCGGCATCGGCAGCGTGCTGGTGTTCCTGCCGCAGATCCTCATCCTGTTCCTGTTCATCCTCGCCCTTGAGGAATCCGGCTACCTTCCGCGTGCGGCATTCCTGCTTGATCGACTCATGCTCGGCGCCGGCCTGACCGGTCGATCCTTCATTCCGTTGCTTTCGAGTTTTGCCTGCGCCATTCCCGGCATCATGGCCACGCGCAGCATCCAGGATCCGCGCGATCGCCTGACCACGATCCTGATTGCGCCCTTGATGACCTGTTCGGCACGCCTGCCCGTGTATGCCTTGCTGATTGCCGCGTTCATCCCGCAACGCACGGTGGCCGGAATCTTCAACCTGCAGGGCGTGGTGCTTTTCTCGCTGTATGTAGCGGGAATCGTCAGTGCCCTGGCGGTCGCCTGGGTCATCAAGCTCTTGCGCAAGGACAAGAGCGAACATGCGCTGCTGATGGAACTGCCCTCGTATCGGGTGCCGCATGTGCGCGACATCGCCATCGGCCTGTGGGAGCGTGCCAACATCTTCCTAAAGCGCGTCGGCGGCATCATCCTTTCGCTGACCATCATCCTCTGGTTCCTGTCGACCTTCCCGGCGCCTCCGGCAGGTGCCACCGAACCGGCCATCAACTACAGCTTTGCCGGCCAGTTGGGCCATCTGCTGCATCTGGTTTTCGCACCACTGGGATTCAATTGGCAGATCTGCATTGCGCTGGTGCCTGGGCTCGCGGCGCGTGAAGTCGCGGTGTCGTCGTTGGCCACGGTCTACGCATTGTCCGGTCACGAGGAAGGCCTGCAGGCGATCGTGGCCAGTCAATGGACCCTGGCTACCGCCCTGTCACTGCTTGCCTGGTATGTGTTTGCACCGATGTGCATTTCCACGCTGGCCACGGTGCGCCGTGAAACCAATTCCTGGCGCCAGGTCTGGATCATGGCGGTATACCTGTTTGCACTGGCTTACGTGGCGTCCCTGCTCACTTACCAGATTGCGAGAGTGTTGGGTTCATGAACACGGAACTGCTGCAGGCGCTGGTGCTTGCCTTGATCGCCATGGCAAGCGTGGTTTTTGCCGCGCGCCATGTAATGCCCGGTGCAAGCCGACGCCTGCAATCGCGGCTTGCCCAGCATCTGGGGCACCCGCAGCGCGGGCGATTTGCCCATGCGCTGGGTCGCTGGATGCAGCCCGCCGATGCAAGCAGCGGCAGTTGCGGAAGCGGCAGTGGCTGTGCGGGCTGCGGCGGCTGCGGTTCCGAGCCAGCCGATCCATCGGTGGAGTCGATTGCGTTGAAGTTCGAGCCAAGGATCAAGGCCGGCAATTGAACCGGGCGTGCTGCGCGGATTCGCGTTTGACCCGTGCGAGTGCGCGTACACTGTGACAATGAACATCTTTTCCCTGCATCGTGGCGCCTCACCCTTGTTGGTCAGCCTGCCGCACAACGGAGAGCGGCTGCCGGATGAGCTGGCGGAGCGCATGACGCCTTCCGCGCGACGTGTTCCCGACACCGATTGGCATGTTGAACGCCTGTATGCGTTTGCACGCGAAATGGGCGCATCCATGCTGGTGCCCGTCCATTCGCGCTACGTGGTGGACCTCAATCGTCCGCCCGATGACACCTCGCTGTATCCGGGGCAGAACACCACCGGCCTGTGTCCGGTCCGCCAGTTCAGTGCCGAGCCCGTGTACCTGGATGGGCAGGAGCCGGATGAGGATGAGATAGCCGAGCGCGTCGGCATTTACTGGCGTCCATACCACAACGCGCTTGTGGAGGAGATCGAGCGCATCCGCGTCCGGCATGGACGCTGCGTGCTCTGGGAAGGACACTCCATCCGCAGCGTGGTGCCGTTCCTGTTTGAAGGCCGCTTGCCGGATTTCAACCTGGGCACCAGTGCTGGCCAGAGTTGCGGGGCGTCGCTCAGGGAACGCCTGATCGGTGTCCTCGAGTCACAAGCCGATTACAGTTTTGCCATCGATGGCCGATTCAAGGGCGGATACATCACGCGCCACTACGGCAATCCGGGGCAGGGCGTCGACGCCGTGCAACTGGAGCTTGCCCAATGCAACTACATGGACGAGTCCAGTTTCGAGTACACACCCGGATTGGCGACTGCCACCCAGCATTTGATCCAGCGCCTTCTGCAGGAAACCCTCGATTCCTGACCTGGTTGGCACTTCCGCCTGAGCACCTTGGCGTGAGCTGATCAGGCCTGCCGACGCACGTTGCCGGATCCGGGAATGCGCGGCAGGAACCAGGCCAGCAAGCCGATGGCCGGCAGCCATGCACAGATGCGATACACCGTCTCGATGCCCAGATGATCGGCTGTCTCGCCGAGCACGGCTGCACCCAATCCGCCCATGCCGAAGGCAAAACCGAAGAACATTCCGGAGATCATGCCGGTACGGCCTGGCACCAGATCCTGGGCAAAGACGAGGATGGCGGAGAATGCGGAAGCCAGCACCACGCCGATGATCACGGTGAGCACGGTTGTCCACAACAGGTTGGCATGCGGCAACAGCAAGGTGAACGGCAGCACGCCGAGAATCGAGATCCAGATGACGTAACGCCGGCCAATGCGATCGCCAACCGGACCGCCGATCAGGGTGCCGGCGGCAACTGCGGCGAGGAACACGAACAAATGCAGCTGGGCGGCTTGCGCATCCAGGCCAAACTTGTGCATCAAGTAAAAGGTGTAGTAACTCGAAATGCTGGCGGTGTAGAACGACTTGGAGAACACCAGCATGCCGAGCACCATCAGCGCCAGGAGGGTGTGTTGGCGGGAAAGACTGAACTGCGACCGTGCCGCGCGCGCGGCATGGTGCAGCCCGGGTATGCGCTGGCGATACCAGACTCCGATGCGGGTCAGCAGGATGATGGCAACCAGCGCGGCCACGGCAAACCAGGCAATGCTCGATTGTCCGCGTGGCATGATGATGAACGCAGCCAGCAATGGGCCGCAGGCAGCGCCCAGATTTCCGCCAACCTGAAACAGCGATTGCGCAAGCCCGTGCTGGCCACCGGAGGCAATCCGCGCGATGCGTGAGGACTCCGGATGGAACACGGCCGATCCGCTGCCGATCATGGCGGCGGCCAGCAGCAAGCCCGGATAGCTCTGCGCGCGCGAGAGCAACAGCAATCCGCACAGGGTCGAGGCCATGCCGATTGCCAGCGAAAACGGCTTCGGGTAGCGGTCGGTCAGGGTGCCGATCATCGGTTGCAGCAGCGAAGCGGTTGCCTGGAAGGTCAGGGTGATCAGGCCGATCTGGCCAAAATCGAGTGCGAAACTTGATTTCAGCAGCGGGTAGATTGCCGGCAGCAGCGACTGGATCATGTCGTTGAGCAGGTGGCAGAAGCTGAGGCCGATCAGGATCGGATACGTCGTTCGCGCCGGATCATGCACTTGCACATCCGGTGGGTTGTCGATCAGTACTTCCGCAGGCAGGGACATTACGTGGGGTCTCAGACAGGAAGCGTGCAGTGTGTCAGGGGTGCTGGTTCTTGCTGGCGGCTTTGCGCATTATCGATGATGTCGGCGGTGGAAGCTTGAAATTGCCCGCATTCCGCACCACGTCCGGGTGTATTCGTTTGGTCCGGACAGCCACCTGCTCAGGAGTCATGCATGAATTCTGCCGAACAACGCTCGATCCTGGGAATCGGCTTGCTGGCCGCGTACGCCGATGGCGAGAGAAGCGGGCGTGAACACGAGCAACTGGATCGCTCCCTTGCGGGGCTCGAGTTCCAGTCGGAGCACGACAAGGACGAGATACTCTCGATGGTCAAGTTCGAGTCCGCCGGCATCAACACATTCCTGCCTGGGCTTGAGTCGGAAGAATCGCGCAAGCTTGCCTATCAAGTGGCGGTTTGTGTGTGCAATGCGGACGGCACGACATCGGAGGTCGAAAACCGTTTCCTGCAGGAGTTGGGCAGCCGTCTGGGACTGGATGTGCAAACGAGCAAGTCATTGCTCGCGCAAGCCGAGGTCATTGGTGGAGCAGGCATCGATGCCAAGCCCGGGCAACCCGCATCGAACCTGTCGGCGGCGGAACTGGACAAGCTGATCCTCGATGCAGCCATTCTCAATGGCGCCCTGGAACTCCTGCCCGAGACCCTGGCTACCCTGGTGATCGTGCCCTTGCAGATGAAGCTGGTGCATCGCATTGGTTCGTCCTATGGATTCAATGTGCAGGACATGCAGATCAAGGATTTCTTGGCGACCGCCGGTGTCGGTCTGGCGGCGCAGGTGCTTGAGCAGGCGGGTCGCAAGTTGCTGGGCGGATTGCTGGGTACCATCGGTGGCTCGATCCTTGGCGGTGTCGGTCGCCAGGCAGCCAGCTCGGGAATGGCCTTTGCCAGTACCTATGCGGTAGGGCAACTGGCCAGGCGTTACTACGCGGCCAATCGTGAACTAAGCACCGACCTGCTGCGTTCGACGTTTGCGCAGATGCGCGACGATGCCAGGAGCCTGGGTTCAACGCATCTTTCCAGCATGCACGCCATGGCAGAGCGGCTGCGAACCACGGATCTGACCAGCCTGGTTCGCAGCGCCTAGCACGGTGGCATCGTTCCCGCTGCGGGTGCCGCCGGGAGGTAGCCTGATTCACGGTCCTATTGGGTAGCACCGGGGCATTGCGTGCCTGCGATTCGGGTGAGGCGAGTGATCGGAATCGAACCACTGCCGTAGCCAGGCACCGTGGATGTCCATGAAGCGGTACCGTTGTTGCAGTCGGTGAAGGTAAAGGTGATGCTGCCCC
>SHNG01000059.1 GCA_004295005.1 Gammaproteobacteria bacterium
CCTTCTGATCCCCTCCGACCCACGCTCGGAGTTACACTCCGACCACGCCGAGGGAGCTCTCCCCGGCCTTTATCCCTGGTCAATTTTCAACGAGCAGAGATGGTCAGTTTTCAACGAGCGCCAACACCCAGGTCCTGGTAGGTCGTGTAGCCCTCCTTTCCATAGCACAGGATCTTGCCAATGTCGTGGAGCAAGGAATGGGCGATTGCGAAATCGCGATCCATGGACGAAACATGTGGAGTTCGCGCAGCCCGTTCCGCCATTTCGATCGAATGGGCGGCCAACCCGCCCTGAAATGCGTGGTGGTAGTCCTGCGACGCAGGACAGGTCCAGAAGTGCCGGTAGACCTCTCGAAGCGTAAACACATCGTTGATGAAGTCCACGAGTGGAATCGCCTCGATCTTCTTCACCACGTCCTTTAGACGTTGAACCAGGTTCAGTGGATCGTTCCACGTAGAAATAAGCGGGAGCATCGGCGCATTTTTCGTTTTCACCATGTGCGTTACCACTGGGCACGACGTGAAATCCTGGGCCAAGGCGTCGACTTCGGTCACGTAGACTTTAGGCATCCAGATCTCATCCGTCGAAATCGGCGAAATCCAGGTAAATGCCTCGTAGGATTCTTTCCCTCGACACAGCGTCATACGAAATGGAATCCCAGTTCCCGTATTTGCGGGTTCATGGGTCTCGAGAACCGCCGAGTAGCCGAATGCACACGGGATTGATTTCACTGCTTCCATGACGTTACTCCTTGTGACTTTTCGTTCGGATCGGTTTGGTGGCCGCTAGACCATTCTTGAAGCGCGCCTGCATGTTGTACTTGAGCGTCGTACGCCAACGAAGCAAACGAGAGAATGGGGTGGTGGTTCGCGCCCCCGGGGCGGGGCGGCTCCCAGTTGCGGTCGATTGGCGCGCCTGTCTTGCACGCGTCAAGAATCCCTTCGAGAGCGCGTTTGCCAACGCAGTCATTACTGAAATCCCCCCGTGGCTTGTTCGCGCGACAACTCCGCGAACAATTCGGTCTTTTGTGCTGCGGTCATGCTCGCCACCGTCGCTGATGCGCCGTCCGACTTTCCATCGGTCGAAGTCGCAATCTCGCGTGCGTTGAGCAGCCCCGTGAAGGCACGGCCGTCGTTGCGCGTGTTGTTGGGGACGAATCGCGAATAGACGCGAAACAACATCTCGGTGGTGGAATGGCCAAGAATCTGGGCAACCCATTCCGGGTTTTCCCCTGCTGCCAACATGAGCGTGGCCGCTGTATGTCGCATCTGATAAGGAGGCCGCTTCTGCAGATCCAGATGCCGCAGCAACGGATACCAGACGCGGTTGGTGAAGTTCACGGCATCAATCGGGCTACCGCGGCCCGTTGTAAATACCCACGGGCAGCCCTTGACCGCGCGCAACTGCTGCTGCTCGAACGCGGCCCGAACTTGCGGCACCATCGGGATCTCGCGTTTAGACAGCTCCGTCTTGGTCTCCCCGTCGCCATTCCGGGAATGAGTGCGCTCCACTCGAAACACGTTCCGTTCGAAATCCAGGTCACTCCACTGCAATCCATTCGCTTCTCCAGTGCGCAATCCGGTGAAGCAGCGAACCGTGAGATAGGGCCTGTAGTCGTTGCGGATCGCGCTGATCAGAAGCGACACTTCATCGAGCGAGAAGGGGCGGATCTCTGCACGCTTCTGTTTGAGCGGCTTGATTCCGCGCATCGGGTAGTCAAGTCCAAAGCGATCACAGCCCTCGGCGAGGATGGCCCGAAGCTGCATCATCAGCTTGTTGATGCGCTTTGCTGAAAGGCTCTGCCCCGCTCGCCCGGGTCGCTTTGCAATCTGCGCACGGAAAGCCAACACGTCGGCACGGGTGATCTGCGACAAGTGCATATCCCCAAACGTTGGAAACAGGATTTTCTCCATCGTGGCGCGCATCGCCAGGCGGTATTGCAGCCGCCAGCGCGGCTCGGATTCCAGAAACCACAGTTCAGCGAACTCTCGAAATGTCGACGTGCTGGGTTCTGCGCGGCTTCCGGGTCGATCAACGTCAGTCATCGGCTCCGGCAGATCCTTATTCCCGCCATCGAATGCTTTGGCACGCGAGCTATCCGGGAAATAGTCGGCATAGACAAAGGTGCCCTGGCCGATGGCCTTGGTGATTCGATCAGCCAGCTTGGTGAGACGGGCGCGATTGGCCGTGGTGTCCGGGAGGCGCGTATGTTCCCGGCATCGCTGGCCGAGATAACGGAAGTCCAGCAGCAGAAGGCCGGTATCCTTCCGGCAAATGACATTAGCCATGAGCGACACCTCCACCAGCCATCGGAATGGCGTCAGTGAGCGTGCAACGCTTGATGTCGCGCTCGATCGCCTCCCAGATGAAAAGCAACTTGCGGCCGCCAAACGGGCGGAAGTAGTGAATGCCTTCCAGAAGGACCGAATCCTTCAGGCGATCCCGAATGGTTCGGGTGTCGTAGTGAATACGACCGGCGAGCTGCTCAGTGGTAAGATACGTTTCGTTCATGGGTGTACTCCTTGTGTCGATTTGTTCAACGTATGAATCAAAAATGATCCATACATCAGGAATACCCCACGAACGAATTGACGCAATACCCATAAATCGTTCACATCATCAATGATTCATTTGGCGTTCATATTTCATGATTCGATTCAAATTGAAAGAGAGAATGGCGGACAAGGAATTCCGTGAACGCCGCCGGATCACCCTGATCGAAGTGGCCGCGGCGACCGGTATCGGCCGTATCACGTTGTCGCGGATGCTCAAGCACAGCCACGCTGTCCGCTCGGACACGCTCGACAAGCTGTGCACCTATTTCGATTGCAAGATCGAGGAAATGGTCGAGCGGGTGGACAAGCCGTAGTCGGCAATCGCGAAGTCAGCGGAAATCTCAGTTGGCGGATTTCGGGCGAAAACGCGTGGGTGTCGGTGTCCGACATCGCATCGGCAACTCGCGACCTCAGGCCCTACGCGCCCTTCGGCGGAACCGCTGCTCATTTCCATCGGCGATGATGTTTTATGCCGGGCCACTACCTCGCGGCATTGAGTTTCTGCGGCCAAATCACACGAAACAGCCGAACTGGGCGGAGGCAAACCAGGGTCTTCATCACGCGGAACTCAATCGAATTCTCGTTGTCTTTCTGTCAAGTGAACTGTAAAGTCAGATTCTGAAGAAAGGGGATCCCTATGGGCACACGACTGAGCAAGGCACCGGTTTGCTTCACGCTTGCACAGATGCGCTTCAATCCGGTGCTCGTCATGGAACCTTTCCTGCCGGCCTTGCAGGAAGCGTTCCGCGAAGCGGGCTTTCCTGACTACAGCGAAACGAAGGTGCAGGCGCTAGAGGTCTCCCCGAGTGAGGGAGGGGGCATGGCGGTGCGTGACCAAGCCATCACTCGCTTCGTATATCGCAACAAGGCGCAGACAGCCGCATTTCTGCTGGATCCCAGCGCCCTGACCTACGAATTGACAGACTATCCGGTGTTCGAGGAGTTCTCGGACACCTTCTTGCGCGCACTAGAGATCATCCATCGCCATCGCACCATTGAGTATTGCGACCGCCTTGGAATGCGTATGCTTGACGCGGTGCAACCATTGGACGGCGAGTCACTGGGTCAGTATCTGGTGCCGCAAGCACTGGGTTTCATCGGCTTGGTAGGCGACACCCTCGAGCATCAGCAGACCCTTACCGAGTCAGTGTTTAGGAGCGGCTCCCGCACTCTGCTTCTGCGTACGGTGCGAATACTTCAGGGTATCGCCGCACCGCCTGACCTGGCGCCGCTCCGTTTGAAGCTAGCCAAGCGATTCCTTGCGCATACGGGTGAAACTGTGATGCTGGACTGCGATAGCTTTGATGAGGAGCGAGTCGACTTCAGCGCGCAAGCGACCAAGGTCGAACTGGCCGAATTGAAGTCGGCGCTCTCTCAATGCTTCAAAGCACTGGTGACATCACACGCACTTGAGACTTGGGAGTGACCATGACTTACGGACTTCGCTCGTGGCAGCCCGTCGAGCCCCGGCGCAACGGCATCTGGCAGAACGCGGTTGCGGTGACACTTATTGGCGTTTTGGCCGGCACGGGCGGTAACGTTAGCCCCGCGCAGATCATCAAACAATTCGGCACAGGCTCGGCGTCTCGGGCCGTGCACGACTCCCAAGTGGCGGCGACCGATCAAGGCTTCGTTGTCGAACTGAAGTCGATTCGCGAAGCGCTCCGCCTGAGCGTAGCTGAGACCGCTCAGTTGTTCGGCGTCTCCAGGCCTACCATTTACAGTTGGCAGAACGGCAACTCGATCAGCCCAGATAACGCCGAGCGACTGTGCGCGATTGCCAATGCGATCGCACCACGATTGCACCTGCTGGAGGCACAGGTGGGTCGCGTGGCCCATCGCGCCATCGAAGGCCGGACCACACTGCTGCAGAAACTGGCAGAGGGCGCGAATGCCGATCACGCAATAGGTCAACTGTCAGATATCTTGATTCGAGAAGCGACACAGCGTGAACGCTTGGCGCGGCGCCTACAGGCCCGCATTGGCAACCGAGGTGCTGTCGACCTCGACCTGCTCGGCTGAGAGAACCTACGAAGATGCCCACCGCCTGGCGCCAAGGAGACCTGCTTGCACCAGACACCGCCGTTTCATTGGGTGTAATCGACCCTGCACAACACGACACCCATCGCGCGCTGGTCATCAGCCACAGTTGTGACATTGCGAGTGAGGCCGAGGTGGAGCCCACAGTAGAGCTCTTGATCGGCATCGTCGTCCGCGAGGGCGAAGCAACTTCGCAGAACGGCCACTCGATCCGAAAGCTCCATCTTGGTGCTGAGGGAACACCTTCCGCCGAGTGGGTGCACTACGGTATTGCGCAACGTTGCGAAGTGCCCAAAGCAGACTTACTTCAACACGAGCCATGGGCCGAGCGGTCCTATACCAGCGAGCATCGCGCACTGCTGCGCCGATGGCTTGCGCAGCGTTACGCCCGCTGCGAATTTCCTGATGCTTTCATAAATTGGCTTAGAGAAAGTGGCGTCGGCAGCCGTTTCGAAAGCGTCGGCAAGAGCCACTCGGCACACCTTGTAGGAATCTATTTCGACTTCGACGATGACACTGAGCGCGCAGATCCCGACGATCCATATGTCCTCGGCATCAATCTAGTTTACGAAGCTGGCAATGCCGAGAACGCCGTGGCTGTCGAGCAAGCGAGAGTGCGCCTTGAAGCGCTATTCGCCGAGCGCTGCAAACCAAATGATGAGTGGCGATGGATCGAACTGACTTACTGTGACGTGCTATCAGAGGAGGTCTTCAACTTGCGAGCGGCACGAACCTTCCGGCGTTGGCGCTTTGAGCATCGCAGCCTCGGTGGGGAGCCGATAGATACGACAGAATGACGCCGCTTCTATTGCAAGGGTAGCGGCTGCCAGAGGCAACTTTCTAGCCATCGATATGACTGTGCGCCTATCTCGATTGCAGGATCGAGGAAACGGTCGAACGCGTCGACGAGCCGTAAGTTGGCAATCGCGAAGTCGGCGGAAATTTTGGTTGGCGGAATTCGGGTGAAAGCGCGCGGGTGTCGGCGCCCGACATTGCGTCGGTGCGCCGGCGAGGTGATTTCATCCATGTTCTGGGCAACCGCCTGGATGCCTAGGCAGCGGGTCCAATGAAATCACGGACGAGATGGCTCAAGCGTGGCTGCGTCGGATGCTAGAGATAAGCTTAGCGAAACAGAGCGCTGATTCGCCCCAGATCAAACTGGATTGACCAGAGCTAGACTGAAACTTCGCCATCAAGCCGTCATCGGCCACAGAACACATTCTTCATGCTCAGCTAAAAGCGAGCTATCAATCTGACGTGGGCGACCTCAAAGCTACGCGCCTTTTTCTTATGGCCAAAGCCCAGGGAGACGTATTGGCCATCGTTGGTAATTGCGATTGTTGGATAGTCAATTGCGCCCGGCACCGAGACGACATCGCCCGATCTGATCGGGAGCAGTGAGCTGTTATGTGAGAAGTCATCCTCGCAAGTGAGCGTGCATAGCTGTCCGCTCAACAGCTGATGCCGCTCAAGCCAGCGCGTCGCGGAAGCAGCTGCGATTGGATCTGGGGGCAACGTCCGCTCGATACTCTGCTGGAGCATCGGCCAAAGTTCCGAATCATTTGCGCTATGTCGGAGCAGTTCCAGAAGTTTGGCGTTTCCAAGCACTTTTTCTTTCGGTTGATCCTCATTGACGAGGTGCTCAGAAGGCGTCCACCACTCCCACTTCGATATCCACGCAAGCCACAACATTAGCGTGCGAAGCTGAGTCATTTCCACAGGCGGCTCACTATCATGGTCAGACAACGCCAGGAGGTCGACACTTCCGTCCGCGAGCAGCATCCCGGAAGCGACACAAAGAAGCTCATCGAGATCTTCAGGACGCACCAACGATGTTCGGGATCGCTTCCAGCGATCGGTAAATTCCAGATGGGCCAGCTCGCGGAGTAGCGCCATGACGCCCAGTAGTTGAACTACCAAGGTCATGGTCGACGTCGGCGCGCGATCTGTGTTCTCCATTGCTTTGCACATGCGGCGCACCAATTTCGCGGCCTTCTGACGAACTGCACCTGCTATTTGTGCGTCGGTGACCTCTTGGCTAGACGGCGACGGGGTGATTTCATCTGTGTCGTCATCCTGCCCAATCTGCTCCTCTTCCGAGCGACCGACCCGGTCGACTCCTCGCTCCGTTGCATCGTCGCTGAGCTCGATATGACGAAGAAGTATGTCGATCAACGAACATAAATCATTGGAATGGGAAAAAAGCGAGGATTTCGGCGATCGCCGGATGTCTGCCAACGCTATCGCGAGAGAATCCGGCCTGTCAGTCTGGTCACCCGTTGTTCGTGTGGTGCCAGCATGAAATGTGGGCGCACGAAGCGAGCCGCTGACGCTATCGGCAAAGATGACCTTTTCCAGGAACGGCAGGACGCGTGAGATGTCGTCGAAACTTGAGCCCAGCTGCTGCAGTAAATTGTTCGCTGAATCTCGCGCCGCCCCACTGATGAGATGGGCAATTCTTGCAGGGTGATGCACAAGCACACGCGCTACCGCCGTTGTCCCGGAGCGAAGCAGAAGTGTTCGAACTCCAGGCAGCTCCTCTGTGATAGCGAACCCGTTGACAGTAGCGACTACCGAGCCAATATCGAGCAAAGCCTCATCATCCGGACCCAAGGCGTCGACGGCGTCAAAAGAGGGGAGGTTCCTGACCTCGGCCCACACGCAAGCAGCGTCGTAGTCTGCAATGCCTACAAATAGCGCGGGGCAACTGACATCCTGGTCGGCAAGGGCCGAACGACTACGCGTTGCAATATCCGCGAGCGTGGTCGTGGCGACCACGGGTCGCTTGGCAAGCTTGTCCATCCCGAGATTGCGAGCACAAACCCGGGCCTCGTTACCATGCCGTACCAACATAGCTTCGACATTCATTGTCCCATGATCGGCCAGCCATGCCGGAGCACTGGGGTTGGCACTGCCACTGGCAAATAACGCAACACCGTCGAGCCCTTCGAAATAGATGGCTTTGGCATGCAAATAGGTCGCAGCGGGATGTTTGCTGTTCTTGTTTTGGTTGCCAATGGCTCCTGCGTCCACGACGCGCATGCCGACGATGCTCGGCGGTTTGGACATCCAGACTGAAGAAGGGTCGATGCCAACAATGATCTCGGCGCCCTTCCAGCGCTGATCCAGCTCTGAGAGAAATACTCCATCGCGGTCAAAAAATGCACCGAGCACCGTAATGCGCTTTATCGTCGCTGGAAGTAGCGGCATCAACTGATCCAACAGCCCAGATCCACCAGAGCGCTGCCCTATTAGCTGGATTGAAGCATCTTGCTCCCCCGTCAACGTATTGCCGAAAACGCCATCAAGCGCGAAGGCAGAGGCCACCAGGCGAGCAGGTAAGTCGGAATCAACCTCACTGATCCAACTGCGCGCCATCGCCCACGCATGAACGAGCAAGTCGCGCCCGGGAGTGCCTGGCGCTCCCGGTAGATCGATGCAGTTGCTCACCTCCCGGTTGTAGCCGAAACCGGAGATCGTCAGGTTGTGGCTGCCGACAAAGACGTTGGCGCGCTTCTTACCTGCCAGCAGCGCCAACTTTGGATGGAAGGCACCGTTCACATGGATCGGAATCAACGTATAGGCGGAGCCGGCCATGCGCGGGCGGGTAGCTTCACTGGCATAGGCCAACGCACATTGGCGTCGATCCATGAGAACCACATTGTTTCGGCAGCCGACGGCAGTGAGCTTGCGCAACACCACATCTTCATAGAAAGGCAGTGTCGCGTTGAACGTGGTGAATAGCGATCCTTCCCAGCCGCCGCGTTTGATTGTCTCGAAAATCGATTGAGATTCACTGGCCATGACTAGCCATCATCTGGCGGCCGAGCGCAGTGACATCGAGGTCATTCCCGTTTGTGTCGGATCGGTGCCGCAGTGTCCGAAGGTCAATCAGTATCTGAGAGGTTTGATTGAAGCGAGGGGTGGTTCGCGTTGGCAAGGGCGTTTCATCGGTAATTTCCAAACCAAGCTCGCCGGGACGAAAGCGGAATGTCGAACGACCGGTTTGACGAAGCTTGCGCAGAGCCACCGACAAGTGGGCGCTCAGACACCAGGCGATGGCATCCTCAAGAACGGCCCTGACCGAGCAGCTTGACCAGCGCCGTGCGCGCTGTCTGAGCGTTTGCAGGTTGATCGGATAATTGCGCAGCTCGTCGGCGGTAATGGCCAGGCCGCCATAGGCGGGCCGGTCTGTATTGTCTCTCGCAATAAGCAACGCGATCATCTCGAACGCGGTTATCAGCCGATCCGAGTCTGATGCGCCCGACCGCCACTGGCTCATCAGCTGATTGCAGAGCTCGTGCTCATGGCGGGGATTGAGCCAATCGCCAATCGCCGGTGCCGATGCCTGGAGTCTGCCAATCACTTCGCTGAACTGCTCCACTCCAAATGCCGAAACCAGCGCATCCCCCAGCTCGCCCTGGCTCACGTCGGTGGCCAGCGCCTCTATCGACGCGTAACGAGGCCGGCCGCTGGCTTGTCTAAAGGCGAGCTGATCAAGTGCTGACGCGAACAAGCCAAGAAATCCGACCGACAGCATGTCGTTGGTTTCGTACAACCCCCATAGCGCCCGGGTGGGCTGCAGCGAGGCTGGGAGATGCCACGGCGCAGCATTTGGCAAGCTGTTGGCGTAAATGGCGCCTCTAAAGGCCGCTATATCGAACTCCGCACTCGCTTTCGACAGCGCGTCTGCCAGGTAGAGCGACATTCCCAACGAGAGTCGTCGCTGCTGGCCAGTTACTGCAAACGGTTCGACTTCGGCAAAAAAGAGATTCAAGAGCATGGTGTGTTCTTCCGAATCCTGCTGCAAACCGCATGGGCAAAATGAGTGCAGCGCATCCAGGTCGTCCGCCGTAACGCGCCCAGACTCCACCAACGACCAAAACCTATCCGCCAGGACCCCCTTACCTACGGCATCAGCCAACGGTTCACCAAGCTCCTGGGTATATTTGACCCAATGTTGTGTGGACGAATCCAGCAGCCCAAGCTCGGCCAGGACGCCCATGTAATACTGCCCGAGGCCACCCAGTCGGTTCTTGAAGTAACGAGTAGGAACCTCTTCGGTGGTCGTGAATTCTTCCAGGACGATTGCGCCGGCGGCTTCCAGTCTCGCCATGGCGGCCGACATCTGAGTACGCCCAACCATGGCAGCACCGTGCCAGCCATCCGGTTCGTCCAGCAATCGTGCGTGGTGATCCGCAATCAGTGTCAACAGAAAGTCCGCGCGCCGAAACAGCCTCACAAACTCGGCAGCATCGGCCTCTGGGAAACGCCGGTCAAACGAGCAGACCAACCATGGGTAAAGGGCGTAGTAGCGAGCCCGGTCCGTAACGTTGGTGATTCCAGGGACTAGCTGGGAATAAATAAGCTGACAAGGGGCCTGCGTGCCTAGATGATCGATGCCGCCAATCGTGGTCGGGTGCGCAAGCCAGTCCGTTGTAACCTTCATGCGTCAATCCCTTGCATCGCGGGCTCTTGAATATAGCCTCTACACACGACCGCGATCCATTTGGTCGCCCGCACTCACTGCGACATACTCCAGAACCATACGGACAACATCCCTCAGGGACCCCCTCGAATGACCCAAAAGCTCAACCTCGGCCAGCTTTCCAGCCTGCTGTTTCGCGCTTGCGATGACCTGCGCGGCAACATGGATGCTTCGGAGTACAAGGAATATATCTTCGGCATGCTGTCGCGACTCCTAACCATCGCCGCGCGATTTACTTTCCGGTTTCAGCGCTATCTTCACGCACAATGCGTAGAAGCAGCCGACGCGCCAACCGTATGCAAGCCGGAATCCTTCTTGATCGGGTTTCTGTTTCGCAGATGCGCGTGGTTCTTGGACGACGTGGATTTCTATTCTTCCACCCGGGTGAGTTCGGTCGCAGCGCGTGACTGGAAGTTCGCCAGGTGCGAGCTTGACCGATTTTGCGGAAACACTTCCGGCATTCGCAACACTGTGAACCCACAGCTTTCTCGCGGCCACCGACTTCGGCACCGATTTCAGCAACGAGTGGATCTCAATACGAATCCTGCGTTTCGGGATTCCGAGCTCCCCGAGGACATTGGTTAGTCGGACGACATCGTCGAGACTGCGTGCGCTCACAATTGGGTCGGTGTGGGAAGTGCGTCGGAGCAGGAATGCCAATTCTTCTCCGGTGGCAATCGATTCGGGCAACATCGCACGACGATAAGCTTCATGCGCATCGCGACGTTCAGTCCTCTCTCTTGGAATAGCGGGGCCAAAGCCATCCAGTTGGGGGAGATTCGCAAGTCGAGGTTGTGGGCGCTTGGGTTGCGGGGCCATCAAGCGGGGACGTCGGGATTCCACGTTTCTCGCCGATGTCGTCACTCTCGCGATGGATTGAGCGGCGTTGCGCAAGCTCTCGGACAATCGGCGATCGATTCCGCTAATGTGTTCGCGTGCCGCTTTACTCATGCTCTGACCTTCCAGAGCAAGAATGTTGTAGACGCCTTCAAATGTGAGGCGTTCGAGCAGACTGCGCACATCGACGGGAACATCGATTTTCGTGGGTATCACTTTCGCCGGTTTGCCAGAGGGGGGTTTGATGGTTTTGAAAGCAGCCATCATCCTCCGCGGCGTATCCATGTATGCCTTCACTTTTTCACCCGAGCGTGCCTTCTGGCGCGAGTGTCGAACCATGAGTGCGTCGACACCGATACTCTCCAGTGACGCCCAGACAGCCAAGGGGAAAGTACCTGCCAAGTCTTGCAAGTACAGCCCGGCAATCCAGTCCTGATGATGCACATAGGTATGCATCGTTTCGGTTGGGTCAATGTGTCCGGCAATCGTGGAAACCAGATAGGCAGCTTCCCGCGGCAACGAAGGTGCTTTGAACATGCGCTTGATCAGTGCTTTCCACAACGGAGCGTCAAGCAGCCACGGACAGTCGATCG
Source organism: Gammaproteobacteria bacterium (assembly GCA_004295005.1). Taxonomy (GTDB): domain Bacteria; phylum Pseudomonadota; class Gammaproteobacteria; order Xanthomonadales; family Rhodanobacteraceae; genus Dokdonella. Next base: position 11,514 of record SHNG01000059.1, read on the forward strand.
GGATCACCGAAACTCGCTGAATTTCGGCGGTGAACAAACGCACAAACAAGTTCGAGATCATGGAGTGGCGAAGGGTGTGCAGGACAATCGTGTTGTCATTGCAGACGTGACGAAGCAACTTGACCAGTACATCAATTTCGCGATCATGGAGCCGCTGGGTCTCTTGTCCCTGTAGGCAGAACATGAGCGCATGGGACGCGTGGTTCTTGCCCGCACCAGTCTTTCGAAACCGCTTCCATTCAAGAACCTCCTCCAATTCCTCCGGTGTCAACAGATGAGCCAGCGGCAATCGACGCACCGATCCGGTGGTTTTCACTCGGGCTTTTGGATGGCTGTGGATCCACGCAAGTGGCCGCGGACTGAGCGTCCCAGTCAGTGACTCATCGTGGATATCGCCAAGGCGCAAATAGGCAAGTTCCTTTCTTCGCAATCCCAATCGGTATCCAAGAATGAGCATCACCCGCAACATGTCGCGGCCGTACGTGTCCGGTTGCGAGCGCGAGATCAGGTCAAGGGTGCGCTCGTATTCATGTTCGCTGATGCCACTGGCACGGACGACGGTATGGTCAGCGACCAAACCGTCGATCGTCACGGGCGGAACGTCACGTGTCATCACAAGAAACGAATGGAAATTTCGCAGGTTCCATGATCCAAGGACTCGCTCCTTAGATGAAATAATGTTGGCGAGAACTTGTTTGTATCTCTCCTCCAGTTCGCTGGTTGAAACCCTATTCGAATCCAACTCGGCAGTCGCTGTAGCCGCGGCAGGATGCAATATCTCTTCGGCGACAAACGTAGCAGGATCCAGCTCACCCATCGCAGCAATCAGCGCTGGGGCGAAGGAGTTGAGATATCTATAAACACTTTGTGGTTGCGATGAACCGGCTTGCACGCGCCATTCAGTCCAGTCGACTAGTGCACTGAGCATCGGGCCGCAAGGTCCAATGTGCTCCCGAAGCTGATTGATTTCGGACAAAGCGCTTGTCTTTTTCCGATATGTTTTTTCGTCCTCCTTCAATGCCTTCTTCAACAGATTTAGCGTCGCAAGGTCGTCGCTGGAGTCCGCGCGATACTTGCTTGGCGCCTTGTCCGGGATCTCGGGAAGGGCAGAAGCCTTTTCTTCCTCTTCCTTCTCAAATTTTTCCGTCGAAGGCGGGTGCATTTGCCAATCCGCAATCAAGCGCCACCACGCATGAGAAGTGAGCGATTGCCCATGATCGTCAGACGCGAGGAAATCGACTAGAACGCCGGGTATCAGTAGTCGAAGTCGCGTTTGCGCATCGTCCAATAGCCCGTGGAGTAATTTCTCGCCTGAGAGAAGTGGCTTTACGTCCAAACGCTTGAACAGCGCGCGGACCAAGGTGGCCGGGTTGCCGCCTATGCCTTGGGGCCATACGAGAGAAGCCGAATGCCATCGCCCGATCAAACAACGACTGATCGGATCGGGGAACCAACGTCGTATCCGGACGAAATACTCCTCGGAACCTTTCGGTAGCTCCAGATCGATCCAGAAGAGATCGCCATGCCGCTGCAGATTGGCAATTCGCAACGGGCAGAAGATTCCTACAAGAGTGGGATGAAGAAGGCCACCGAAAGTGACGGCCGAGAACACCAATCGAGCGGCGGCGATCTGGGCATCGACATCAGGATGCGCTTGGAGATCCGCCATGAATGACTCAATCGTTCGTGAGAACGCCGGCACGCGGGAGAAACTGGTTGGCGCGAACGGCGACCGAGCACGTTTGAGGACGATCTCGAGGGGAGGAAGCTCGACTACGCCCCCCGTTTCCTTCTGTAACTTTGAAAGGATCAGCCGCAATGTTTGCCTGATCGACTTGCCCTGGCGTCCCGTATCGAGGCTCTCCAGGTCGAACATGATTTCGGCTAATGTCTCTTTGTCCAGGCTCGCTCCTGTTTCTTTGCACTCAAGGCTGGGAGCATGGTTGGCAATGACTTGCCTGATTTTTCGCTCCAACTGCTCAACGTCTTTCGCGCGAGCGCGCTGACGCTGGGCAATGGCAGGCGTCAGCTTCTCAGGCCGCGAAGGACTGTCCATCCCGCTTGCTCCGAAAGATGTTGGAGTGGCACCTCTAGATCGCTGCGCAATCGAGCCGCCGAGTAGCAGCTATGCGCACCATACGGCTCTTCCCCACGCGCTCCATGACCGAGCAATGCGTCAATGGTCTGAGCCGGGACACCGAGCTCGCGGAGGCGGGTCCGCAGGTAGTGACGCTGCGCATTCATCGGATAGACATGGCCTTGCGGTACCTGTTGTCTCAGCATTTCAACTCGTACGGCGGTGGGCGCATCGTCTTCATCAATGAAAAAGAGCGTGTTGCCGCGGGAGGCCAGATTTTCGAATACCTTCTTATCCGTATCCTTGCCCGTTTTCTTGTACGAATTTTTGAACTCGACAAGATGCTCGAGGTAGGCAGCGATTTGTCGTTGTGCAATGGGTGGCACCCACACAAGCCTCGACGCGTAATAGCTGTCGGTATTCTTGTCTGACACGCTGAGCATTCCGCTTGCGTGGTCGTAAAGTCCTAGCTCGACGGGGTCGGTTACTGCGCGGATACCTGTGTGCCACATGACCATCTGGCAGGTATAGGCGACGATGGCGTTGTGAACCTGCCGCGTGCGTGCTCTATCGCGGCGTCCTGTCAAGATCGCTCGGCAGTGATGGATCACTGCTTCGACCATGGCAGCCACCCCGCGATCCGTTGGGCAGCATCGGCTACCGATATAGGGGCCTGGTGATTTGGGCCACGGGAGCGAGTCCTCATGCGCGGGCGCACCATCCTGTACTGATAACCCCATCCCCTTGTAGACGCCCAGCCAAATCGAATGATGACTCCTGACTAGATGAGCGACCGTCGGCGCGTAATAGTAGAGTCGCGCATCCGCCTTGCCACCGAAAAGTAGCGCAACGTCCGCACGATCCCCGCTGGTGGCGAACAACTGACGTGGCTGAAATTGGGAAATTCGGCTGGGAGTCAGCCGAGACCCGAATCGGTCATTGACGGCACTAACGAACAGGCCCGCTTGCCCAACACATTCCGGATCGTTGAACGGGCTGCCTCCGATATGCTTTCCGGCGAACTCCATTAGCATTTGAATCCAGGCAAGTTCTCGCGGAAGTTTCAGTATTAGTTGCTCGGCCACAGGCCGGTAGTGCTCTTGGTCTGCGCTTGTTGGCACGAACCCATCGACCAGTTGTGGTCCTGGGATCACGAGGACTCCGTCTGACACGACCAGATAGTGCGCGTCTGGAGGCTCGGGGACCTGTGCCAACTGCTCTACAATTTTCAAATCCGATAGGCCGTCGGCTGACAGCCCGGTAATCAGCATGGCAGCGGCGACAATCGCGCCTTGCGATACTCCTTCCGAAGGCTGTCGGAAGGCTCTGCTGCGCAACCCGGTGGCATAGCGTTCCGCCGCCTCAAGATCGATCAGTTGCAGTCGATCGCCAGCTAACATCAAGGACTGAGCGGACGTGGCAATCGCTCGAGCCGCAAACTTCGCCCGCGAGATTACTTGCCTTGAACTCACAAAGTGGGCGGGGACATTCAGTGGGACATTGACCGCTACGGTGGAGCGGCGCGGCGACTCCGCGCTTGATGCTGCAGCTTCGGAGACTTCGTCGGCGCTTGGCAGGCCCTCTGTTGCGTTTTCCCGGATCCAATGCTCTGCCACCAAGTCGTCAACTTCTGCGACTCGGCGTACTGCTGGTGATCGTTTTGGTCGGCCCCCAGATTTGTCTCTAGGAGGAGGTTTTTCCGGCTCCCCGCGTTCCGGCTCAGGGACATCCGGCTCAGGAACATCCGGCCCCACCGGCGGTTGCGGGTGACTCTTCCTCTCAACGCCATCGCGAGGCATACGTCCTTCAAACGCGTCTCTGAGAAAAACACGGATTTTCAGAAGGACAGTAGCCTGGCCAGCGGTGAATACCAGTGGGCGGCTCCCGACGGCCTCAATTGCTTTGAGCACACCCCGACCGGATTTGACCTGAGCCAAGGCTTGGATGAATTCGGGGTGGGTATGAGTATTCGATCCGATCTGTCGGACGGCACGGCAAGCCAGCCGCATGGATGAGACGAACGCGCCGACACCTATGTCCTTATAAAGAATAGCCGCCGCTAGGAGAACCGCTGCCTGCGCAACACGCCCTGCTGCCTCTGTCGCAGGTACCGGTTGCATACAGAGTGCGTAATACAGCGGAAGATCATTGGACATTCCGCCGCCGAGTATGAAGCCGGGGCGAGGCGGAGATAGCTCCTCGATGGGACGCCCCAGTCGGAGAGCTTCCCGCAAAAAATCGGGGGTGTCTGGCCAGCTGATCAGCAAAGGGGCGATTCGAGCCAGGGAGCATTCGATGGCCGAATCCCCGTCCGTGAATTCTCCAAACGGCAGAGGCTCATCTGGATCGTCGTCATCTGCCAGGCCTCGAATCAACCGAGCTAGCGCTGAATACCTCGTTCGTTCCGTCATGCTGTCTCTACCCGTAGGCAAACGGGCTGGCTGACAACCGCTCTTGGGCTAAATTCATTTCGGCACGCTGACGTAACTTTCGCTCCCCGACACCAATATTTGGTTTAAGTCGCGCATTCGTTGACCGCCAAATTTGCCGGATAAACCATCCTTGGAAGGTTCAGATGAGCGACTCGAAGCGGTCCGATACTCAATTAACCCTAGGGTACCACCTTATCATCGGGACCTTGGATCCACGCCCATTGATTTTAATCAGCTTCGGCAGATGGATGGATTTTCGTTGGCAAGTGATTGATCTAGCTGCATAACATCGATTAGCAACTTTCCAGATCTTGCTGGACATTGGCGGGAGTTCGCCCTCCGAAGGCGGTGGTCGGACGTTCGAATCGTCTCGGGCGCGCCATTTTTCTCCGCACCTGCCGTCGCGAGCCCGCCCATGGGCCGGGTTCGGCAGGCGCGTCGCGGGCCTTTGGATGCAGGCAGCGAAGCGCGTCCCGTATCATCGAGCGGATGCGATCGATCAATTCTCCCTCCGCCTTGTTCGCCATCGGCATAGCCGTTCTCTTGGCGTTTGCCTTTCTCGGTTCTCGCGGCATCTGGGATCCGGATGAGGGCCGCTACACGAATGCGGCGCTCAACATGCTGGAAACGGGTGACTGGGTTCACCCCATGCGCAATGCCTACGTCGGCCACTGGACCAAACCACCGCTGACCTACTGGGCAATCGCCGCCAGCATCGGCGTGTTCGGCAGCAACCCGTGGGCGGCGCGACTGCCTAGCGCGGTGGCTTATCTCGCATGCGTGTGGCTGGTCTGGCGCATGGCCAGACATCTGCTCCCCGGCAGGCAAAACGAAGCGGCACTGATCTACGCCACGTTCCTGCTGCCGTTTGGTGCCGTGCAGTTGATCACCACCGATTTCCTGCTCGCCGCAGCCTGCAGCGCGGCCATGGCCTGCTGGATTGAATCGCGTTTCTCCGAGACGACGCATGCAGGACGCTGGCTGCTGGGCATGTGGCTCTGCTTTGCGCTGGCCTTCCTGATCAAGGGCCCGCCATCGCTCTTGTATCTGCTGGTGATTGCGCTGTGCGGAGTGCTCGTCCCGGGTCCGCGCCCACGCGCTGCGTTTCATGTTTCAGGATTCCTGCTGTTCGCACTCGCCGCCCTGCCTTGGTATGCCATCGTGATTCGTGACACGCCGGGCCTGCTCGACTACTACCTCGGCGTCGAGCTGATTGATCGGCTGACCGAGCCCGAACTCGCGCGGCACGGCGAGTGGTATGGCTGGATCATGATTTATGCACCCACCCTGCTGCTGGGCACCCTGCCCTGGACCCTGGATCTGTGGCGCTGGCTGCTCTCGCTCGGAGCCCGCCTGCGCGGATGGCGTGAACGGCAAGCGCGCAGCGCGGATGCCGCGGGCGTGATCCTGTTCGTATGGGTGGCGCTACCCCTGCTCGTGTTCTGCCTGTCGCGCTCGCGCATGCCGCTGTACCTGTTGCCGTTGTTCACGCCATTGGCACTGATTCTCGCGCGCCAGCGGCAAGCCGATGGGCGCAGCTTTCCATCGCTGCGTGTGCTCGGCGGTTGGGTGATGCTGCTGCTCATCCTGCGCGCCGCAAGTTCCTACTGGCCCACCCACAAGAATGCCGAAGCCTGGGCCGCGGAAATCCGCACGCATGTCGATTTCCCGCTGCACAAGGTCGTGTTCGTGGAAGACATGGCGCGCTACGGATTGCACCTGCATCTGGGTGTGCAGGTGGAAAAACTTTCGATGCAGCCGGTGGCGGATCGCCGGTTCGACCCCGAATACGACGGCAATTTCGACGCCCGTCTGGAGGCGAATCCGCTGGCAACCCTGTTCGTGTGCAAGTCCGAACGCTGGAGTGAAGTGCAGGCCGAGTTCGGCAGGCGCGGCTACCAAACGCAAACCCTGGGCGAGGAATATCAGGAGCGGGTGTTGTTCAAGGCAACGCCAACGGCGCGCATGCGCGACCCGCACGGTTAGGGAATTCGCAGGCTGGGCAAGCGCAGCGCATCCACCAAGCAGCAGACTGCGGACAGGTTGCATGCGGGCCCACCCTCACCCCAACCCTCTCCCGCCAGCGTGAGAGGGAGAATCAGCGAGGTGTGTGGTGGATGCGCTGTGCTTGTCCACCCTGCCAATACTGCCTTTGCAGGAGTACCACATGGTCGACATGACACGAATTCGCGGGTTCTCCGTTATTCTCGAATTTCCGATGGCGGGCGGAGATTGCGCGTGAGTTCCCTGTTGCCGAGTCGATACTGGTTCTTTGTGTTGTGTCTGATATTGGCAATCGTCGGCGCGATCTGTTGGCAGCGCGGCGGCATCTGGCCGTGGCTGTGCGTGCCGGCCAGCGCCTTGAGTCTGCTCGGCATCTGGGACATGACGCAAACAAGGCAGACCCTGCGCCGCAATTTCCCTGTCATCGCGCACGGCCGTTACCTGATGGAAGAACTGCGCCCGATGTTGCGCCAGTACGTGGTCGAGGGTGACAACGACGAAGTACCGTTCTCGCACGACCAGCGTTCCATCGTTTACCAGCGCGCCAAGCAGGCCCAGGAAACCCGACCCTTCGGCAGCGAACTGGCGATGTACGGCGACAACTACGAATGGATCAACCATTCGATTCTGCCAGCGCGCATCGACAGCCACGACTTCCGCGTGATGGTGGGTGGATCGGCGTGCCGCAAACCCTACTCGGCGAGCGTATTCAACATTTCCGCAATGAGTTTCGGCTCGCTGTCGCCGAACGCGGTACTTGCGCTGAATGAAGGCGCGCGACGTGGCGGTTTCTATCACGACACCGGTGAAGGATCCTTGTCGAAGTATCACCGCGAGCCCGGTGGCGACGTGGTGTGGGAATTGGGTTCCGGCTATTTCGGAGCCTGCGAGCGCGCCGGCGTGTTCAGCGCGGAGCGATTCGTCGAACGCGCGCAGCTCGATCAGGTGAAGATGATCGAAGTGAAGCTCTCGCAAGGCGCCAAACCGGGGCATGGCGGCATCCTGCCCGGGGCCAAGGTGAGTCGCGAGATTGCCGAAACCCGCGGCGTGCCGGAGGGCGAGGATTGCGTTTCACCCTCGCGTCATTCCGAATTCGACTCGCCGCTTGGATTGCTCACGTTCATTGCCCGCCTGCGCGAACTTTCCGGCGGCAAGCCGACAGGCTTCAAGCTGGCCATCGGTCACCCCTGGGAATGGTTCGGCATTGCCAAGGCCATGCAGGAAAGCGGTATCCGACCGGATTTCATCGTCGTCGATGGCGCCGAAGGTGGAACCGGTGCCGCGCCGATGGAGTTCATCAACCATGTTGGCGTGCCCATGCGCGAAGGTTTGTTGCTGGTGCACAACACCCTGGTCGGACTCAATCTTCGCGAGGAGATTCGCATCGGCGCCGCCGGCAAGATCGTCAGCGCCTTCGATATCGCGCGCACCCTGGCGCTGGGTGCCGACTGGTGCAATGCCGCGCGCGGATTCATGTTTGCGCTGGGTTGCATCCAGTCGATGTCCTGTCACACCGACCGCTGCCCGACCGGCATTACCACCCAGGACCCGAAACGTTGGCGCGCCCTGCACGTGCCGGACAAGGCCACACGCGTACACCAATTCCATCGCAACACCCTGCATGCGCTCAAGGAAATGATTGCCGCCGCCGGTCTCGAACATCCCGGACAACTGGGGCCCGAACATATCCTGCGTCGCGTTTCCAGCACCAGGATCAAGTCGCTGGCGACCTTGTACCCACAGGTCAAGCCCGGCGAGCTGATCCATGGAATTCCCGAGCATGTGGTGTTTCAGCGCTTCTGGGCCGATGCCCGCGCCGACAGTTTCGCGCCACCGCCCATGGTGGGCAAACTGCGTGAGTCCAAGCTTGTTTGAATATCGCAGCACCCGGATTCAATCCTGGGTCTGCGCGCCTTGCCGGAGATGAAATTGCCATGCGCGTTCGCTTGACCTGCATTTCCATCGCGCTTTGCCTTTGCGCCTGTGCGCACGATCCTGCCCACCAACGCAACGCAACCGTGCGGAAAGCCGAACCCATCACGCGGCCACACAGTGAAACTCCGCAGTGGTGGTTTGACGAAGGCGCACGCACGGCTGCCGCACTGCGCGGCGGGGCAAAGCCACGTGCACGCAACATCATCCTGTTTCTCGGTGACGGAATGAGCATCACCACCATCACCGCAGCGCGCATCCTCGAAGGCCAGCGTCGCGGTGCGCCGGGAGAGGAGACCCGACTGGCTTTCGAGGAGTTTCCATACACCGCCTTGAGCCGCACCTATGCGGTGGATGCGCAAACCGCGGACTCGGCCAGCACCATGAGCGCGATCATGAGCGGCATCAAGACGCGCTATGACACGGTCAGCCTGACTCAGGACGCGCGCCCCGGTGATTGCGCATCCACTCGCGGCAATGACGCTGCAACCCTGCTCGAAATTGCCGAATCGAGCGGACTGGCGACCGGCGTGGTGACCACCACGCGCATCACCGATGCCACGCCTGCGGCCACCTATGCGCATTCGGCCGATGACAACTGGGAAGCCGATGCCGACATGCCTGTGGAGGCGCGCAACAACGGATGCGTGGACATCGCGCGCCAGTTGATTGAATTTTCCGCAGGCGATGGCGTGGATGTCGCGTTTGGTGGCGGGCGCAGCCGTTTTCTGCCGACCAATGTCAGCGACCCCGAATACCCCGAGCTGCGCGGCAAGCGCCTAGATGGCCGCAACCTGATCGCCGAGTTCGAGGCGCGCAAGGGATCGCGCTTCGTCTGGAACGCGCAGCAGTTCAATGCGCTGGACCCGTCAAGTTCGAAACAGGTGATGGGCTTGTTCGAACCCGAAAACCTGCAATACACCCAGGACCGCGCGCAGGATGCCGCCGGCGCACCCAGCCTTGCGCAAATGACGACCAAGGCCATTGCGCTGCTGTCGCGCCACAGCGAGGGTTATGTGCTGGTGGTGGAAGGTGGCCGCATCGATCACGCCCACCATTCCGGCAATGCCTATCGAGCCCTGGATGAAACCATTGGATTGTCGGATGCGGTGCGTGCGGCGGTTGCCGCAACCCGCGCCGATGAAACCCTGATCCTGGCTACCGCTGACCACAGCCATACCCTGAGCTTTTCCGGCTCATCGGTTCGCGGCAATCCGATCCTTGGCTTGGCACGTTCACGCAATCGTGACGGCAATGCGGCGGAACAAGCGAGCGAAGATGCCGCCGGCCGACCCTTCACCACGCTCAATTACGCGAACGGTCCTGGTTACCTGTCCTCAAGTGATGCGCAAGCAGCCGGCCCGAAGCACTACCCGCATGTTCCAAAGAAATACTCCGATGAGGCCGTGACGCGCCCGAATCTTGGAGACATCGACACGGCGAACCCCGACTATCTGCAGGAATCGATTTTCCCCATGCGCAGGGAAACGCACAGCGGCGAAGACGTTGCGGTGTACGCCCGCGGCCCGGGTGCCGAGGCGGTGCATGGTTCATTGGAACAGAACGTGTTGTTCCATCTGATGTTGCAAGCCAATCCACGCATGCGCACGCACCTGTGCCGGATCAACCCATGTGAAGGCTCCTCCATTCCGGTACAGCGCCCGAGAATCGAAAACCTGCCTATGGATCCTTGAACTTCGGAAGAAGGACAGGTACTTCGCAGCGTATCTGGCCATATCGATGCGCGTGTGGTTGGGGGTTTTCACCCCGCAATCGGCCCAAGGTACAGGTGCGTTTGCATTGATCCACTGGCAGGCTCGTACTACGCTGGCCGTTCATGCGCAGCAACGCGCGACCGGTCCGCGATTCCCCGCGCACAGTCCCGCCCCCACTTCAAGGAATCCATCGTGAAGAAAGTCCACACCTCCGCCGCTTCCGCCCTTGAAGGCCTGCTGTTCGACAACATGACGATTGCCGCCGGCGGCTTCGGCTTGTGCGGTATTCCGGAAAACCTGATCCAGGGATTGCTGGATGCCGGCACCAAGGGACTCACCATCGTCGGCAACAACGCCGGCGTGGATGATTTTGGCATGGGCCCGCTGCTCAAGACGCGCCAGGTCAAGAAGGTGATTGCTTCGTACGTGGGCGAGAACAAGGAATTCGAACGCCAGGTACTGGCAGGAGAACTGGAGCTGGAACTGGTGCCGCAAGGCACCCTGGCCGAGCGCTTGCGTGCCGGTGGCGCGGGTATTCCCGGCTTCTACACGCGTACCGCATTCGGCACCAAGCTGGCCGAAGGGAAAGAGACCAAGACCTTCGATGGCATGGACTACGTGCTGGAACCGGCGATCAAGGCCGATGTCGCCATCGTCAAGGCGTGGAAGGGCGACAAGTTCGGCAATCTCATCTATCGCAAAACCGCGCGCAACTTCAATCCGATGATTGCGACCTGTGGCAAGGTCACCATCGCCGAAGTCGAGGAACTGGTGGAAACCGGCACGTTGGAGCCGGACCAGATCCACACGCCGGGCATATTCATCGATCGCATCATCCAGGGTGCGAAGTACGAAAAGCGCATCGAGTTCCGCACCCTGTCCGATGGCGCGCCGTCGGCCAAGGAGTCGCCCTTGCGCCAGATGATGGCGCAACGCGCGGCCAGGGAATTGCGCGATGGCTACTGCGTGAATCTTGGCATCGGCATCCCCACCCTGGTCGCCAATTTCATTCCGGAAGGCATGTCGGTCACCCTGCAATCGGAGAACGGCTTGCTTGGCATTGGTCCATTCCCGACTGCCGATACCATCGACCCCGACCTGATCAATGCAGGCAAACAGACCATCACCACCATTCCCGGCAGCAGTTTTTTTTCCAGCGCCGATTCCTTCGGCATGATCCGTGGTGGACACATTGATTTGTCCATCCTTGGCGGCTTGGAAGTTTCCGAAGCCGGTGACCTGGCCAACTGGATGGTGCCGGGCAAGATGGTCAAGGGCCCGGGCGGCGCGATGGATCTGGTCGCCGGGGTCAAGCGCGTTGTGGTGCTGATGGAGCACACCGCAAAGGACGGTTCACCCAAGATCCTCAAGCAGTGCGAATTGCCAATCACCGGCAAGGGCGTGGTGGATTTGATCATCACCAACCTGTGCGTGTTCGAAGTCGCCGAAGGCGGCGGCCTGACCCTGACCGAAATACACCCCGGCGTTACTTTGGATGAAGTCAAGGCCAAGACCGGCTGCCCGTTCAAACTGGGCCCCGGCATTGGCTGAGCAAACCGCTCGCCTGGCCATTGCGTTGGGCGGGAGCGTAATTGTACGCGACGACAAGGCACCCTGGCTCCGGCTCTTGTGGGAGCGTGCTTGCACGCGACAGCTCCGTGCATCAAGTCGCGCGTGACCTTCAGCCGGCTCACGAAGGAATACCGAACAATCGCCCATGTGCAGCGCGTAACCGCGCATGGATGCATCAATCGCAGTCAGCGCTTGCCAAGCAGGCTCATTGCACCCACCGCCATGGCTTCGGCACCCGTCTTGACCGCCGGCTCGTAGTCGATGCGAAAGATCGGCGAGTGATGCGGGGTGGGTTTCGCAAGATCCTCCGGCATCGCGCCGCCCACGCTGAAGTACACACCCTTCACGCCATGTTCGGGGGCCACAAAATGGGCGAAATCCTCCGCGCCCATGCCATCGCGTGGTTTCATTTCCATCCGATCTGCACCGAACTGCTCAGTCAGCGCCGTCCTGACGATTTCCGCGGACGCGGTGTCATTGATGGTCGGTGGCGTACTTTCGGTTTTCGAGCGGATTACCTCGGGCAGCTTGTCGTCCGGCACGCCCAACGAGATGGCAACACCTTTTGCCACCCGATCGATGTCATCGAGAAGCTCCTGGCGCACCTCGGCATTGTCGGATCTCACGGTGAGTTGCATGTCCACACGCTCGCCGATGATGTTGTGCTTGCTGCCGCCGTGAATGGAACCCACCGTGATTACCGCCGGTTGCAGCGGGTTGATGTTGCGGCTGACGATGGATTGCAGGGACACCACGATCTGCGAGGCCACCAGCACCGGATCCACGGTTTCCTGCGGTGAGGCACCGTGGCCGCCAATGCCGTGCACGATGATGTCGACGCTGTCGGAACTCGAATAGGCAATTGCGGGTGGAACCTGAATCATGCCCGCCGCGCTCCCTGAACTCACATGGAAGGCGAGCGCCACATCGGGTTTCGGAAAGCGCGTGTAGAGGCCATCCTCGATCATCGCGCGCGCACCGCTGATGACTTCTTCGGCGGGTTGTCCGATCAGCACCAGGGTGCCAGCCCAGTCCTGCTTGCGTTCGGCCAACTGGCGTGCGGCACCGATCAGCGCAGTCACATGCACGTCGTGGCCGCAGGCATGCATGACCGGGCGAAGTTCGCCATGCATGTCCTTTTGCCTGGCCTTGGACGCATGCGCGAGACCGGATTTTTCCTCGACCGGTAGTCCATCCATGTCGGCACGCAGCATCACGGTCGGGCCATCTCCGTTCTTCATCACCGCGACCACGCCGGTACCGCCCACCTTCTCGGTCACCTTGTAACCGAGCGCGCGCAACTCCTTGGCCAGTCGGGCTGCGGTCTTGACCTCGCGAAACGACAACTCCGGGTTCTGATGAAACTGCAGGAACATGGATTTGAGGCGCTTGTCGAAATCCCTGGCCACGGCGTCATGGATGTCTCCCGGCTCGGCGGCGCGAGCCGCGTTGACGGCGAGGGCCAGTGCCAGGACGCCCATGCAGGAGAAGCCTTTCATCATGCTCATGTTTGCTCCAGAGTCGATGTTGCGATGTGTGTGGTGGATGAACAGGATAGCGCTTTGTGACCAAACCCAAGGCGACGCTCAATTCGTTGCTTTTGCCGTCATTCCGGCGCAAGCCGGAATCCATCTTGATTTTGTTCACATGAAATCAAGGGCAAAATGGACCCCGGCGCATGCCGGGGTGACGAAAATTGTGCTTGATCAGAGTTTCGCTAACGGATGCGTGTTGATGCGATCAGTCGAAGGGTTCGTCGATGGACGGTGGTGGCGTGCTGAACCAGCGCGGACCCTCGGCCGTCATCTGGAAGCAGTCCTCCAGTCTTATACCGAACTTGCCGGGAATGTAGATGCCCGGTTCATCCGAAAAGCACATGCCCTCGGCCAGCGGCGTCTTCTCGCCGCGCACCAGATTGACTGGCTCGTGTCCGTCCATGCCGATGCCGTGACCGGTGCGATGTGACAGGCCCGGCAACTTGTAGTCCGGACCGTAACCCAATGATTGATAGTAGCGACGCACGGCATCATCGACCTCACCGGCCGGCACTCCCGGCTTTGCCGCCGCAAAAGCGATCTGCTGTCCCTTGTGCACTTCGTTCCAGACCTTGCGCTGCTCATCGTTGGGCTTGCCGCCGAAAACAAAACTGCGTGAGATGTCCGACTGGTAGCCGTGCACATTGCAGCCACAGTCCATCAGCACCACCTCGCCGGGCACCACCTTTTGCGGCTTGCCGCTGCCGTGCGGATAGGCGGCCGCCTCGCCCAGCAGGATCAGATTGAAGCCTTCGCCACCACCGAGTTTCTGCGTGGCGCTCGACATCAGCGCACCAATGTCCTGCGGCCTCATGCCGGCTTCAATGCGCGGATAAACCCAGCGATACGCGGCCACGGTGACATCGGACGCGCACTGCATCAGGGCGAGCTCGGCCGCGCTCTTTCGCATGCGGCAGCCGCGCACCACCGGATTTGCCGATACCAGGCGGGCATGCGGCAGCACCTTGCGCAAGCCGTCAACCACGAAATAGCGCACGGTTTCCTCGATGCCGATGGATCGCTCCAGCAACTTCTTCTCGCGCAGGAATCCAGCAACCACTTCGATGGGATTTTCGTGCTCCTGCCACACCCGCACTTCGCCAGGTACACCCAGAGATTCGCGCACCGAAGGCTCTTCGAAGAACGGGGTGACAATGCACGGCTCGCCCTCGACCGGCAGGATTGCACAGGTCAGGCGCTCGCTGCGCCACCAGTTCACCGCAGTGAAATAGAGCAACGACGATCCGGGTTCGATCAACACCGCGCCGATGCCGTGCTCAGCCATCAGGGCTTGCGCTCGCGCGATACGCGCCTTGCGTTCAGCCTCGTCGATGGGTTTGGCCTTCGTCGTGATGTTTGACAGCTCCGTCGGTTCTTCGGCAACGGCACGCGGAATGCCGGAGAGTGCGAGCAAGGGCACTGCGCTGGCCGCGCGCAGCAAGGAACGACGGGAAACTGTCGGGAGCGAATTCATGGGCATGGCTTCCTCATTTTCATCGTAACGAAACCACCTATTGATCCGGCCCGCAAATGATCTCGATATTTCGTAGGTCGGTTCAAGCCGCGAAGTGGCGGAACCGACAGGTTTTTCGGGGAATGTCGGTTCCGCGCCTGCGGCGCTTGAACCGACCTACGTTGGACAATTTAAGGAAACTCTGATTTTGCTCGTCATCCCGGAATCGCGAAGCGATATCCGGGATCCAGTGTCGTTGTCCTACAACAGGTTGCAAAAAAGTCACTGGGTTCCCGCCTTCGCGGGAACGACGAAAACTAAGGTTAATCAGAATTTCCTTAAGTGCCGGATCAATAGACAACATGGTCGCCGCAGGCATCCGGAAATGATACCGCCGCGAAGGTCTGATCAGGCGACTGTTGGAGCCGTTCAGACCGCTTGCAAGCACCCATCAATCGGAGGATCGTTTCATGTCGCAAGGGCAACCTTGTGGCACACCCTTCATCCGCAATCGGGGGGAGATGGGTATGAATCGCATTCCGTGTTTACGCACCTTCCTGTTTGGCTTATGCGCGTTTGCCTGCGTTGCCGATGTGGCCGGCTCGCAACTGGTGAAGGTGGTGGATTCGTTCACCCCCGTTGCGGGCGAACCACCGGGCACCACCTTCAATCTGACTGTCGCTGCGGCTGCCTACAAGAACGGCATTTTCGTGTTCGAGGCGCAGGTTGGTGGCGTGAAGGGCCTGTGGCGCACAGGACCGACGGCAGGCGGATTCACCCGCCTGGTTGATGTCAATACCGCGATACCCTCGGGCAGTGGATTCTTCCGCGATCTCCTGCCGTTCCGCTTCGATGGCAGCACCCTGGTTTTTCGCGGCGATGACCAGGGCGAATTCGGTGGGCAGGCCGGTTACTACGCCATACCGATCGGCGGCGGTGCCATCACCACGCTGGCGAACCAGAACACGCTCGTGCCGCCGGCCAATACGACACCGTTCGGTTTCGGCATCGGATTTCCCGGTGGCACCCAGGATTACATGTCGCTGGATGGCGGCAACCTGGTGTTTGCCGACAATGCAGAATCAGGCAATTATGCAATCGATTTGGCAAGCGGACAGGTGCGAGCCATCGGCACGACGGCCTACGCCATTTGTGAAGCCGGCCCCTACCTGGCCCTGATCTGGGGTCAACCGGAGATCAGTGGCAACACGGTGTCAATGTCCATCGGCGGCGGCCAGGGCAGCTCGCTGTACACGTTCCCGTTGAGCGGCGTGTCTGGAGTTCCTGATCCTTGCGCCACGCCTCGCGAGCGCGCCAGCAATGGTTCCCGCATCGCCAGCTTGAACGTAGCCAATCCGGGCGGAGGCAATTTCGACGCATTCAAGTTTGGTACGCAAAGGATTTCGGGCAACACCGTTGTGTTCCGCGGCGGCAATGCCTCGGGACGCTATGGAATCTATTCGACAGCCAGCGATGGTTCCGGATTGAGCGAACTCGTGAGCACGAACGATGCCGTACCCGGGGGTGTCGGCACCTTCCAGGATCCGGTCTTTGGATTCAGCCTTGAACTGTTTGTGCTTGGCAATGAAGTTGTCGTGTTCCGTGGAACCGACGCAAACCTGTTCCAAGGCGTCTACGCTGTACCCATTCAGGGCGGTCCGGTGGTTGAAGTGACCCGAGCGGGCGATATCCTGCCCGACGGCCGCACGGTTTATGCTGCAGGGGGAGCCGCACTGGCTCCAGAGGTGTTTCAGGGTGATTCCATGTACGGAGACCGCCTCGCCTTGCGCATTGATTTCACCGATCCGGTGCTTGGATTCGGCAGCGGTATCTACACCATCGATCTCGGCGACCTGATTTTCGCGGACGACTTTGAGCTGCCCTGATTCCATCCGCGGAAGCGCGGCAAATCGCGATTGCATTGATTTGTTGCCAATGAGCGGACGCCAATGGATTTGCCTTCCGCGCTGACCAGTCGATTTACCGCTTCACGACACAGGCGGGACTTGGTCGGCATTGCCTCAAGGCAACACGTCGATCCTGCGGTCAAATGATTCTTTCGGCGCGCCTGAGTGCGACGCGTTGGCATATTTCGACCCACTGGATTCGCAGCCAGCGGGTTCCGCCGCATTCATCCGTCAATGTCGTCCAGAAAGATCGTGTCGCCGGCGACAGGCAGGCGCGCCACGCCCTGGCGAACCTGCGTACCGATAGCGCTGAACCAACCCACCGGATACACGCATTTCCCCCAACTCAGCATGTCCAGAACCCAACTGTTGGCTCCGGACTGCCAACGAGGGTCGAGTGCACCGGTGGTTTCATCCACGCGCGCAAGGTAGCCCTGGCCCTGGCCATTGACTGAACTGAAGTACCCGGCCAGATACACACCTTGCGGAGTCGGCAGGATTTTCCCGGTAAGGTTGTTCACGCTCGGTAGCCAGTCCGAATCCAGGGTGCCCGAACCCTGGCCATCCAGTCGCGCGAGGCGGGTGCGCGGACTGCCGTTTATTGCGGTGAAATCGCCACCCACATAGACACGGTCTCCATCAACCGCCAGGGTGTACACCGCCCCGGTAACCGTCGGCACCCAAGCTGCATCAACCACGGCGTTGGCTCCGGTCGACAGTTTGGCGAGGCCCGCGTGAGGTGACCCACCAACGCTGGTGAAACTGCCGCCAATCAGCAACTGGTTGCCGATTTCTTCCATCGCAATCACCGATCCGGTCAACGTTGGTACCCACGCCAAGTCCGGGTTGGCGCTGATTGGGCTCAGTCTCGCCAGGCCCTGCCGGGCCGAGCCCGACACCTGGCTGAAACCACCCTGCACGTAGACACCCTCGTTGCGCAGGAGAATACCGAACACACCGCCATTTGGTTGCGCGTTCCAGGAGTTGTCCAGCGCACCATCCAGGGTATTGAGCAGACGAACCAGGTAGGGGCGAGATTGCCCATTGACCCATTCGAAGTAACCGCCAGCGTACAGGCGACCCAAATCATCCAGCGCCAAGGCACGAACTTCCGAATCAAAGGAGGGTGCCCAGTTGGGATCGATCAATCCGGGTCGGCGCAGTTTGAGCAGATTGCGCCGGATCAAGCCATTGGCTCGCACAAAGCGACCGGCAACGTACAAGGCACCATCGACAGGATTGCGCACGATGCGATACGCGTAACCCGGGCCTTCAACGCTGGGGTTGAAGCCCGGATCAACCTCGCCGTCGGACAACACGCGCGCCAACCCGATGTGGGCTCCAGCGTCTATGGATGAGAAGGTGCCAGCCAGGATGTAGCCACCGGGTTCGGCCAATATGCGGGTCGGGTAGCCGTAGTCCACCCCGGGATTCCAACCCGGTACGGCATTGCCTGTCGTGCCGTCCAGGCGGGCGATGCCCCGTCTTGGTTGCCCTCCCAGGCTGCTGATTGCACCTGCAACGACGATGCCACCCGAGCCGTCGGGGGCCAGGGAGAGAATCAAATCCGGAAAGTTCACCTGAGCGTTCCAGGTCGTGACGAGCGCACCCGTGCTTGCGTTCACCTTGGCCACACCGGGGCGGGTAATCCCTCCAAATTGGGCCATGCCTCCGCCGAGGTAAACGAATGCGCCCTGCGGCAAAATAGTCGTCACGTCGTTACTGGGATCGGGATTCCAGGCATCGGCGGTCCCGCTGCCGGCAAGAGCAATGCGTGCCGCAAATTTGCGCGTAATCCCCGCAATCTGGGTGAACGAGCCGCCCACATAAAGCCCGCTTGGATCGCTCACCATCACGGAAACAGTGTTGTTGGCGCCTGGGTTCCAACTCGCATTGAGACTGCCATCTTGATCCGACACGCAGGCCAGGCGACTGCGGACTTCACCGTTTACCTGGGTGAAGCTGCCGCCAAAACACACCTCGCCCGGCAGGCCTGCCGTGATCGCATTGATGCCGCCATCCGTCACGCTGGGCGCGAATGCAGGGTCCAGATTGCCGTCGGCATCAAAGCGGGCCATTCGGTTGCGCGCTTGGCCGGCAATGTTGGTAAAGGTTCCGCCGACATAAAGACGACCGCTTGCGTCGACCCACGCAGCGGATGCCGCAGCATTGGGTTCTGGTACCCAGCCATGCAGGCTGCCATTGCTCTGAATGCGTGCCAGGTATCGCCGCGACTGATCGTTGACCCGGCTGATCAAACCACCTGCGACCACCACACTGCCATCCGTCATGCGGGCCAAGCCTCGCACATAGGAGGCATCGGTAAGGTCAAGGTCCGGGCTATAGAGCGCAGTCGGTGTATCCGCGTGCGCGCTGGCAAACCAGGCCATTGCCGTCATGACTAGCGCCAGCATTGGTCCGCGTACGTTCTCGCAGGCAGGGTTCCCGGGCATCGACATAACAGCGCTCCTCTCGATAGTGAGCTTGCAAACACCGAAACGAGGCCAAATCGAACGGCCGCAGAACCAAATTCGCGGCCTCGGAGACGGATGGGATCGTGCAAAAGTGAGCGCCGTCGTCCGCACAAGGCGCCATGAGTCCAACTCACGTGCAGGTTGCGGGCTGGACTTGATCCGGTTTGCACGGCATTGCCGCTATGATCGACAACGGTTTCCAGGAGCAGCAACATGAATCTGATGGCAAGGCTTGTGCGCCACAAGAGCGTTGAACAGTTGCAGGCGGAAGTGGGGCAGCGCAAGGAACTGCGGCGCGTGCTCGGTGTTTGGCAACTCACCAGCATCGGCCTGGGCGGCATCATCGGCGTCGGCATCTTCGTGCTGGCCGGACAACAGGCAGCAGCCAATGCCGGTCCTGCGGTCGCGATCTCCTTCATCATCGCCGGCATCGCCAGCGCGGCAGCGGCCCTTTGCTATGCCGAGTTTGCCGGCCTGATCCCGGTGACCGGCAGCGCCTACACCTACGGTTATGCGGTGCTTGGCGAGTTCGTCGCCTGGCTGATCGGCTGGGATCTGTTGCTGGAATACGCGCTGATTGTCGCGGCCGTGGCCAGTGGCTGGTCGGGTTACATGCAGGACATCCTGGTCTATTTCGGACTTGGACTACCGACCTGGGCGCAAGGGGCCATAGGCAGCGGCGAAGGCCGCGTTTTCAACGTGATCGCGGCGCTGGTGGCGATGGGCGTGGCGGTGTTACTGACCGCAAAAACCGAAGTCGGCGCACGTCTCAACACGATTGTGGTTGCGGTCAAGGTGGTTGGCGTGGCGCTGGTTATCCTGATCGGCGCGTTCTACGTGAACCCGGCCAACTGGCATCCCTTCGTGCCGGCGGAAATCATCAATGCCGAAGGCGTGCGCCAGTTCGGCTGGCATGGTGTGACGGCCGCTGCCGCCGTGGTGTTCTTTGCGGTGTTCGGCTACGACACCCTGACCACGGCCGCCGAGGAGGCGCGCAACCCGCAGCGCGACCTGCCGCGCGCGATCCTGCTTTCGCTCGGTATTTCGATGCTGCTGTATCTGACCATTTCCATGGTGCTGACCGGCATCGCCCATTACTCAACCCTGGGCAACGATGCGCCGGTGGCCGTGGCCTTCCGCAACCTGGGCCTGACCTGGATCAGCGTTGCGATTTCGGTGACCGCGGTGACCAGCATCATCAGCGTGATCTTTGCCTTCATGCTGGCCGCTGCACGCATCTGGTTTGCGCTCTCACGCGATGGACTGCTGCCGGGATGGTTTGCCAAGGTGCACCCGAAGAACGGCACACCGTATCGAACCACCCTGATTCTCGGCGTGATCACCGCGCTGGTTGCCGGCTTGTTGCCGCTGAATGACCTCGCCACCCTGGTCAACATTGGCGCACTCAGCGCCTTCGTGCTGATTTGCAGCGCCATCCTCGTGTTGCGCTACAAGCGCCCGGATCTGCCGCGCGCGTTCCGTACGCCGTGGGTTCCCGTGGTGCCGGTGATCGGCATCGGCTTTTCGATCTGGCTGCTTGCCCTGCTGCCCTGGGCCACCTGGGAGCGCTTCCTGATCTGGCTGGTGCTGGGCCTCGTGGTGTACTTCGGCTATGGCATCCGCCACAGCAAGCTGGCCAAGGCGAGCGAGAGCTGAGCCATTCGCGCGAGATTGCGGGTCGGAAGGATCAAGGCAATACCGCACTCGACAATGTGAATATCGGGACCTTCGGCAGCAGCCATGCTGCCGAACTCCCAAGCCAGCGACGTCACACTCGGCATTCTCCTCCTTCCAATCCTGTTGTTTCGCCAACGCATTGGACTCTTCAGTGGTTGCGACGCTTTTCCGTCAGGGCGCGTCTTGAGCAGCAGTGCACACGATTTGTCTTTGGCCGAGGGGAATCGATCAGTCCTGTACTTGCGGACATTTTGCGTCACGGTTTGCACCGGGGGCTTTGTGAGTACCGCTGTAGCCCATCCTTGAATCACGGACACGGGAGTTCATTGGAATGAATCGGCAATCCCTCCGCCCACCCAAGCACGTACTCTCACTGTTCTTGGCGTGTTTAGCCGCGCTGCCGGCACAGGCACAAGACCTGGATTTGGGCAATCTTGGCGTTCGCGGATTCCAGATCGATAGCGGGGCACACAGCCAGAGTCTGGCTACCGACGTTTCCGGCGCCGGGGACGTCAACGGCGATGGCTTGGCCGACCTCGTTGTTTCAACGATGTTTGTATTACGTGACGGCAGGTTCCTGGCTGGCGAAAGCTATGTGGTGTTCGGCAAGGCCGACCCTGCAAGTGTGAATCCCGATGCCTTGGGCACGGGTGGCTTTCGTATTGCAGGCATTGCTTCAAACGTTTTTGGATCCAACAGCGTGTCCGGCGCCGGTGATGTCAACGGCGATGGCTTTGCCGACGTGATCGTCGGCATCCCTACTGGCGATGATGTCATCCTGGCCAAGACTGGTCAGAGCTTCGTGGTTTTTGGCAGTGCCGACAATGCGACGGTGGATCTTGCCAATCTCGGCAGTCGCGGCTTCCGCATCGACGGAATTGGTAGGGGTGATTACTCGGGTAGCGGCGTGTCTGGCGCGGGCGATGTCAACGGCGACGGCTTGGACGATTTCATCATCGGATCGCCCGGGGCCGACCCCGATGGCAATCTGAACGCTGGCCAAAGCCATCTGGTGTTCGGCAAAACGGATACCACGAACGTGAATCTTGGCAATCTCGAAGGTGGCGGCTTCCCTATCTCCAGCACCGATGGAATGATCTTCGTGAGCGCCCAAGTCTCCGGCGCGGGCGATGTCAATGGCGACGGCTTGGCCGATCTGGTTCTCGGCGGGCGCAACACCACCAGCGGCTTCGCCGACGCCGGGAATAGCTATGTGGTATTCGGCAAGACGGATAGCACCAGTATTGATCTTGGCAATCTCGGCAACGGTGGGTTTGGCCTCGATGGTGCCAACGCGGGTGATTCCTTGGGATCCAGTGTCTCCGGTGCCGGTGATGTCAACGGCGATGGCTTGGCTGACCTGATCATCGGCGCAGATTGGGCCGATCCCAACGGCGCCAGCAAGGCCGGGCAAAGCTATGTCGTTTTCGGCAAGACCGACACAACGAACATGAATCTCGGCAACCTCGGCTTGGGCGGCTTTCGCCTCGATGGTGTTCGTCCGGGTGACAACTCGGGCTGGAGCGTATCAGGTGCAGGCGACGTGAATGGCGATGGCTTGGCCGATCTGATCATCGGCGCTCCCGAGGCCGATCCCGGCGGCAATCTGCTTGCTGGCGAAAGCTACCTCGTTTTTGGCAAAGTCGATAGCACGGCCGTGAGTCTTGGCAACCTCGGCCTACGCGGTTTTCGCACGTACGGAAGTGCTTTTGAGGATATTTCAGGCATCAGTGTCTCGGGTGCCGGCGATGTCAATGGCGATGGTCTGGCCGACCTTATCATCGGGGCACCAGGAGCCAATAATGACCGAGGCAGGAGCTTCGTGGTGTTCAGCACCTCGACACCTCAGCCGACCTCCAGCGTGCGTGCGCACAGCCGGAACGGCAATGCCCCCCGGGTTGCCTTCGGTGTCTCCGGTGATGGCAGCAACGACAGCAATCCTGATGTCCGCGCCTGGATCGACTTTGCCGATGGCAGTGATCCGCTGAACCTCGCCTCGCTGGAAACAGTGACCCTGAACCGTTCGGGTGGAGCGTTCCCCGACCCGCTCGCTGCCGTGCACTGGCAACTGCAAACCACCCGTCAAAACTGGACCTCGGCGGAACTTCGCTTGCGCTATCTCGATAGCGAACTTACCTCAGGTGAGGCGGGCATGCAGGTTTTCTACTCGCCCGATGGCAATGCCCCGTTCTCTCCGTTGCCCAGCATCGCCAACCCGTTCGACAACACCGTCTCGGCAATCATTTCCCAAGCGGGATACTTCTTCATCGGTTCTGCGTCGAGGCACTGGACTGGCAATCTGGGCATGGACCCGGCGCGCCTGCGGAACCCGACGCGCATTGGCTACCGCGAAGCCCACGTTGGCCGAATTTCCGAAAGCGACAGTCAGGAATCCGAGTAGACCTTGCCGTTTGAAAGGGGTCGAAGGGTAAACGGCATCATGAGGGACTTCCTCCTGGCCCACGACTTCGAGTGGTTCGCGCCTGAATTCGACCCTCCGGATCAGAGGTCGACCAACGTAATCGTGCGCCATTTGTCCTGTATCCCTTGGCAGGCCCGGTAGCTCAACCCATTTGAGTGGCCTCAAGGGAACTGTGTGGATCAACTGGAGTGCCACTGCCTTTCACGGGCAATCGCGTTCGCTCTGATTCTGGGCGCGGTCACGCCCGTGGCAGCGCAGGATGTCGATCTGGGCAACCTCGGCACGCGTGGGTTCCGCATCGACGGCATTGATGTGGGTGACGGATCGGGTACCAGGGTTTCCGGTGCCGGTGATGTCAACGGCGATGGCTTGGCCGACCTGATCATCGGAGCCATTGGCGCCGATCCCGAGGGCTACAGCTATGCGGGCGAAAGTTATGTGGTGTTCGGCCGTGCGGATAACGCCCCAGTGGATCTGGCCAACCTTGGCAGCGGCGGCTTTCGCATCGATGGCATTGATGCGTTCGATTACTCGGGCCTGGCCATTTCTGGTGCTGGTGATGTCAATGGTGATGGACTGGCCGATCTGGTCATCGGGGCCTCAGGCGCAGACCCCTACAACACGCCTGCTGCGGGCGAGAGCTATGTCGTATTTGGCAAGACGGACAGCGTGGCGGTGGAATTGATTGGCCTCGGCGCTGGCGGCTTTCGCATCAACGGTATCAATGAGTCTGACCGGTCAGGCTACAGCATCTCCGGGGCCGGCGATGTCAACGGCGATGGGCTGGATGATCTCATCGTTGGTGCCCCATACGCCGATCCCGATGGCGACGATTACGCTGGCGAGAGCTATGTGGTATTCGGCAAATCCGACATCGCCGCAGTCAATTTGGCCAACCTTGGAACGGGTGGCTTCCCCATCGAAGGCTTCGATGCCTATGACTGCTCAAGCTTCAGCGTTTCCGGTGCCGGCGATGTAAACGGTGACGGTCTGGATGACCTCATCGTGGGTGCGCCAAAAGCTGTTCAAGGACCCGGCGGCTACGCTGGCGAGAGCTATGTGGTGTTCGGCAAGCCTGACAACACCGCAGTCAACTTGGCCAACCTTGGAACAAGTGGCTTTCGCATTGTCGGGATCGCCGGAGGCGACTACTCCGGTCGCAGCGTCTCCGGTGCCGGTGATGTCAACGGCGATGGTTTGGCCGACCTGATTGTGGGAGCTTGGTATGCCGACTCCGGCGGCCAGAGTGATGCCGGGGAAAGCTACTTGGTGTTCGGCAAGACTGATAGCAATCCGGTGGACCTTTCAAGCCTGGGCACAAGCGGTTTTCGCATCGGTGGCAGCACAGCGGGCAGCCTGTTGGGCAACAGCGTCTCGGGCGCTGGCGATGTCAACGGAGATGGCCTTGCGGATCTGATTGTGGGCGCCCATTCAACCAGCAACGGTGGTGATGTTGAGGTCGGCGAGAGTTACGTTGTTTTCGGCAAGACCAGTGTCAGCCCGGTCGACGTGCTGGCCCTGGGCAGTAGCGGCTTTCGCATCGCGGGCGCCGACGCATACGACCTTTCGGGAATCAGCGTTTCCGGTGCCGGAGATGTCAATGGCGATGGCTTGGCCGACCTGGTCGTTGGGGCCCCTGATGCGGATCCCAACGGCAACGGCAGTGCCGGTGAGAGCTACGTGGTTTTCAGCGCTTCTGAGCCGCCGCTCTCGGCCAGCGTGGTTGCCCGCAGTGCAAACGGCAACCCGTCCCGCACTGCGTTCGGCATCACGGGTGATGGCAGCAACCACGGCACGCCGGACGCTCGTGCCTGGATCGATTTTGTAGATGGTGCTGACCCGACGGAGTCGGCTTCCAGCGAAGCAATTGAATTGACCCGCTCGCCTGGTGCCTTTCCAAATGCCGGAGCCAACGTGTCTTGGCGGTTGCAGAGCACGCGACAGAACTGGTCGGGCGCGGAACTGCGGCTGCGCTACCTGGACAGCGAACTGGTGGCAAGTGAGTCACTCCTGCAAATCTTCTACTCGCCCGATGGCGATGTGTCATTCACGCCTCTGGTCAGCGTAGTCAACCCGCAGGAAAACAGTATTGCCGCGACCATCATTCAAACAGGGTTCTACTTCATCGGTGCGCGCCCGGACCTCATCTTCGTCAACGACTTCGAATAGGTCTCGCGGTCGTTTGGCGCTCGTGAGCTGGCAACAGCGCCAACGCATCGCAAGTTGTCGCGTTGATCTGGTTGCCTCCCTGAATTCGTGGTGTTCGTGCAAGCACGGGAGAGAAAATCATGGATCATCTGAAGCTTCGGAGAGCTTCACGTGCCATCTCGCTGGTTCTGCTCTTTGGCGAAGCCGCGTCTGTGATGGCTCAAGATGTGAATTTGGGCGAACTCGGAACACGTGGGTTCCGCATCCATGGCAGCGCTGCGAGTGACAGGTCGGGCATTGGCGTTTCAGGCGCGGGCGATATCAACGGCGATGGCCTGGCTGATCTAGTCATTGGCGCCGGAGGCGCAGATCCCGGCGGCGACAGTCATGCCGGCGAAAGCTACGTTGTATTCGGCAAGAACGACAATACGCCAATCGATCTGGACAAACTCGGCAGCGGCGGCTTCCGCATCAATGGCATTGAGGCATATGACTATTCCGGTGCTTCTGTTTCCGCGGCGGGCGATGTCAACGGCGACGGCTTGGCCGACCTGATTGTTGGAGCCCCCGGAGCAGATCCCTCAGGCGACAACTTTGCCGGCGAAAGCTACGTGGTGTTCGGGAAAGCTGATACCACAGAAATTGATCTGGCCAGTCTTGGCGTTGGCGGCTTCCTGATACTTGGCGTCGATGAAAACGATTATTCAGGCGGCACTGTTTCAGGCGCAGGCGATGTCAACGGTGATGGCCTGGCCGACTTGATTGTGGGCGCCCGCGGCAGCGATCCCTACGGCAATCTCGAAGCCGGAAAGAGCTACGTGGTTTTCGGCAAGACTGACGCTTCGCCGATCGAACTGCGCAACCTCGGCGCTGGTGGCTTCCGCATTTTTGGCATTGATCCGTACGACGCATCTGGTTCCAGTGTTTCTGGTGCCGGCGATGTCAACGGCGATGGTCTCGCCGACCTGATCATTGGGGCTCGCTTTGCAAGTCACGGCGGCGAAAGCATCGCCGGTGAGAGTTATGTCGTGTTCGGCAAGACCGACGACGCGCCTGTCGATCTGGGCAATCTCGGCGCGGCCGGCTTCCGCATTGACGGCATCGACAGTGGTGACGAATCGGGTTTCAGCGTTTCCGGCGCGGGCGATGTCAACGGCGATGGCCTGGCCGATCTGATCGTTGGTGCGAAAGGTGCCGATCCCGGTGGCGACAGCGCTGCCGGCGAAAGTCATGTCGTGTTCGGCAAGGCCGACAACGCTCCTGTCGATCTGGGCAATCTTGGCGCAGGCGGCTTCCGTATTGACGGCATTGATAGTGGGGACTTGTCGGGTTTCAGCGTTTCCGGTGCCGGCGATGTCAACGGCGATGGCCTGACCGATCTGATGGTCGGTGCGTACCGTGCCGATCCCGGCGACAACAGCAATGCCGGCGAAAGCTATGTGGTATTCGGCAAGGACGACAGCGCAACGGTCGATCTGGCCAACCTTGGCAGCGGTGGATTTCGCCTCGACGGCATTGAAGTCGATGACTACTCAGGCACCAGTGTCTCTGGTGCCGGCGATGTCAATGGCGATGGCTTGGCAGATCTGATCATCGGCGCGTTCGGCGCCGACCCCGATGACAACAGCGACGCAGGCGAGAGCTATGTGGTGTTCAGCAACTCGACACCCTTGTCCTCCACGAATGTGCTTGCGCGCAACGGCAACGGCAACCCGCCGCGCACGGCAATCGGCATCAGCGGTGACGGCAGCAACGACAGCAGCCCGGATGCACGAGCCTGGATTGATTTTGCCGATGGCAGCGATCCGCTGAACCTCGCCTCGCTGGAAACAATGACCCTGAACCGTTCAGCGGGCGCGTTTCCCGATTCTCGCGCCTCAGTGCATTGGCAACTGCAAACCACACGCCAGAACTGGACGACAGCGGAGTTGCGCGTGCGCTACCTCGACAGCGAGCTGACCGGCAGCGAACAAGCCATGCAGGTTTACTACTCGCCCACCGGCAATGCTCCGTTCACGCCACAGCCCAGCATCACCCGTCTCGCCAACAACACCATCCGCGCAACGATCACCCAGCCGGGCTACTACTTCATTGGCAGCGCACCTGATCTGATCTTCGCCGATGGCTTCGAGTGAAGACATCTTTTGATGCGAACAACGCATGAAATGGAAGCCAGAGAACCCCTGATTCTGATTGTCATTCCGGCGAGGCGCTTTACAACAGCCGGAGGGCTGGTCAAGCCGGAACCCAAGTTGACTTGCTCCAAGGAAGTCAGGGGCAAAATGGATCCCTGCGTTCGCAGGGGTGACGGAAATTGTGGCAAATCCGAGCTCTCCCGGCACCCGATCGACCATGCTGCCCTGCGCCCGCTGCCGGGTGTAGCATCCGCCCTGCGCAGTCGTTCGGAGGCGTGTCATGGCGAATCTCTGCAAGCAACCGCTGGCGCAGGCAGTCGCGCTGGCCTTGGTTTTCGGTTCAGTTGCGCCCGTCGCGGCACAGGATGTCGATCTCGGTAATCTCGGCTCGCGTGGGTTCCTTATCAATAACAATCCCATTGAGCCTTTCACCGAGGATCACACGGGTCGCAGCGTGTCCGGTGCCGGCGATGTCAATGGCGATGGCTTGGCCGATCTGATTGTGGGTGCCTTAGGCACCCAACTCGGCGGCAACGTTGAAGCGGACGAGAGCTATGTGGTGTTCGGCAAGGCCGACGAAGCGCCATTCGATTTGGTACTTTTTGGAGGAGGGGGCATTTCCATTCAGGGTGTTGATGCCCTTGACTACTCGGCCCACAGCGTATCCGGTGCCGGCGATGTCAATGGCGATGGTCTGGCCGACCTGATTGTGGGAGCCTTTGGTGCCGATCCCAACGGCCGAATCGACGCCGGCCAAAGCTATGTGGTTTTCGGCATGGCCGACAGCACGGCGGTCTATCTGGGCAACCTCGGTACGGGCGGTTTTGTTATCGACGGCATTGTTGCCCAAGACAGCTCGGGCTACAGCGTATCCGGCGCCGGCGATGTCAATGGCGACGGCCTGGCTGATCTGATCATTGGTGCGCACGGCGCCGATCTCAACGGCGTCAGCTTGGTTGGCCAAAGCTATGTGGTTTTCGGCAAGGCCGACAGCACGACGGTCGATCTGGGCAACCTCGGTACGGGCGGTTTTGTTATCGACGGTTTCGATGACGGTGACCGTTCGGGCTACAGCGTATCCGGCGCCGGTGATGTCAATGGCGACGGCCTGGCTGATCTGATCATTGGTGCGCACGGCGCCGATCCCGGCTTCGTCAATTATGCCGGCGAGAGCTATGTCGTGTTTGGCAAGGCCGACAGCACGACGGTCGATCTGGGCAACCTCGGAACGGGCGGTTTTGTTATCGAAGGTATCAATGCCCAAGACCGTTCAGGCCGCAGCGTATCCGGCGCCGGTGATGTCAATGGCGATGGATTGGCCGACCTCATTGTTGGGGCTTGGTATGCCGAGCCCGGCGGCAACGGCGCTTTCGGAGAAAGTTATGTGGTGTTTGGCAAGACCGACAGCGCGGTCATCGATCTGGGCAATCTTGGCAGCGGCGGATTCAGCATCTATGGCATCGACTGGGAAGATCATTCGGGCGGCAGCGTCGCCGGAGCCGGTGATGTCAATGGCGATGGCCTCGCTGATCTGATCATCGGCGCGAAGGATGCCGAGTCGAGCGGCAACGCCAATGCCGGCGAGAGCTATGTGGTATTCGGAAAGAACGACAGCGCAACAGTCGATCTGGCCACCCTTGGCAGCGGTGGATTTCGCCTGAGCGGAGTCGATGTCGATGACTACTCGGGTACCAGCGTCTCTGGCGCCGGCGATGTCAACGGCGATGGCTTAGCCGATCTGATCATCGGCGCGCCCTACGCCGACTCTGGCGCTAACTACAGTGTCGGTGAAAGCTATGTGGTGTTCAGCATCTCGGTGCCTTTGCCCTCGGCCAGCGTGCGTGCTCGCAGTGCCAACGGCAACCCGCCGCGCACGGCAATCGGCATCTCGGGTGACGGCAGCAACGACGGCACTCCCGATGCACGCGCCTGGATCGACTTTGCAGATGGCAATGACCCGGTGAATCCCGCCTCGCTGGAGACGGTGACCCTGAACCGTTCGGTGGGCGCGTTTTCCGATTCTCGCGCCTCAGTGCATTGGCAACTGCAAACCACGCGCCAGAACTGGACCGCCGCCGAACTGCGCTTGCGCTATCTCGACAGCGAACTTTTCAACAACGAGAGCGGTTTGCAGATTCATTTTTCACCGAATGGAAATGCGCCGTTCACCCCGCTGCCCAGCACCACGAATCGGCGCAACAACACGATCAGTGCAAATATCACCCAGGTAGGTTACTACTTCATCGGCTCGGATTCCGACGTGATCTTCGCCGATGGCTTTGAGTGAGCAGGAATGGCTGCACCTGCGATAATCGCAGGAGCCACCCCCTCTCGAACCTTTGCCCATGGCTGACCTGTCTTCGAACACCGCCGATCAGAAACTCGAGATCACCGCCTCGCGTCTGTTCGTTTCCTGGCTGGCCGAGCAGCGCGCATCGATTGCCTTCAGCACCTATCAGGTTGGCAAGCTGTTTCTGATCGGGCTGGATGAGCACGGCAAGTTGGCGGTGTTCAACCGCACCCTGGCGCGGGTGATGGGATTGGTTGTGCACGATCAATCGCTTTGGGTTGCCACGCTCTGGCAGTTGTGGCGTTTCGAGAATGCCCTGCGCAAGGGCGAACGCCACGGCGCATTTGATCGCTATTACGTGCCGCAACTGGCCTACACCACCGGCGATATCGACGTGCACGATGTCGCGGTCGATGCCACGGGTGAGCCGGTGTTCGTTTCCACCCTGTACTCCTGCCTGGCACGGCCGGATGCAAAGTACAACTTCCGTCCGATCTGGAAGCCGCCGTTTGTCTCGCGTTACGCCGCCGAGGATCGTTGCCACTTGAATGGCCTGGCCATGCAAGACGGCGAACCGGCCTACGTCACCTGCGTGGCCAAAAACGATGTCAACGAAGGCTGGCGCGAGCACCGCCACGACGGCGGCCTGGTGATCGACGTGCGCAGCAATGAAATTGTTTGCGCAGGCTTGTCCATGCCGCATTCACCACGCCTGCACAATGGCAAGCTCTGGGTCTTGAACGCAGGCAGTGGCGAGTTTGGCTTCATCGATATCGAACGCGGGCGCTTCGAGCCGATCGCGTTTTGCCCAGGCTTCCTGCGCGGCGCGAGTTTCATCGGCCGCTACGCGGTGGTGGGGATTTCCAAGCCGCGCAAGAACCGCACCTTCAGTGGTCTTGCGCTGGACCGCAACCTCGAAGCCAAGGGCGCCAGCGCGCGCTGCGCAGTGCAGGTGATCGACCTGGAGCGCGGGGACGTGGTGCACGAACTGCGCATCGACGGCATTGTCGATGAGTTGTTCGACACCGCCATCATCCCCGGTGCGCGCAACCCGGCCATGGTGGGATTCGTTTCCGATGAAATCCGCCGCACGCTTTCGCTACCACCGGACACGCAATAACCTTGGCTGCCTTCAGGGCGTTGCAGGTGGCGCTTCGAAACCAGTCTTGAAGATGGCATCGACCACGTCGGTTCCAAACAGCACGAAGGGCAGGTCGACGACATAGGACGAGGTGCCATTGTTGAAATAGATCCACTGTCCGGTTGGGCCGTAGCACTCGTCTTCGGGATCGGTGATGCCGGCCGGGCATTTCAGGCGCGCAAACGAGCCGAACGTGGTGCTGGGCTGGCCCAGGATGCTGACCGGCGGAGTGAATACGGCGGCGCTCGGGGTTGGCCCCTTGAGTTGCCAGTCGATGAAGTAGGTTCCAGGCCCGAGCAGCAGCGGCGTGACGGCGGTTTCCAGGGTATGGATGCGGCGCGCGGTGTCGCTGAACATGGTCGCGCCGAAAGACTGCGCGGTACGGTAGGCACCCGGCGTGGATGAAACCAGATTGTTGCTGACCGTGCCATCAAACTTCTTGATGCTGCCGGTCAGGTCCGGCGGTCCCTGCCAGATGATCACGCGCGCATCGGTAAACGGGGCGTCGCCACCACCCGTCTGGTAGGCGAACAACTGCGTGCTGGTGATGGTCCAGTAATGCCCGGGCGGAACCGTGAAGTCATCCGCCAACCGATAGTCCGGACCGGCGTTGAATCCGAGTGCGGTATAGCCCACATAGGTGACATCCTGGGCCAGGCTGACATCCGCCCCGGTCTGATGCGCACCCGGATTGGTCACGAAAGGTCCATTGCTGACCAGTTGAACCGCCGGCGCCGACCCTGCAACCAACATCCCGGCAAGCCAAACCAACGGGGCTGCGTGACTGAAAACCTTCATACCGCTGTCCTCTGATCAGGGGTTGCCGAGCCAATTCGGGCCGGCGAATCGCGAAGTTTAGCGCGTGGGCGCCCGCTTGGGTGCGAGGCGGCATCAGCCCTTCTGGCTGGGCGGGTTCATGGCCGGGACTGGCCGGCGCTGCAAGGCCATGGCCTTGAGGGCATTCAGGGCTTCACTGAGTGCGTAGTCGCCCGGAGCATCCGATCTGGCCGGCGATGGCGCTGCGCCGCGGGGAGATTCAGAGTCGCCTTGCAAGTGGTTGGCCAAGTCCCGCTCGCTGATCCGCTCCAGTCCGGAACTCTCGTTCTGGCTCAGGGAAAGGTCGCCCAGCTCGATGTCCGGCTGGATGCCGGCGGCCTGGATGGAAACCCCGCTCGGCGTGTAGTAGCGCGCCGTGGTCAACTTGATGGCGTGCTCGTTGTCGAGATTGAGCACGGTCTGTACCGAGCCCTTGCCGAAGCTGCGCCGCCCCATGATCAGCGCACGATGGTTGTCCTTGAGCGCGCCGGCGACGATTTCGGCGGCCGATGCACTGCCGTTGTCGATCAACACCACCAGCGGCGCGCCTTCCAGGGCATCACCCGGGGTCGCCTTGAAGGCCATGTCGGCCTCACGGATGCGGCCGCGCGTGGTGACGATGGTACCGGCATCCAGCATGAGGTCGCTGACCTCCACCGCCGTGGTCAGCAGGCCTCCCGGGTTGCGTCGAAGGTCCAGCACCGCGCCGAGCAGGAGCTTGCCGTTTTCCTTTTGCAGGCGGGCAATGCCGTGGCGCAATTCGCTGCCGGTTTCCGCCTGGAACTGGCTGACGCGCAGGTAGGCATAGCCGGGTTCGAGCAGGCGAGCACGCACGCTGGCGACGCGGATCATTTCGCGGGTGATGCTGAATTCGCGCGGTGCATCGGCGCCTTCACGCTGGATGGTCAGGCTGACCTTGCTTCCCGGTTTGCCACGCAGCATGTCGACGGCACCGGCCAGGTTGTCGGCCTGCACCGGAACCTGATCGATGCGCAGGATGATGTCACCGGACAGGATGCCGGCACGCGCCGCAGGCGTATCGTCGATGGGCGAGATCACGCGCAAGGTTCCATCCACGGTGGTCACCTCGATGCCGAGTCCCGCGTAACGACCCGAGGTGTCCTCGGTCAGATCACTGAGGGCATCGCTTTGCAGGTATTCGCTGTGCGGATCAAGGCCAACCAGCATGCCGCTGATCGCAGCCTGCATGAGCTGGTGATCGTCGACCGGCTCGACATAGGCCTGTTTGACCAGGCTGAGCACGGCAGTGAACATGCGAATGTCATCCAGGCTTACCTGGCCGGCAGGCGCGGCAGCCGGCACGGGCAGCGACGGCTTGGATTCGGATGCGGGCGCGGGCGGCGACGGCTTGGATTCGGATGCGGGCGCGGGCGGCGCTGGTTCGTCGGCAAACGCGAGCGGCTGGCAAGCCAGAGGGATCAAAAGCAGGGACAGCAAGGCGGGCAGGAAACGCAACATCGGGGCGACCTCAAGCGAACTGCAAGGATGATAACGCCTCAGTGCTTGTGAAAAAAAATCGACTTCCTGTCGATTTTTCCAATCGCGGGTCCGGCACATGTCCGTACCCGCTCCCGCGATTCAATCACTTGCGTGATCAAATCGCGTCCGGCCATCCCTGGCCGGGCTTCGAGGCTGAAAAATTCACAGCCTCTCAGCGCAGCCAGGACTTGGGATTGATCGGCTTGCCGTTCAGGCGCAGCTCGAAATACAGCGCCGCAGACTTCTGGCCACCGCTGGCACCGCTGCTGGCGATGACCTCACCGGCTGAAACCCAGTCGCCAACGTCCTTGCGCAGGGATTCGTTGTAGCCATACAGGCTCATGTAGCCGTCGCCGTGGTCGAGGATCATGAGCATGCCGTAGCCCTTGAGCCAATCGGCAAACGCCACCCGACCCCGTGCCACGGCCTTGACCGGCGTACCCGATTCGGCGGCAATCAAAACGCCACTGATGGAGCGTCCAGACTCGTCGGTTCCGCCAAACGCGGTGCGCACCTTTCCGGGAAGCGGACGCACCAGGCGCCCGCGCAATCGCGCAAAGGGTTCGGACCCGTCCAGGTTCTTGGGAATGTCGGCAAACAGGTCGCGCAGGCGTTCGAGCAGTTCGAGCAGGCTTTTTTCATCGCGAGACATCAAGGCCAGTCGCGCCTTCTGCGCATCAATGCGCGCATCGATGGTTTGCAACAACGACTGCCGCTCGCCGCGCCCGGATTCCAGCGTCGCGACTTCTGCCTCGCGCTGGCTGCGCAAATCCATGAGTTGCTTTTGCTTGTCGGCAATTTCGGTTTGCACGTCGGCCAACTGCTTGAGATCGACCAGCAGGCCATCGATGCGCTCGACGCGTGCGCGCTGGAAATAGCGGTGATAGGCCAGCACGCGCGCAATTGCGCCCACGTCTTCCTGTTGCAGAAGCAACTTCAGTTCCTCGTTGTGACCCAGCGCGTAGGCAGAGCGCAGCAACACGGCCAAAGCCTCGCGTTGGCGCCCGAGGGTTTTCGTCAATTGCTGGCGACGCTGGTCGAGCTTTTCCAGTTCGGCGGACTGCGCAGCCAGTTCCACGTCGAGCTGACCGATACCTTCGAGCGCCGCAGAAATCGCGGTTTCCAGTTCGCGCAGGGAATCACTGGCTTCGCTGCGCTCGCCCGAGGCGGATTTCAGCTCCTCACCGAGCTGGCGGATCTGCGCGCGCAACTCTGCCAGCTTGCGCTCGGCTTGTTTGGCTTCGCTTGCATTGGCCGGATCCTGCGCATGCAATGCGCCCGCTGCTACGCAAGCGAGCGCAAGGATCGCAACCAGCACGGCCCGCATCATCAGGCTGACAGATCCACCAGGTTGCGCCCGCTCATTTCCGCAGGAACCGGAATGCCCATCAGGTGCAGCACGCTCGGTGCCAGGTCGCGCAAGGCGCCGCTGCGCAGGCGGGCATCGCGACCGAGGTACACCAATGGAACCGGCCCCACGGTGTGCTGGGTATGCGGCGCGCCATTCTCGTCAACCATCTGTTCGAGATTGCCGTGGTCCGCGGTGATCAACGCTTCGCCGCCACTTTCGAGCACCGCAGCGCAGATGCGACCGAGTGCATCATCAATGGCTTCCGCTGCCTTGATGGCGGCCGATTCGATGCCGGTGTGGCCAACCATGTCGGCGTTGGCGATGTTGCAGACAATGAAATCGAATTGCCGAGAGCGGATTTCCGCAACCAGTCGATCACACAACTCGGGCAGGCTCATCTGCGGTTGCAGGTCGTAGGTGGCCACCTTGGGGCTGGGCACCAGGATGCGCTGCTCACCGCGGAATTCGGCTTCGCGACCGCCGGAAAAGAAGAAGGTGACGTGTGCGTATTTTTCCGTTTCGGCAATACGCAACTGACTCAAGCCACGCTGCTCAAGCACTTCACCCAAGGTGTTTTGCATGGATTGGGCGGAAAATGCGATGGCGCTGACCGGCAGGTCCGCTGCGTATTCGGTGAGGGTGACGAATGCGGAGATTGCGGGTCGGCGTTGCCGTACAAAACCGCTGAAGGAATCCTCGACGAAGGCCTGGCTCAACTGGCGCGCACGGTCGGCGCGGAAGTTCATGAACACGATGGCGTCGCCATCGTCCACGCGCAGGCCGGGATCCAGCACAGTGGGGCGCACGAACTCGTCGTTCTCGCCACGCGCATAGGCGGCATCGAGCGCAGCCAGCGCCGATGGCGCGTGATGCTCGGCCCGTGCATCGACCAGCGCCTGCCAGGCCAGTTGCACGCGATCCCAACGCTTGTCGCGATCCATCGCGTAGTAACGCCCGCTCAGACTGGCGATGCGTGCCGAGGGATGGCGCGCACAGGCGGCCTCCAGCGCCGTCAGCGATTCCCGCGCACTGCGCGGTGGCGTGTCGCGACCATCAAGAAAAGCATGCACGGCAATGCGCGGCACGCCTTGGGCCGCAGCCAATTCCAGCATCGCCAGGATATGGGCATCATGACTGTGTACGCCGCCCGCGGACAGCAAGCCCAGGATGTGCAGGCATGCGTTCTTGCTGCAGGCTGCCGCGCAGGCATCCAGCAAGGCCGCGTTGCGCGCAAAGGAACCATCCGCGATGGCGGCATCTATGCGAGTCAGGTCCTGATAGACGATGCGGCCGGCACCAATGTTCATGTGGCCAACTTCCGAATTGCCCATCTGGCCGTCCGGCAAGCCGACGCTCAAGCCGTGGGTATCCACCAGGGTATGCGGGCGCGTCGCCAGCAAATTCCGCCAGTTGGGGCAGTTGGCGAGGGCAATGGCGTTGTGCTCGGTCTGCTGGCGGTATCCCCAACCATCGAGAATCAGCAGCAATACGGGTTTGGGTGCAGCCATGGGGAATCCGGATTGGGCGGGACAGTTGCGCTCCGCGACAGCATGAAATGGTAGCGGATGGGTGCCCTCGGCGGCGAAGCGGAAACGATTTCCTGCGTGCTTGCGTTCACTTCAGGTAAACCCTTTGCGCTTTGCGCGCATCCCATTGCCGACCAATTGAGCAGGAGACCTGTCCATGCAAAGCGCTGCACTGTTTCTTACCGCGATCCTTGGCGGTTTCCTCCTGGTTTCCATTCCGGCCCTGGCCGACGAGGACATCAGCAAGGTCAATGGCTCCATCCAGATCGAGGAGGGCCGCAACATGGGCGACCTCGGCACCGTGAATGGATCGATCCGGGTCGGTGCAAACAGCCGCGCCGTCGAAGTGTCTTCGGTGAACGGCTCCATTGAGATTGAATCCGGTGCGCAGGTGGAATCCGCCGATACCGTGAACGGGCGCATTTCGATCGGCAAGCAAGCCCGCGTTGCCCAGGACATGGAAACCGTGAACGGTTCGCTGCGTCTTGACGAAGGCAGCGAAGTCGGCGCCGATCTTTCCAACGTCAACGGGGCAATCACCTTGCGCGCCGCACATGTGGTCGGCCAAATCTCGACCGTCAATGGCGACATTGAAATCGGTGCCGACTCGCGGGTTGACGGCGGCATCCTGGTGGAAAAATCCAACAGCTGGTTCAGTTGGTCGAACAGCAAACCGCCACGCGTGGTGATTGGCCCGCGCGCCGTGATCGGCGGCTCAATGGTGTTCCAACGCGAAGTGGAATTGCACGTGAGCGAGAGCGCCAAGGTGGGCAAGATCGAGGGCGCCACCCCGCGCATGTTTGCCGGCGAAACGCCCTGACTGAACCATTGCTGGTGTTCCGGCCGCCTTTCCCGGCGGCCCCATGATCCATCCGGGCTAGAATGCCGCGGTCCCATGTCCGGAGTGATTCCATGATTCGCCTTGCCTGCGTGGCTGTCGCCGCACTGCTTTCCGTCGCCTGCTCACCTCAGGACGACACCACGGCTCCCCCGGCCCAGCCCGAAACCAGGGTCGATGCCAAACCGGCACCGGTGCAACCCACCAGCGAGGGAGCATTTCAGGCTGCGATCACTGCCGAGGATTTTGCCGCGCGCCTGCAAAAGCTGTCGTCCGATCAGTTTGAGGGTCGCCAGCCAGGCACCATCGGCGAACGCATGTCCACGGCCTACATCAAGGATCAGTTCGAGCGCATCGGCCTCAAGCCCGGCAACAAGGGCAGCTGGTTCCAGACTGTGCCGATGATGAAGGTGACCCTGCTCGACCCGGCCCAGGTTGCGCTTGAGGTCAACGGTTCGAAATCGCAACTCAAACTGGGTATCGGCACTGACAGCGTGATCGGCAGCCTCAAGGGAAGTCCTGAAGTCACCCTCAAGGATTCGCCGATCGTGTTCGTCGGCTACGGCGTCAATGCGCCCGACTGGAACGACTATGCCGACCTCGATGTCGCCGGCAAGACGGTGATCGCGCTGATCAACGATCCGGGCTGGGGCAGCCAGGATCCGAACCTGTTCAAGGGACCGGCGCTGACCTATTACGGGCGCTGGACCTACAAGTTCGAGGAAGCCGCGCGCCGTGGCGCCGCGGCCTTGTTCATCGTTCACGAAACCGGCGGTGCGGGTTATCCCTGGAGCGTGGTGCAGAATGGCTGGACGGGTCCGCAATTCTCGTTGCCCGGCAGTGAGGATCCGGCACCTCGCCTCGATGCCGCCGGCTGGCTCAGCGAAGATGCCGCCACACGCCTGTTTGCCAGCGCCGGCGCGGACTTTGCCAGCCTCAAGAAGAGTGCCGACATTGCGGGCTTCAAGCCGGTTGCCCTGGACGCCAAACTTTCGGTTACCTTCCGCAGCGGCATCGAGAGCGCCAGCTCCGAAAACGTGATCGGCATGCTGCCCGGAAGCGAACGTCCGGATGAGGCGGTTTTCTACACCGCCCACTGGGATCACCTGGGCAAGGACGATTCCCTGACGGGCGACCAGATCTACAACGGTGCCATCGACAATGCCACCGGCGTGGCCGCCATGATGGAAATCGCCGAGGCCTTGCGTCAACAGCCCACCCGGCGTTCGGTCGTTTTTGCTGCGGTCACCCTGGAAGAATCGGGGCTGCTCGGTTCGCGCTATCTGGTCGGCCATCTGCCCTTTGCCGCCGACAAGGTGGCCGCCGACATCAATATCGACATCCTCGCCCTGAGTGGGCCAAGCCGCAGCGTAACCTCGATCGGTTACGGCCAGTCCGAAATGGATGATTACCTGATTGCCGCCGCGAAAGAGCAGTCACGCACTGTGGTGCCCGACGACAAGCCGGAGAAGGGGTTCTTCTTCCGATCCGATCACATCAACTTTGCCCGCGCCGGCATTCCCGCCCTGTACGCATCCAGTGGCATGGACCTGGTCGACGGCGGCGAGGCGGCCGGACGCAAGGCGGCGGATGACTACACGGCCAACCGTTACCACAAACCAGCCGACGACTACGATCCAGCCTGGGATTTCCGTGGTGCCGTGCAAGACATGGATCTGCTGCTGGCCATCGGCAAGCGCCTTGCCGACGAATCGACCTATCCGCAATGGAAAGCTGGCGCGGATTTCTCGCGTCCCGCAACCACGGAACCATAGACATCAGCCGCAACAGCCGAGCAAGCACGGCTCTACAGGAATCCCGATGCCGTCGTAGAGCGGAGCTTGCTCCGCTTTCGGCAACCCCCGCCGCAACAGTCGGGCAAGCTCGGCTCTACAGGAATCCCGATGCCGCCGTAGAGCGCAGCTTGCTCCGCTTTCTTGCTCCGCTTTCCGCAACCCCGCCACAACAGCCGGGCAAGCTCCGCTCTACAAGAATTCCAATGCCGTCGTAGAGCGCAGCTTGCTCCGCTTTCTTGCTCCGCTTTCCGCAACCCCGCCACAACAGCCGGGCAAGCTCCGCTCTACAAGAATTCGAATGCCGTCGTAGAGCGCAGCTTGCTCCGCTTTCCCGCTTGCACGGATATTTATTGCGAATCATTCTCACTTGCGCTTTAATTGCGCGGCTAACCCGCCTGCATTGCTGTACTTGCCGACCTGCGCGTGTGGCGTGCCGAGTCCCATGGCCAAGGCGGAAACCGTTTCCAGGAAAGGAGTTGTTCCGATGTCGCTCATCAAGAGTCGCAAGCATGCGACCCCGTCGTTGCGCCAGTTGTCGCCAAGCATGGCGTCTCTGGCAACCAGTATTGCCCTCGCCTTGCCTGCCGCAGCCATGGCGGCGGATAGCATCGCGACGGGTGCCGATGAGGGATACCTGGTCGCCGATGCCGGAAACACCACCCAGCTCCCCACCGTTCCAGTGGAGGGCAATCAGGCGCCGGCATACAAGGTCGACAACCTGTCTTCACCCAAGTTTGTGAAGCCGCTGGTGGACACAACCCAGACCATCCAGATCATTTCCAGCGACATCATCCGCGATCAGGGCGCGACCAACCTTACCGAGGCGCTGCGCAACAGCCCGGGCGTTGGTACGTTCTACGTTGGCGAAAACGGCAACACTGCCACCGGTGATACCGTCTACTTGCGCGGATTTGATGCCTCGTCCAGCATCTACGTGGATGGCGTGCGTGATCTCGGCAGTATTTCGCGCGATGTGTTCAACACCGACCAGGTGGAATTGACCAAGGGTGCCGCCGGAACCGACAACGGCCGCAGCTCGCCGAGTGGCGCGATCAATCTCGTATCCAAACAACCGATGCTTGAGGATGCCTTCAGCGGATCGGTTGCCCTCGGAACATCCAGCCAGAAGCGCATCACCGCAGACTTGAACAAGAAGTTCAACAGCGCTTCTGGTTCAGCTTTCAGGCTCAACCTGATGGCGCAGGACAGCGGCGTGCCGGGCCGCGACCAGCTTGAGCAGGATCGCTGGGGTTTTGCCCCGTCCCTGGCATTCGGCCTGGCGGGTTCCACGCGCTTCTACCTCAATTTCCTGCACGTGAAGCAGAGCAATGTGCCGGATGGCGGCGTGTTCACCATTGGCCTGCCCGGCTACAGCTCACCCGACCCGGCGCGCCCCGAACTCGGCCTCGCCCCGCGCGTCGATTCGGAAAACTTCTATGGCACGAATGACGACCACGACGACGTGCGTGCCGACATGTTCACGGCGCGCGTCGAGCACGACTTCAACGAAGACCTGAAACTGCAAAACACGACGCGCTGGGGTCGCACCGAACAGGATTACCTGCTCACTTCCTACCGCGGAAACACCGAGAACCTGCTGACGCCGGACATCAACGACCCATCCACCTGGACGATTGCGCGCAGCATTCCCACGTTCAAGGACCACACCAATCGCATTCTCACCAACCAGACCAACCTGCGCTTGCATTCCGGCAGCGGCAGCTTCGAGAACGATTTCAGCGGCGGCCTTGAATTCACCCACGAAAAGCTCGACACCATCGACAAGCGAATTCTCGATGGCGGATCGTGGCCTGCAGCCAGTGTCTACAACCCGAACCCGAATGTGGCGGCCCCGCTGTATGGCCCGAGCGGCGCCAAGGGTTCCGGCAAGAGCGAAACGCTCGCGCTTTACGCCTTCGACACGGTCACCCTCAACGAGCGCTGGCAGTTGAATGCCGGTGTTCGCCTGGACCGTTTCGATGCCGACTTCAACAGCACACTGGTGTGCGGCACCGGTGGCGCGCCGGCTTGTGGCGAGCTTGCGCCAGGAACCATCGTGCCGGGTGTCGATGAATCGACGTCCGATACCCTGTTCAGTTGGAAGGTCGGCGCGCTGTTCAAGCCGGCAGCCAACGGCAGCGTCTACGCCAATTACTCCATCGTTCAGCAGCCTCCGGGTGGCGGTTCGCTGGAGCTGAGCTCACGCCCGAGCAGCGCCAACAATGCCATCTACGATCCGCAGGAAGCCAAGACAGCCGAGATCGGCACCAAGTGGGAATTGGCCGACAACCATCTGTTGCTCAGCGCTGCCCTGTATCGCACCGACATCAGCAATGAAATCGTGCGAGATCCGGTGGATCTGCTGTACTACCAGATTGGCGAGAAGCGTGTGCAAGGCATCGAACTGAGCGCCATCGGCAAGATCACCGATGCCTGGTCGATCTCGGCCGGCTACACCACGATGGACACCGAAGTGATCGAGGGCGTCGCCGTTTCCCAGGATGGTTCCAGCGAGCTTGCCTACACCCCGGAAAGTGCATTCACCGCCTGGACCACCTATCAAACTCCGTTCAATCTCACCTTCGGTGGCGGTGCCCGCTATTCGGGCGAGATGAAGCGCGGCACCGATGGCGCGGTCGGTACCCCGGAATACACCGAGGCCTATTGGGTGTTTGATGCGGTTGTCACTTACGCATTCAACGAGCACCTGAATCTGCGCCTGAACGCCTACAATCTGTTCGACAAGGATTACGTGACGGCCATCAACAAGAGTGGCTATCGCTACACCCCAGGCATGCCGCGCTCCTGGATGCTCACGGCCGATTTCCGCTTCTGACCCGCAGGTAAGCCATGCTGCTGCACATTGCAGGGGTACTCGATCAGGACCAGGTTGCCGAATTCCGGCGTGTACTGGATTCGGCAGACTGGATTGATGGCCGCGAGACGGTCGGATCGCAAGGCGCCCAGGTAAAACGCAACGAGCAGTTGCCGGACACCTCACCCTTGCGGGAATTGCTCGGCCAGCGCATCCAGAAGGCGCTGGCCAGCAACCCGCTGTTCCATGCTGCCGCGCTGCCGCTGCGCTATCTGCCGCCACGTTTCAATCGCTACTCCGGTGGCGGCACGTACGGCTTCCATGTGGATGGCTCGGTGATGACGGTCAACCTGCCGGGACACGCGCTTGCGCAGTTGCGCAGTGACATCGCCTGCACGGTATTCCTGAGCGAGCCGGATGAATACGATGGCGGCGAGCTCATCGTCAGCGACACCTATGGTGAACACGAAGTCAAATTGCCGGCGGGTGATGCCGTGGTGTACCCGGCCAGCAGCCTGCACAAGGTTCAACCGGTGACGCGCGGTGCGCGCGTGGCCTCGTTCCTCTGGGTGCAAAGCCTGGTGCGCGACGAAGGCCAGCGGCGCTTGCTGTTCGAACTGGATACTTCAATCCAGACCCTGACCCGGTCCGGAGCGGACCACGCCGCCGTGCTCACCCTCACCAGCGTCTATCACAACCTGCTCAGGCGCTGGGCGGAAACCTGAACGCATTGCCTGTGGCGTTGGCTGGATGAAATCGCGACGCCCGTAACTCGGGAAAACCCGCGGGGCGCATCCACCGACAACACTCTTGTGCACGGCAAGACGGCGGATGCACTTCGATTATCCGCCCTGCAGGGGCAGAGCGCGCATCGTGATGTGCGATTCCATGAAATGCTAAACGATCGCTCGCTGCATGGCTGCATGCGACCAACGCTCGTGTACGATGCGGGTTGCTCGGATGGAATCAGGGGAATTGCCGAATGTACTGTCCAAATTGCGCGCAGCCGAACGTCGATTCGGCCCTGACCTGCAGTCGCTGCGGAGCAAGCCTGCCCACGCAGATGTATGCCTCATCTTCAACCCCGGCGGCCTACGAAAAGGTCGACAACAATCTGGTCTGGGCCATCCTTGCGACCCTGTTCTGCTGCCTGCCGACCGGCATCGTGGCCATCGTGTATGCCGCCCAGGTCGATTCGAAGGTCAGCGCAGGCGATGTGGCCGGCGCCCGCCAGTCGGCACGCAATGCGGCAACCTGGAGTTGGGTATCCCTCGGCTTGGGCCTGCTGTTCATCCTGCTCTACTTTGGCCTGGTGGCGTTCAGCATCGGCCTGAGCGGATGACCCGTTGGCGTGTGTCCGCAGTCTGGTTTGAGGCGCTGCGCATGCGCATCTCCGCGCAGCCATGGATGGGGCCCGCGGCTCTCGCTGTGGCTGCCCTGCTGGTCGTTGCGGTTCTGACGCATGCCGATCCCTACGCTGCCGACAGTCTGCTTCCCGGCTGCCCGTTTCATGCACTGACCGGCCTGTTCTGTCCTGGTTGTGGTGCGACGAGGGCCGTGCACGCCCTGATCCACGGCAATCCGCTGCTCGCCCTGCGCATGAATCTGCTGGCTACCCTGGCCATTCCGCTGCTGCCGCTGATGCTGTTGCGCTCCCTGCGCGGCCCTGGCCCAGCCACCGTCTGGCTGACCGATGCCCGGCCCTGGGCCGCGCTGGTGCTGGGCTTCACCCTGCTGCGCAACCTGCCGCTGATGCCCTTCCTGCTGCTGGCCCCGCTGCCGCACTGAACAGCGGCTGCACCCCCGGTGGATACTTGG
This sequence comes from Gammaproteobacteria bacterium, assembly GCA_004295005.1. GTDB lineage: Bacteria > Pseudomonadota > Gammaproteobacteria > Xanthomonadales > Rhodanobacteraceae > Dokdonella. The sequence goes on from SHNG01000059.1 coordinate 54,888, forward strand.
CACGGGCTGGCGCGGCTTCGTGTAAAATCCGCGCGCCGAATCAGGCGGTGCCTGATCCCCTTGAGGCCCCGGAAGTCGGTTTTGAACCGGGCAATCGGCATCGTTCCCAAGCCATGGACCCGACAGCAGCGCCTCGCGGCGCACCCCTGCTGGCCGGCTCAATGTCGCTTTTTCATGGCCACAGCGTGAATCGACCCCGGGTCGATGCCTGCCTTGGCCGAATGTTCAACCAGGTATCAGAGAACCATCATGGCCAGGCAGAAAGAGCTCAAGCTCTACCGCAACATCGGAATCATCGCCCACATCGACGCGGGCAAGACCACCACCACCGAGCGCGTGCTGTATTACACCGGGCGCAAGCACCAGATCGTCGACGTGCACGACACCAAGGACGGCAAGGGATCGACCACGACCGACTACATGGAGCAGGAACGCAAGCGCGGCATCACCATCCAGAGCGCGGCGGTTTCCACCGAGTGGAAAGGTCACCAGATCAACGTGATTGACACCCCCGGGCACGTCGATTTCACCATCGAGGTGAATCGCAGCCTGCGCGTGCTGGACGGTGCCGTGGTGGTGTTCGATGGCGTCGCCGGTGTCGAGCCGCAGACCGAAACCAACTGGCGCCTGGCCGACCAGTACAACGTGCCGCGCCTGTGTTACGTCAACAAGATGGATCGCATCGGTGCCAACTTCGCGCATTGCGTGAAGGGCATTCGCGAGCGCCTCGGCGCCAACGCACTGCTGTGCCAGGTACCTCTCGGCAGCAATGACGAGTTCTGCGGCATGGCCGATCTGGTCGCTGGTCTTGGTTACATCTGGATCTCGGACGACAAGGACAGCAAGTGGGAGTCGGTGCCGCTGGAAGACCTGCGCGCACGCCTCAAGTTCTCCTCGACCACCGACAACGACTGGGTCGACCAGTTGCCCAAGCTGCGCCAGGATCTTCTGGAATCCGCGCTGGCCATGGATGACGACGCCTTCGAGCGCCTGCTGGAAACCGGCGAGCACGACCCGGTCATGCTCAAGCAGTGCATCCGCAAGGGTGCCATCAGCGGCAAGCTGGTGCCGGTGTTCTGCGGCTCGTCCTATCGCAACAAGGGCGTTCAGCAGCTTCTTGACGGCGTGGTCGACTACCTGCCGTATCCGGGCGAGAACGGCGGCATCTCCATGGTCGATGCCGATGGCAAGATCATTGGCGAGCAGGAAGTGCGCGACGACGCACCGGCGCGCGCGCTGGCGTTCAAGGTCATCAACGACCAGTTCGGCACGCTCACCTTCTGCCGCGTCTACTCGGGCGTGATCAAGAAGGGCGACACCCTGCTCAACGTGACCCGTGGCAAGAAGGAGCGCATCGGCCGAATCGTCGAAGTGCAGGCCGCCGCCACCCGCGATATCGAGGAAGTGCGCGCCGGCGACATCTGCGCCTTCGTCTCGATGAAGGACACGGAAACGGGCGACTCGCTCTCCGATCCCGCTTCACCGGTGCTGCTGGAGCGCATGCGTTTCCCGGACCCGGTGATCAGCGTTTCGGTGGAGCCGAAAAACCGCAATGACATCGACAAGATGTCCACCGCGCTCTACAAGATGGCCAAGGCCGATCCGTCCCTGCGCCTGGAAGTGGACAAGGAAACCGGCGAAACCGTGCTCAAGGGCATGGGCGAACTGCACCTGGAAATCACCGTCGACCGCATGCGCACCGAGCTGGGCGTGGAAGCGGTGATGGGCAAGCCCAAGGTCAGCTTCCGCGAGGCCTTTGGCGGTCCGATCGAACTCACCTACACGCACAAAAAGCAATCCGGCGGTTCCGGCCAGTTTGCCGAAGTGAAGATGATCTTTGAACCGGCCGAACCCGGCACCGGCATCGAGTTCTCCGACGAAATCGTCGGCGGCCGCATTCCGCGCGAATACATCCCGGCGGTCGAGCATGCAATCCGCACCGAGAGCCGCAAGGGCCAGGTGGCCGGGTACGAAGTCGTCGATTTCAAGGCGCGCCTGATCGATGGCAAGTTCCATGACGTCGACTCCTCGGCACTGGCCTTCGAGATTGCCGGCAAGGGTTGCTTCCGCGAAGCGCATCGCGGCAGCCGACCCAAGTTGCTGGAGCCGATCATGGGCGTGGAAGTGGTGACCGAGGCGGAATTCCTCGGCGACATCATCGGCGACGTCAACCGCCGCCGCGGCACGGTCAGCGAGCAGGGCCAGAAGGGTCCGCAAGCCTTCGTGCAGGGCCAGGTTCCTTTGGCCGAAATGTTCGGCTACATCAACTTCCTGCGCTCGGCCACGCGCGGTCGCGGCACCTTCACCATGGAATTCGACAACTACGCCGAAGTGCCGAACAGCCTGGTCGAGAAGCTGATGGAGAAGGAATCCAAGTAGGGTTCAACGCGCTCCTGAACCGGCAATCCATCGCCTGCCAACGCCAGCGTACCGCCCTGCGGTCGCAGGCGTTGTTGTTTGTGCCATTGGATTGCGCGCCAGGCAATTTTCCGGAGCACGCAACCGCACAGCGCCAAACCGGTACCAACTCCCAATGCCGCATGATTTTTCCGCAGAGCGGCATATTCCACTGTTCTGCAGGGAGACTGCCATGTCGTTGCTCGCTCGCTCCATTCGTATCGCCAGTTCCGTTGCGCTCTTTACCGCTGGTTTCGCATTCACCGCCCCGGCTTTCGCAGGAGATGCCATCGTTTTCAACGTCAGCAACGTGGGCATGTCGGCATGGTCAATCGATGGCCAGAACAATCCACCGCTGACCCTGATGCGCGGCCAGACCTATGAGTTTGTGATGCAGGGCACCAGCAGCGTGCATCCGTTCAACATCAACACCACCAACACCACGGGATCGGCCAACCTGTACAACGACGGCGTGACCAACAACGGCGCCAGCGGCAACCAGACTCTGACCTTCGTGGTTCCCGTCAATGCGCCGGATACCCTGCATTACAACTGCGGCAATCACGCCGGCATGAACGGCCCGATCACCATTCTCACCGACGAAATTTTCACGAACGGGTTTGAGCCTTGATTCGGGACGCGGGATTCGGAACGCGGAACGCGGGACGCGGGACGCGGGATTCGGGCAGCATTTCTCCCTCTCCCCTGACGTTTCCCCGCTTTTTCATGCGGGAACCCCCAAGTGTTTTCGTAGCGCATGATCGCCTTGTTCTGAGAAGGGGATTGTCAGATGCATGCATAGCTGAACACCCAGAGTGATTAACGAAAGTTCTCGGGTCTTGCGTGTGGTGGCCATGAACTTTCGATGCAGGCCTTCTGCTTCGGCGATTTGGCCGATGTGCCACAACAAGAAGGCCGCCAAGGTGCCGATCAACAACAATGCCTGCAAGCGTAGTGCACTGCGCGAACGGCCAATCTCCATACCCATCCCAAAGTGCAGCGATTTGGTGTCGCGAAAGTTTTCCTCGATTTGCATGCGTCGTGCGTACAAGGCCACGATTTCGTCTGCGCGCAATGAGCGCAACCCAGTGGAATGCGCCAATACCCAAGGCTCGCGGGCGCTGCGTTTGGCTTCCAGCCGTGCCTTGCAAATCGCACCACTGCCTGGTCGGCGATAGGGTTTGCGGCCCGTGCGCTTGCGCCACACGCGCACCAGATCGCAAGGCAATCGGTTGTGGGTTGTGAGTTGACAATCGGATTGCCGCTGGGCCTTGGTGCAAGCGTTGTGTCCCCACTGCATCGCTTCCTGCCAAAGGCCTTCGCCAATGCGCATCTTGCTACGCCCACGAATCCGACCAATCCAGCCCCAGCCGTGCTTCTCCACACGCTTGAACCATGGAATGCGAAAGCCGGCGTCCGTTACCGCGACCACCGCACTGTCCTTCGGTATCCACTGCGCCAGCGCATTCAACAAGGCCGCTTCGGCACGGCGGTTACCTTGTTTGGCTGCCGGATACACCTGTTGGTACACCGTCAGTCCACGCCCCATGCCCAGCCAGACCACCGAGGCGCGCAACTCCACAAAGGCACCGCCCGGCGCAGCCGATGACCAGTCCACCGCAATCACCAGCACAGACAACCAACGGCACAAACAGGTCAATAGCGCCCTCGCCACCTGTGCGCACTCCGCTTTCGTGCGCACGTGGCCGATGTGGCGATCCACCTGCTTCAGGCTGGACTTCATGCTGCGATTGACGCCGGACATGTGCCGCGCCAGCTTGGACAGCGTCAATGCGCAACCGCACATGGCCACCCAAACCAATCCAGTCAAAACACGGCGTCGGGCACCGTGCATGACCGACAAATGGGCTTCCAGAAACTGCGCTACGATTTGACCTGCGTGCACGACCGCCTCCGAAACAATCGCTAGTTGCGTCGGAGAAAAAATCGGTCATGCACGCGCTGTTTTTTCCGAAGCTACGCGCAAACACATGTTTTGAAAAACGTTTCTTCAATAAAAAGCGGGGAAACGTCAGCCCTCTCCCGCTGGCGGGAGAGGGTTGGGGTGAGGGTGGTGCAACACGCACACTGAAGGTTTCAAGCAAGCCCAAACCCCACCCTCACCCGCGCCCTTGGCGCGACCTCTCCCGCCAGCGGGAGAGGCGGAACAGCACCGCGTCCCGCTCATTTCCGTCTCACGCCTTGAGACACTCGCGGGTGTAGGCTGACTGTCCGTCGTCGCCCACTTTCGACATGTCAGCCCATCCGGCTCTCGATGCGTTTCATCCTGCGGTCGCGGCCTGGTTCAACGCGCAGTTCAGTGCGCCTACACCGGCGCAGGTTGAGGCATGGCCGGCCATCCGTGAGGGACGGCATTGCCTGATTGCGGCACCGACCGGTTCGGGCAAGACCCTGGCGGCATTCCTGGCCACCATCGATCAACTGGTGCGTGACGGCCTGCATTACGGCCTGGCCGATCACACCACGGTGGTTTATGTCTCCCCACTGAAAGCGCTGTCCAACGACATCGCCATCAACCTGGAAGCACCACTGGCCGGTATCCGCAGCGAACTGGAGCGTCTCGGCCACATCAACATCGATATTCGTGCCGCGGTACGCACCGGGGATACGCCCGCTGCGGATCGCCAGCGCATGCTCAAGTCGCCGCCGCATATCCTGGTGACCACACCCGAATCACTGTATCTGTTGCTGGGATCGGAATCCGGACGCCTGATGCTGGGCGGCACGCGCACCGTCATCGTCGATGAAATCCATGCCATTGCCGATGACAAGCGCGGCAGTCATCTGGCCCTGAGCCTGGAGCGCCTGGAAGCGCTGTGCCAGCGGCGCTTGATTCGCATTGGTCTCTCGGCCACGCAAAAACCCATCGCGGACATTGCGCGTTTCCTGGTCGGCGCCAGTCATGTCGATGCGCAGGACAATCCCGACTGCACCATCATCGACTCAGGCCATGTGCGTGAACGCGATCTTGCCCTCGAACTTCCACCGCAACCGCTCGAAGCCGTGATGTCCGGCGAAGTCTGGGAATCGCTCTACAACCGCCTCGCCGGGCTTGTCGAAAGCCATCGCACCACGCTCGTGTTCGTCAATACCCGGCGCATGGCCGAACGCGTCGCGCGCCATCTGGGCGAGCGCCTGGGCAAGGAATTTGTAGCCGCACATCACGGTTCACTGGCCAAGGAAATTCGGCTGGATGCCGAGCAGAAACTCAAGCGTGGCGAACTCAAGGTGTTGGTGGCAACCGCCTCACTGGAACTTGGCATCGATATCGGCGATGTCGATCTGGTCTGCCAATTGGGATCGCCGCGTGCGATTGCCGCGTTCCTGCAACGCGTCGGACGTTCCGGCCACGCGGTGAATGCAACGCCCAAGGGTCGCCTGTTTCCGCAATCGCGTGATGACCTGGTCGAGTGCGTGGCCTTGCTCGACTGCGTGCGACGTGGCGAACTGGATACGCTGAAAATTCCGCACGCGCCGCTGGATGTGCTGGCCCAGCAGATCGTTGCCGAGGCAGCCTGCGGCGAGTGGGATGAAGGCGCACTGTTCGACTGGCTGCGTCGGGCGTGGCCGTATCGGCATCTGGCGCGTTCCGATTTTGATTCGGTACTGCGCATGCTGGCTGAAGGCTACAGCTCGCGACGTGGACCGCGTGCAGGCTTGATACACCGCGACGCCGTGCACGGACGCGTCAAGGGCAAGCGCAGCGCGCGCCTGAGCGCGCTGACCGGCGGCGGCACCATTCCAGACACCGCAGACTACGCGGTGGTGGTGGAGCCGGAAGCCATCACCGTCGGCAGCGTGCATGAGGATTTCGCCATCGAGAGCATGGCCGGCGACATCTTCCAGCTCGGCAACACCAGCTATCGGGTGTTGCGCGTGGAGCGCGGCAAGCTGCGCGTCGAAGATGCCCACGGCCTGCCGCCGAGCCTGCCGTTCTGGATTGCCGAAGCCCCCGGGCGCAGCGATGAGTTGTCGATGGGCGTCTCGCGATTGCGCAGCGAAATTGAGCAGCGCCTGGAAAGAGGGATTAGGGCCGCGGGACGCGGGACGCGGGACGAACCGTATCCCGCAACGCCGTCGCCCCTGCGCAGGCAGGGGCCCAGCGACTTTGCGGTTCCGCAGAACGGAGAAGCCGCAATCAAAGAAGGCAAGGAGATCGCGCACGCTTTCGCAGGAGTCCCTTCAGGGACGACACCTTTGGCCGGAAGTGGGGAATCGGGAATCGGGAATGGCACCGCTTCTGTAGGAGCCCCTTCAGGGGCGACACCTTTGGTCGGGAGTGGGGAATGGGGAATCGGGAATGGCGAAAGCGAAAGCTGCAGCGTCGCGTGTCGCTGGCTGATTGAAACCATCGGCATCGATGCCGAAGCCGCGCAGCAGGTCGTCGATTATCTGGCCAGCGCGTGGCTTGCGCTCGGAGCACTGCCCACCCGCCAACGCATCATGCTCGAACGCTTCTTCGATGAGTCCGGCGGCACCCAGCTCATCGTGCATTCGCCGTTTGGCAGTCGCATCAACAAGGCCTGGGGCCTGGCGCTGCGCAAGCGTTTTTGCCGTTCTTTCAATTTCGAATTGCAAGCGGCGGCCACCGAAGATGCCATCGTGTTGTCGCTTTCCACCAGCCACAGCTTTGAACTGATTGAGGTATCGCGCTATTTGCATTCGGCCACCGCGCGGGACGTGCTGGTGCAGGCCTTGCTCGATGCGCCCCTGTTCGGCACGCGCTGGCGCTGGGTGGCGACCACGGCGCTGGCGCTGCCTCGCTTTGCCGGCGGTCAGCGCGTGGCGCCACAGTTGCAACGAATGAAGTCCGAAGACCTGTTGGCGACGGTTTTTCCCGATCAAGTCGCCTGCCTGGAAAACATCGTCGGCGAACGCCAGATTCCCGATCATCCGCTGGTCGCGCAAACCCTGGCTGATTGCCTCAACGAAGCCATGGATGTAGAAGGTTGGCTCGAACTGCTGCGCGGCATGGAAGCCGGCACCATCGAAGTCATTGCGCGTGACCTCACCGAACCCTCGCCGCTGGCCGCGGAGATTCTTGGTGCGCGGCCGTATGCTTTCCTTGATGATGCGCCACTGGAAGAACGTCGCACCCAGGCCGTGCAGGCACGCCGCTGGACGGATCCACAATCGGCTAGTGACCTCGGGGCGCTGGATACTGCCGCCATCGATGGCGTGCGCGAGGAAGCCTGGCCCGATCCCCGCGATGCCGACGAAATGCATGAAACGCTGATGGCGCTCGGCTTTGTCACAGGCGAAGAGCTTGACGCCCATCCGCGCTGGCAGGATTGGCTGAAAGCTCTCACCGCGCAATCGCGTGCGACTCGCGTGCATTTGCCTGGGCACGCGCTTGAACTCTGGATTGCCTGTGAGCGCTGGCCGTGTCTGCGTGCGCTGCACGCCGATGCGATTGCGCAACCGCCATTGCAGGCGCCGGCCGAATTCAGCGCAGTGGCATGGACCCGCGAATCGGCGCTGGTTGAGCTCTTGCGTGCGCGCATCGGTGCACTCGGGCCGGTCACGGTGCGCGCGCTGGCCCTATCGCTGGGCGTGACCGAATCAGAAGTCGAAAGCGCGCTGGTTTTCCTGCAAGCGCAGGGCAATGTAATGCGTGGCCGCTTCACCCCGGGCACCGAGTCCGAGGAGTGGTGCGAGCGACAATTGCTGGCGCGTATCCATCGCGGCACGATCCGCAAACTTCGCCGCGAGATCGAGCCGGTCGAAGCGTGCGATTTCATGCGCTTCCTGTTCGAATGGCAACGCGTGGCCCCTGCGTGCCGCGCGCGCGGACCCGATGCCGTGGTGGCCACCTTGTCGCAACTGGAAGGTTTCGAAGCGGCCGCCGGTGCCTGGGAAAGCGAAATCCTGCCTGCGCGCATTGCCGACTATTCATTCCTGTGGCTGGATGAACAGTGCCGCAGCGGTCGTCTGGCCTGGACCCGTTTTGCACCTGCATCGGCCAGCAACAAGGCACGCAGCAGCGGGCCCTTGCGCAGCACGCCCGTGGCCATCCTGCCGCGCCGTCATCTGGGGCTGTGGCATGCCCTGTTCGGCAGGGCGGATTCAGCTCCGGCGAAATGTTCATCGCGTGCGCGCGCCGTGCTCGATCATCTGCGCAAGCACGGCGCTTCGTTCTTTGACGAGATCGCGCAGGCTACACGCCTGTTGCAGGTGGAACTTGAAGTTGCCCTCGGTGAGCTGGTGGCGCGCGGATGGGTGCACGCTGACAGCTTTGCCGGTCTGCGCGCGCTGCTGTTGCCTTCATCCAAACGCGCCCAGCGCCATGCTCGACGTGCACAGCGCGCACAGCTGCTGGGCATTGCCGATGCCGGGCGCTGGTCCTTGAGCCCCGTTGCCACGGGCATCACGAAAGCGACGGATGCAACGACGAGTCAGGCCCACATCGAACATGCCGCCCGCTGTCTGCTGCGCCGCTACGGCGTGGTCTGCTGGCGACTGCTGGCACGCGAGTCCGCAGCCTTGCCGCCCTGGCGCGATCTGTTGCGGGCCTGGCGCCAACTGGAAGCGCGCGGAGAAATCCGGGGTGGCCGCTTCATTGCCGGATTGTCAGGTGAACAGTTCGCATTGCCCGAAGCCATCCCGCTGCTGCGCAAGGCGCGCGCATTGGAACGTGCCGACACCTGCGTGGTGATTGCCGCCACCGATCCGCTCAACCTGGTCGGCATCCTCGACGAATCCGCTCGCATCCCGGCCACCCTGGGTACGCGCATCCTTTACGTTGACGGCATTGCCCGCGCCAGTTTCAGCAGCGGAATTTGCGCGCGGGCGGATGGCTCGGACCAGCCCTTGCCTGCCCAATGGCAGGATGCGCTGCTCAGACGCACGACGGAAATTCAAGCTGTATGTCCTGCTTCGTAGGGCGGATAAGCGAGGCGCATCCACCCCCGTCTTCATGGGCGCATTGTTCGGGGGATGCACCCGGCAGGCCCACTTACCGTCCGCCCGACTCGACACCGTCGATTGCAAACCGCAGAGCATTGCTGTTTCGGCCATGAGATTGACGTACTATCGTGCGCATTCCAATCCGCACGACCGTATTGATGGGTGCGTATGCCTTTCGTAAGTGACCATCGCCGTTTTGACCAACGCAGTCTGGCCCTGCACAGTGCTGTAGCCGAAGCGATTCGGCGAAATCCTGACGGCATACGGCGGGCCTTGCTCAACCTGGAACGCTGGGAGAAATCCTTGCAGGGCTCCTGGATCTCCGAATGGCGAGCACTGCTGCTTGGTCCGCAGGAAGCCTTGCTGGCGTTCCTGACCGAACGTTCTGAGCGAGCTGATCGGATGAGACAGTCAAGTCCGTTCACGGGCCTGCTCTCTGCAGCCGAACGGCGACGAATCTATGAATCGCACGCAGCTTGAGCACATTATTCGCGCTGCAACCGCGATTGCTGAAGACAATGAGCTGATCATCATCGGCAGCCAGGCGATCCATGCCCACGTGCACTTTCCACCGCATGAAGCTGTGAGATCCACCGAGGCGGATGTCTATCCGCGCAATCACCCGGAGCGTGCAGAACTGATTGAAGGGGCGATTGGCGAACTATCCGGTTTCCATGACACCTATGGATACTACGCGCAGGGCGTGTCGCCAATGACAGCCATCCTGCCCAGGGGATGGGAAGATCGACTGGTTGCTCTCAAGAATGAGAACACGGGAACAGGGACGGGATTGTGCATCGACCTACATGACCTTCTGCTATCGAAATACGCAGCCAACCGCGAGAAGGATCGCGAGTTCAATCGTGCGGTGATCATGACTGGCTTTGTCGATCACCAGAAGCTGCTCGACCTTACACAAGCCATGCCGGGTACTGACGAAGACCGTATGCGAATCGCCCAGCGAATCGAAGCGGATTTTGCCAATCCCAGCGCGTCGAATACCATTGACTGATCTTCAAAACCTAAGTTCCTGGCGGATGCGCCCTTTGGGCTTAGCCGCCCTACTGACCTCATGCATCACGGCGCGTGCCCCGCTCGGGTAGGCCGGATAAGCGAGGCGCATCCGCCGCTCCCGCACGCTTGCAACACGCTGCGTCACTGATCGTTTTTTGCGGGCGTGTCCGCGTCACTCTGCAGCGGTATCAGATCACCCACGTTCACGCTGCCGGTACCGGGATCGAAATACTCGTCGGCCTGGCGTTGCAGCTCATCCATGTAGAAACTTCCGTTCTGGCCCATCGGGCTGTTGGCGGAGTAGATGGTCAACTGCCCCACGGCACCGAGATGCGAGCCGGTCAGGTTTCGACGCTCCTCTTCATAGCGTTGCATGGCACGTTTGAGTGCAACCTCGTCGCCGAAGCGTGGCTTGAGCTCGGCAAACTTGTGCTTGCCGGCAATCCGCTCCTCGACGGATGCCTGATACCACGCCGCATCCAGGGAATCCTGAAACATCGGGTGATGTCGCTCTGCCGCCAATCCCAACCAGGCCAGGCCCAGCGCGACATCCCGATCCACGCCTTCGCCCTTGTACCAGGCGATGCCAAGGTTGTACTGCGCGCTCTTCTGCCCCCAACTGGCCGCCACTTCCCACAGGTGGATGGCATCGTTCACCTGGCCATGCTTGAAGGCTTCACAGCCTTTGCGAAAGAAATAGGTGCCGGGAAAGAAACGTGCATCTTCCTCGGACAAGCCGAAGTTGCCCGATACATGGCCATTGAGATCGATACCAATGGCCAAGGCGCGTGTTGACCCAAGCGGCAAGCTCCACAGCGCAGCAATCATCAGCCATCGGATTCTCATCGCCGAATCTTGCGATCAGGCGGTTTCGCCTGTCAAAACCACATCGGCGCGACGCGCAGCAAACAGGCCGACCGAAACCACGCCGACGATCTGGTTGATTTCGCGCTCCATTGCGACCGGGTCGCTGATGCGCAGGCCATGCACGTCGAGGATCCAGTTGCCATTGTCGGTGATGACGCCATCGCGCCAGACCGGGTTGCCACCGAGCTTGACCAGCGCACGCGCAACCAGGCTGCGTGCCATTGGGATCACTTCCACCGGCAGCGGAAATTTGCCCAGCACCTCGACCTTCTTGCTTGGGTCGATGATGCAGACGAATTGGCGCGAGGCGGCGGCAATGATCTTCTCGCGGGTCAGCGCCGCGCCACCGCCCTTGATCAGACAGTTGTTCGGATCGCATTCGTCGGCACCATCCACATACAAGGCAAGCTCGCCGGTTTCGTTGAGTTCACGCACCGCAATGCCGCGCTCCTTGAGCAGGCGGGTGGACTGCTCGGAACTGGATACCGTAGCTTCAATGTCGGCACGTCGCTCGGCCAGGGCATCGATGAAATGCGCCACAGTGGAACCGGTGCCGACACCGACGATCATGCCCGGCTCCACATATTTCATGGCCGCCCGCGCGGCGCGGCGTTTGGCTTCTTCATTGGCCATCTTTCAATTCTCCAATGTCATGCGTGTCATCGGCCTGCGTGCGGCACGAAACATTGTAGGAGCCAGCGAAAAAGGGGGAAACGCTTTCCAGCGCGAACCATAGTCCGCCGGAACCGCCATTTCCTGCACCTGCGGATCGGCCATGAATGGCCTCCTACAAAAGCCACCCCTGAATGCAGAAGCCCCTTCAGGGGCGACCCTTTTGCAAGCCTTGTCGGCCGTGAACGGACTCCAGCAAGAGCTAAGGAAACTCTGATTTTGCTCGTCATCCCGGAATCGCGAAGCGATATCCGGGATCCAGTGCCTTTGCACTTCAATGGGTTGATACAAGTCACTGGGTTCCCGCCTTCGCGGGAACGGCAAAGATTGGGATTAATCAGAGTTTCCCTAACGTTTTTCAAGACCGAGAATGAATTTCCACTGTGCCGGTGAAACCGGCAGCACCGACAACCGGTTGCCACGCTGGACCAGGGCAAAGTCGGCGAGTTCAGGCGCAGCCTTGAGCTCGGCCAGCGTGATCGTGCGCTTGAGTTTGCGCTTGAAGCCGACATCGACCAACAGCCAGCGCGGCTGATCGGGTTTGCTGCCCGGATCATGGTAGTCGCTGCGCGGGTCGAATTGGGTGGGATCTGACCTGGCCAATCCGGCGATTTCTGCGACACCGACCACACCGGGTTCCGCGCAGTTGGAGTGATAAAACAGCACACCGTCGCCGGGTTGCATGTCGTCGCGCATGAAATTGCGTGCCTGATAGTTGCGCACGCCGCTCCAGGGCTCCTTGCCCACCTTGGCCAGCGCATCGATGGAGAATTCGTGCGGCTCACTTTTCATGAGCCAATTGCGCTTGCTCATGGCATCCCCGTCCGACATGGCTCGGATTTGAGCAACCAATAGCGCTTCACGCCTGCCCCGCCTTGCATTCGATCAATTCGTTCTCCGTGGCAATGTAGTCGAGGCGCACATCGTGTGCTTGTGATTCGATGCTGTCGATTTCCTGCATGGCGTAACCCACGCCGACCAGCACGGGTGATTCCGGCTCGGTACGATCACGCAGAAACGCGAAGCTGGTGTCGTAGTACCCGCCACCGTAGCCGAGGCGGTGACCCGATCGGTCGAAACCAAGCAAGGGCACCAGCACGACATCAAGCATGCCGGGCACCACCCGGTGCTCCGCCGCGCACACCGGCTCCGGTATGCCGTAGCGATTTACCTGCATCTCCACTCCACTCGACCAGCGCGCAAACGCCAGTCGGCGCTGCTTGCCGATGCACGGCAGGAAGTAGTGCTGCCCGCGCCGGGTGAGATCCGCCACCACGCGATGCAGTGGCAACTCACCCGCGATTGCCCAATAGCCGGCAATACGCTCATCCACCTGGAAATCGGCCAGTTGCGAGAGACTGCCCAGGACACCATCGGCAGCCGCCATGCGTTGGGCTACCGACAATGCCAGGCGGCGGGCTCGCAGGGTGGAGCGCAGCGTGCTGCGCGCATCTTCAGCGGCCATGTGCCAAAGAAAAAGGAGAGGCGGCGTCCTCCGCTGTGCCGATGCACATTGAACGACCTTGAACCAATCGGTTCAGGTGGGAGAGCTCAGCAAGATCTTCAGGCTTTCCGCTCGGGGCGGACTTGCACACCGACGCTTGCGTGGCTGTCCCGGGGTCGCTACAGGAACAAGGCAAAATGTTGAATGCGCTGTCGAACACTGCCGAGGACACCTGCGGCTATTGTAGGGACGGCGGCAACCCCGCATCAAGCTTCATCTTGAGCACTTGCAGATGCTGTGCCAAGTTGCTGCCGGTCGTGGACCTGGTCTGCCGCGCTTCGAGCAACTCGTGTGCAATATTCAAGCCGGCCAGCACCGCGATGCGGTCGAGCGTACCGCCACGATGCGACTCCCGCAGTTCCCGCAGTTTGCCGTCCAGATAGGCCGCGGCCGCAACCAGCCCGGCGCGCTCATCCGGCGTGCAGGCAATCAGGTATTCACGATCAAGAATGCGTACGGCAACCGGATTGCTCATGCCTGATTCTGCTCCAGCGACTTGAGCCGCCCGATCATCGCTTCCACCCTTGAGCGCGCCTGCTCGTTGCGCGCGATCAAGCCGGCACGCTCCGCCGAAAGCTGCTCCTGGCTCTGGCGCAGGCTGCGGTTTTCCTCGGTCAGGCGCCGCACCAGATCAAGCAGTTGATCGATGCGTGCACCAATTTCGGCAATGGACTGGAGGGCGGGATCGTCGGCAGACATGGAAATGGACTATACACGGGAAAAACGGTGGTTTCCGCTGGTCGATTCACAGTCGTGTTCAGCGTTGTGCATCACCCAGCGCCGTGCGGCGCATGCGGGCGCGCTCGCGCAGGAATTCAAGGCATGGTTCGGGCGGCATCGGCCTGGAAAGCCAATGCCCCTGGACCTCGTCGCAACCCTGCTCGCGCAGGTACTCGACCTGCTCGGCGGTTTCCACCCCTTCCGCAATCACGTTGAGTCCCAGCGAATGGGCCATGGTGATCACGGTGGCGGTAATGGCCTCGTCATCCGGATCGGTGGTGATGTCGCCGACGAATTCCTTGTCGATCTTGAGGGTGTCGATGGGCAGGCGGCGCAGGTAGCTGAGCGAGGAATAGCCGGTGCCGAAATCGTCGATGGACAAGGTCACGCCGACTGCCTTGAGCTGGCGCAGGGTATTGATCGATTGCTCGGCATTGGCCATGACCACGCTTTCTGTCAGTTCCAGTTCGAGCTGGCTTGGGGCAAGATCGTTCTCGGCTAGGATGTCGCATAGACGCTGGATCAGGTCGCTGCGCTGCAACTGCATGACCGACAGGTTGACCGAAATCGAGATGTCGCGCAGCCCGTCACGCTGCCAGCGCGCCAACTGCTTGCAGGCCTGAACCAGCACCCAGTCGCCGATCTCGATGATGAGCCCGGATTCCTCGGCCACCGGGATGAAAGTGGTCGGCGGAATATCACCGAGCTCCTCGCTGCGCCAGCGCAGCAATGTTTCCACGCCGGTGATGCGCTGGTCCAGCAGGGACAACTTGGGCTGGTAAACCAGGTTAAGTTCACCGCGGTCGATGGCCTTGCGCAAGGCGCCGACCAGGGTCGCGCGCATGCGCGCGGCTGCATCCATGGTTTCGGTGTAGACCATCCAGGTCTTGCGACCGCGTTCCTTGGCCTGGTACATCGCGGTGTCGGCAAACTTGAGCAGATCGGTCGGCGTCTGTGCGTGATCCGGATAAATGCTGATGCCGATGGACGGCGAGATGACGACATCCTGGCGATCGCTCAACTCCAGCGGCTTCTCGAATGCCGAAATCAGCTTCTGCGCCACCCGTTCGGCTTCCGCGACATTGACCAGTTCTTCAAGGATGACGGTGAACTCGTCACCACCGATGCGCGCCACGGTGTCGGCATCACGAATGTTGTCACGCAGGCGGCTGCCGGCCGCCTTGAGCATGCGATCGCCCGCGGCATGGCCCATGGAATCGTTGACGTGCTTGAAGCGGTCAAGATCGAGGAACAGGACCGCCACCTTGCGTCCACCGCGTCGGGCCCGGATCACCGCATGGCCCAGGCGCTCGGAAAGCAGGGCGCGGTTCGGCAGCCCGGTCAGGGTGTCGTAGTTGGCCAGGTAACGCAGCTCCTGCTCGTTGCGCTTGCGCTCGGTGATGTCGGTGAGCACGCCAATGAAATGCGTACGGTTGCCGCGTGCATCACGCACTTCGGAGCTTTGCAGCCAGCACAGGAACTCCTCGCCATCCTTGCGTCGTTGCCACAACTCTCCCCGCCAGAAGCCATCGCGCAGGATCGTCTCACGCAAGACCTGGTAATACTCGGGCGAATGCTGCGCGCAGTTGAGCAAGGCTGCGGATTGTCCAATGACCTCGTATTCCTGCCAGCCGGTGATTCGCGTGAATGCGGGATTGACCGCGACAAACCGGAAATCCAGATCGCATACCGACACGCCTTCGCGCATGCTGGCGATCACTTGCTGGGCGATACGCCGTTCGCGATCGGCATCGCGGGTTGCGGTGATGTTGCGTGCGGTGCCGCAGATGCGCAGCGGTTGGCCCTGTTCGTTGCGTTCAACCACCTTGCCGCGCACGATCACCCAGATCCATGCTCCATGGCCGGCCCGAATGCGTTGCTCGGATTCGAAAATGGGCACCTTCTTGTTCAGGTGATCATCCAGACGCTGCGCAATGGCGCGCTGGTCATCCGGGTGGATGTTGTCGCGCACCCAGTCGTACACCAAGTGGCGCTCCTCGCGCCTGCGCCCGCTCGCACGCGTCGCGCCGAGGCGTGTCAACACGCCGGAATCCATCTCCAGATCCCAGAATTCATCGCCCGATCCCCACAACGCGAGGCGCAGGCGCCCTTCGCGCTCCTGCAGCTCTCGTGCGTGATTGTGCTGGGCGATGCGCTTGTGCCGTACCGACAGCCACAAGGCAAGCATCCCGAGCAGGATGATGAGTGCGTAAAGCGCATGCATCGGCCAACTGTTCCACCAGGCAGGCTGCACCAAAACGTCGAGGTATGCGCCATCCGCATTCCAGTTTCCATCATGGCTTCGAGCCTGCACGCGGAAGCGGTATTTGCCCGTGTCCAGGTTGGTATAGGTCACCTGATGTCGCGTGCCAGCGTCGATCCAGCCTGCGTCGAATCCCTCCAGCGTATATCGATAGCGGTTCAACTCCGGAGCGTTGTAGTCCAGCGCGGCAAAATCCAGATGCATGACGCGGTCGGCCTGGCCAAGGCGGATGGGCTCGCCCGGCCTCAGGCGAAACGATTCACCGGCGCCAACGCGGGCGCTGGTGATCACCACCGGTGGCACGAAGCGACTGGCTGCCACGGCCGACGGCAGGAACAGGTTGATCCCCTTCAACCCACCAAAGGCCAGTTCGCCGCTTCGCAAGGCAAGCAGGGCACCGCCATTGAACTCGAGGCCCTGCAATCCATCCCGCAGCGAAAACGTGCGCACAGCACCTGTGCCCGGATCATAGGAGGCGATGCCGCGATTGGAGCTGAGCCAAAGCTGCCCCATGGCATCTTCGAGAATGCCGTAGATCGTGGCATCCGGAAGGCCATCTTGCCTCAGTATCCGCTTGAACTCAGGCGCTTCCTGGTTGAGTGCCTGCAGGTGATTCAGTCCACTCAAGGTGCCGATCCAGAAATTGCCGTCGGCGGATTCGTGAATCGAACGGATGACACCGCTGGACAAGGAACGCGGATTGTTGCGCTCGTGGCGCATGGTTCGCACTTTGCCACTGGCCGGATCTATGACATTGAGGCCATCCAGGGTGCCGACCCAGATGCGCCCGGCGCGGTCTTCTTGCATGACCAGCACGCGATTGTCGGTCAGGCTTTCCGCATCACCTTCGATATGGGTCCATCCTTGCCATTGGCCGTTGCCTGGTTGGAAACGTTCGACACCGTGAGACCATCCACCGGTCCAGATGCTGCCGTCCCTTGCCACCACGATGGAGCGCCGCAACGGATTTCGGGCGCCGTTGCTCGTAGTGTCTTCCGGAGAACGCAGGGGCGTTACTTCGCCGGTGGAAGGATCCAGCATTCCTGCGCCGTGGTTGCTGGCAAACCAGAGCTTGCCGTGGGCGTCCATATCCAGGGCATCCACTACAACCGGAACGGATGCATCCACTGCAAATGCCTTGCGCAGGGCATTGTCGTGGTAAGTGAATTTCTGGCTGCCGCGCTCATAGCGCTTCAGGCCATCGCCGTCGGTGCCGATCCAGAGCGCGCCATTGGCATCTTCCAGGATGGCGCGGATATTGTTCGCCGACGGATGCTCACGGCTCGCCTCATTGTCAATGAGGTAACGAAACGATGCTCCGTCCGGATCCACCCGGGCCAACCCGCGCGAGGCACCACCCACCCACAAAAGACCCGAACGGTCGACAAACAGGGTGGTTACCTCTCGCTGCGGCAGGCTTCCCGGCAGATCATCGATTGCACGCAACCACGCACCCTGTTTGGTTTGCGGGTCGAATGCAACCAGCCCCTCTCCGTGAATCGCCAACCATACCCTGCCGGCATGGTCCTCGCTGATGGCGTTGACCGGAAGCGTGCCCGGATTGCGCCATAGCCATTCGACCGCGCCTGAAGCCGGATCAATGCGGTGCAGACCCGACATTCCCCCCACCTGGATCGATCGGTCACGGGCTTCGATGACGCTGCGAGCATCCGTCACCACTCCTCGCGCAACTCCCTCAAGCGTGCTGGTGTTGCGGGCCATGCGCGACAAGCCGTTGCTCGCGACAATCCACAGCGTGCCATCGCTGGCCACATGCAAGGCGGAGACGGCCCCAATGTCCTCGCCCCCGGGTTGCGTCCCCACGCGCTCCCTCTGCCCGGTTGCCGGATCCAGCCATTCGAGACCGGCGCGAGTACCGATCCACAATCGTTGATTGGCATCAAAGGCCAGGGCCAGGACCACCTCCCTCGCATAACGCTGCTCGGCATCGGCCGGCAAGGAGAAAGAAGTAAAGACTCGCGCTATGGGGTCAAGCCGTGAAATGCCATTGGCCGAGGAAGCTACCCAGAGATTGCCGTGTTTGTCTTCCGCGAGGGCTGTGATCGGACTGTCGGGAAGACTCGACAATCCATCGGCCGTGTGCTCGAAGAGGTCGAACTGGTAACCGTCATAGCGATGCAATCCGCCCTGGGTCACCACCCAGAGCATGCCATCACGGGTCTGGGTCACCACGCGGATCGTGTTTTGCACCAGACCCTGGCTGTCATCCAGCCGGTCGAAGTAGTACTCCCGCTCAAGAGCCTGTGCGGGAGACGGCAAAGAGCCACTCGCGGCCACGCCCAGCAGGCACGCCAGAAAACGGACGCGCGCTGACCCTCTCCCCCTTGGCGGCTTTCCACTCATGTGGCGATGCGCGCACCCATTGCGGGCGCGTCGCGCCCCTTGGCTGAGTTTAGGCAATCACACCGGCGCTTTCCATGCATCGGCGTCAGGGAGTGTTTCCAGCCGTGGCCACGCGCCTCGCCTCGCCACCCATTCGGGCTAAAATCCGTCTGCCGTTTCCCTGGCAGCAAGTGAGCCACACACTGGATGACCCACAACGAACTCTCCGACACCTTGATCCGCCTGCGCCTCTCGGTCAGCGCCAGTGACCTGCATGGCTCGTTGACCGGCTTGTTGTGCGGTGGTGGCAAGGCGCAGGCCGGCAACTGGCTGGCGGCGCTGGAGCTCGACGCCGACCCCGGCGACGCCGGAAACGATCCGATCTTGCGTCAGTTCCATCGCGAATGCCGGGAACAGTTGGACGACAGCGAACTCGGCTTTGCTCCGCTGCTGCCGGATGATGAAACCAGCATCGCCGAACGTAGCGAAGCGCTGGCGGAATGGTGTCGCGGATTCCTGGGCGGCTTCGGACTGGCCGGCGTTGGTGAATCACCCGCTCTGCAGGCCGATGCGCGCGAGATCATGGCGGATTTCTCGGCCATCGCAGGCTCAGACTTTTCCCAGGCCGACAACGAAGAGGACGAGGAAGCCTTGAACGAGATCATCGAATTCGTGCGCGTGAGCGTGCTGTTGCTCTACGCAGAGCATGGCGGCCCAGCGACGCCTGCGCATGCAACGGCTGGCACCAGCCGACGCGTGCACTGACCATGAACCGGGTTCTTG
>SHNG01000092.1 GCA_004295005.1 Gammaproteobacteria bacterium
GCGCGGGGTGGGCTTTCTTTGGGTTACCTTTCTTTGCCCACCAAAGAAAGGTGACTTGGGACGCCCGCAGGGCGGTCCGAAACGCTTTGAAATTGGCTCTCCTCAAAGGTTCGTAGCTCGCGCGCCGCAGGCGTGTGAAAGCTTTGGCCCAATATGATGGTGATGCGTTCGAACCCGTGCGCCCAATGTTCAACAGGGCAACCTTGTCATGCCCGCAAACGCGGGCAAGATGGGCAAAGGCCTCAGATCGGACGCAATCCGGCAAACGCCGCCACCAGCCATTTCTGGCCGACGCGTTCGAAGTTGACCTGCACCCGCGCATGCGTACCGCTGCCTTCACAATCGATCACCACGCCTTCGCCGAAGCTGGCGTGGTGCACGCGCTGGCCGAGCTTGAGTCCCGGCGCCGCGGAATCCGCAAGGGACGAGCGGGCACCTGCATATGGCCGGCTCACTTGCACGCGCGGGCGTACCTCGTGCAGCAATCCGGGCGGAATCTCCCCCAGGAAGCGGGAAGGCCTGCCCAGCATTTCCATGCCGTGCATGCGCCTGGATTCCGCATAGCACAGCACCAGATGGCGACGTGCGCGGGTGATACCGACATAGGCGAGACGGCGCTCTTCTTCTAGCCGCCCGGGTTCTTCCAGCGATTTGTGGCTGGGAAAAAGGCCATCTTCGAGGCCGACCAGGAACACCAGCGGAAACTCGAGACCCTTGGCCGAATGCAGGGTCATCAACTGCACGCAATCCTGCCAGCTCTCGCCCTGTCCCTCGCCGGCTTCAAGCGCGGCATGCGCGAGAAACGCGGCCAGCTCGGACAGGCCCGCCTCCATGTCTTCGGCCGAGCGCTCGAAGCGACTGGCCACATTGATCAGTTCGTCAAGATTCTCGGTGCGGGTTTCCGCACTGGTCTTGTCCTTCTCGTGATACTCGCGCAAGCCGGAGCGGACGATGGCGTGATCCATCTGTTCGGCCAACGGCAAGGGTTCGTCGGCGGTGGCTTGACCCGTGTCCGAGGCCCCATCCGTCCGCGGCGCCAGGCAATCCCGGGTCAGTGTATCGACCAGGGCCAGGAAAGCGCGCAGTGCGTTTTTCGCCCGCGCGGCCAGGCTGGTGTCGGTCAGCTCGGCCAATGCCGCTTCCCATAGCGAGGTGTCCGTGCGCCGTGCGCGTGCGCGCAACAGGTCGATGGTGCGATCACCGATGCCGCGTGGTGGCGTATTCACCACCCGCTCGAATGCGGCATCGTCGTGACGGTTGGCGATCAGGCGCAGATAGGCCAGGGCATCCTTGATTTCGGCACGATCAAAGAAGCGCTGCCCGCCGTACACGCGATAGGCAATCTTGTGCTGGACCAGTTGTTCCTCGAAGTTGCGTGATTGCGCATTCGAACGGTACAGGATGGCCACTTCGTTGGGCGAATGGCCGGCGCGCAGGTACTCGCGGATGCGCTCGATCACGAAACGCGCTTCATCCTGTTCGTTGTACGCCGCATACAGGGCAATCGCCTCGCCGGCGGCATCGGCAGTCCACAACTGTTTGCCGAGCCGACTCGGGTTGTGGGCAATCACCGCGTTGGCGGCGCCCAGGATGTTGCCGGTGGATCGATAGTTCTGTTCGAGTCGAATGGTCTTGGCACTGGGAAAATCGCGCAGGAAATGCTGCACGTTCTCGACCCGTGCGCCGCGCCAGCCGTAAATGGCCTGGTCGTCGTCACCGACCACGAACACGTGTCCGCCCTGGCCGGCCAAGACGCGAATCCAGGCATATTGCAGGGTGTTGGTGTCCTGGAACTCGTCGATCAGCAGGTGACTCCAGCGCTCGCGGTAATGGGCAAGCAAGGCTTCATCGTGCAGCCACAACTCGTGTGCGCGCAGCAGCAATTCGGCGAAATCCACCAGTCCGGCGCGCTGGCAGGCGCGCTCGTAAGCCACGTAGATGTCGATCAGGGTTCGCGCCAGCGGATTTCCGCCCGCATCAATGGCGCCCGGTCGTTTGCCCTCGTCCTTGGCCGAGTTGATGAACCAGCAGGCCTGGCGTGGCGGGAAGCGGGCCTCGTCGATGCCCAGACCCTGGATGGTGCGCTTGACCAGGCGCTGCTGGTCGTCCGAGTCGAGAATCTGGAAGCTTTCCGGCAGCTTCGCTTCGCGCCAATGACGACGCAGCAGGCGATGGGCAATGCCGTGGAAGGTGCCGATGGTGAGCCCGCGCAGGCCTTCACCCACCAGGGCCTGGGTGCGCGAGCGCATTTCCGCCGCGGCCTTGTTGGTGAAGGTGACGGCAAGAATGGACCACGGCGAAACCCGCTCGACCTCCAGCAACCAGCCGATGCGATGGGTGAGTACGCGAGTCTTGCCCGACCCTGCGCCAGCCAGCACAAGGCAATCGCCCGGCGCCGCACTGACCGCTTCACGTTGCGCGGGGTTGAGTTGGTCCAGCAGGTGGGAAATATCTCCCACCAATTCCCTATTCAGGTCCGAACCCGGTGTCGGCTCGCGACTCACGCGTTCAATGCGCGTCGGCGTGTTTGCGCGGAATCGATTGCATGATGCGGTCGGTCACGGCAATGCCGATTGCGGAAAGGATGAAGACGCAATGGATGATGGTCTGCCAAAGCACGCCGGTGGCCGTCAGCATGGTGCAGGTCTGGACTGCGCCATTGGCGGCGGCGCTGACCGCAGCGGCAAGCTGGTCTTGATCACAGAACGGAAGGCCATTGAGCGGCCCGGCCGCGATGAAGGTTTTGAGCAGGTGGATCGAGGAAATGCCGATGATGGCCATGGCCAGCTTGACCTTGAGCACCGAAGCGTTGACGTGGCTCAACCATTCCGGCTGATCCGGATGCCCTTGCAGGCCAAGCCGCGAAACAAAGGTTTCGTAGCCACCGACGATGACCATGATCAGCAGATTGGAGATCATCACCACGTCGATCAGACCGAGCACGATCAGCATGATCTGCTGCTCGCCAAAGGAGGTGGCGTGCGAGATCAGGTGCAGCAGCTCCTTGACGAACAGCACCACGTAGACGCCCTGGGCAACGATCAGTCCCAGATAGAGCGGCAACTGCAGCCAGCGTGAGGAGAAGACCAGGGTGGGAATGAGCTTGAGCGGGTATTTTGTGTACGGCATGCAGGCCAAGGCGGAGAAGGGGAAGCGGAATTCTACTATCTCTGCTCAATCCAGCAATTTCACGCCCGGCAAAGTGAGCACATAGTCCATGCCCATGAGTTTTGAAGGTGTGTAGTAGCCGCCGGCGACCGGTGTTGCCAGCAGGTGCTGGACGATGCCCAGGCTGGCGGTGACCGTCAGCTCGTAGCCATTCGGAGTGAGCATGGAAAGACTCTCCTGGCGGCCTGCCGCATTGCGCACCTCGCCCCAGATCTGGCAGCCGCTGCGCTGGCGGCGCGCCGCATCGGGTCCGGCGGTCTGGCCGGCCCGGTTCTGCAGGAACTTCTGTACCGCCTGCATGCGCAGCAACCAGCGCAGGTGATTGAGCCAGCGCAGGCGCGAAATCGTCTTTGGCGATGCGGTCATCCAGGTTTCGATATTGGGGATGCCGGTGGAGACGAACGCGGTGTACACATCGCCCCACGGGATGGTCATGGCCGTGCGCGTGCTGCCATCAACCCGGGTGAACTCGCGTGTCTTCCAGGCCAGGGGAACGTTGGCAAGTTCACCATTGATGCGGGCACGCCCACCCTTGGCCAAACCTTCCACGCTGGTGCGTGCGGTACCGGGACTGGGTCCACCGCCGGCATCGAATGCCAGCATCAGATGGCTCGCATCGGGCAGGCGCTGCTTGAGCATGGCTGCCAGGCAATCGGTTGGAACCACGTCGAAACCGGTGCCCGGCAACACCACCACACCCTCGTGCTGTGCGCGCGGATGGCTGTGGTGGCAGCGTTCAAACACGTCGATCTCGCCGGTGATGTCGAGATAGTGCACCTTGTTGCGCAAGCAGGCTTCCAGCAGCGGCTCACAGGTGCGGGCGAAGGGGCCCGCGCAATTGAGCAGCAACTGCATGCCCTCCATGTTGCGGTCGATGACGCTGGCGTCATGCAGTTCGAAGACCCGCCGGGTCAGTCTGTGTGGCGCGGCCAGCTCATCGAGGGCATCGCGGTTGCGGCCCGCCAGTACCGGACGCATGCCGCGCTTCACCGCTTCGGCAACGATCAGCTTGCCGGTGTAGCCATTGGCGCCGTAGATCAACAGCGGCATCATGGGTCAGCCCTCCGCGCCTGCACCGCACGCATCAATTTGCGGAAATACAGATTGGGAAACCAACGCTTGATGCGCCAGCGCTGGCGTACCTCGGCGCTTGGCAGGATGAGGAATTCGCCGCGCGCGACGGCCTGGAAGACATGTTCGGCAATATCCGCGGCCGACTCCTTGGCATCACGCATCAGGCTTGCAGCGATGTTGCGGGTTGTCGTATCCGGTCCACGGAAGCTCTCCAGCAGATTGGTCTGGAAGAAGCTCGGGCAGACCACCGAAACGCCGACGCCGCTGCCGTGCAGGTCGGCGCGCAAGCCTTCCGACACGGCCACCACACCGGCCTTTGCCGCCGCGTAGCAGGCCATGCCGGGGGCGCCAGCCAGCGCTGCGAACGATGCGATGTTGACGATGTGCCCCTGGCCCTGTTCGATCAACACCGGTCCGAACAGGCGACAACCGCGCGCCACACCCAACAGGTTGATGTTGAGCATCCAATGCCAGTCGGCAGTGGGCGCATTGAGCACCGAGCCGCCGCCGGCGACGCCGGCATTGTTGATGACCAGATCCACGCCATCCCAGGCAGCGAGTACAAGGTCGCGCAGGGTCTCGAAGGAATCATCATCGCCCACGTCCACTTGCAGGGCCATGGCGCCGATGCCAAAGCCGGTGATCAGACTCACCGTTTCCTCGGCCCGATCCATGCGGATGTCCGCGCAGGCCACGCGCCAGCCGGCTTCGGCATAGCGAAAAGCCAGTGCGCGACCAAGACCACTGCCGGCGCCGGTGATTAGGACACGCTGTGCTTTGCTCATGGAGTCTTCCAACAGGCGATCAGGCAGGTGCCTGGGTTTGTGCAAACAGGGTCTCTGCACGCTGGAACAGGACCCAGGACGTTGCAATGTACTTGTCACCCCCACTCGGCATGTTGCCGCGATGGGTGTGGGTGAATCCGGCGGGTGCCATCAGCAGGGAGCCGGTTTGCGGAACGATCTTGCGTTGCTGGTAGATGAATTCGGTTTCGCCGGCAGCAAAACCCTCGTTGAGATAGGCCGACCACAGCAGGATGCGATGCAGGGTTTCACCGTTGTGGTCGCCGATCTTCGGATACAGCTCGCAGTGCCAATACGGATAACCGCCCTGATTGGCAATGTATTTCTGGATGTTGATCGTGCCCGGCCGCAGCAACTTGACCAGCAGGCGCTGCAGGCGCTCATCGGACATCGCGGCAATGGCTTGCGCATCCAGTGCGCGCAGCCCCTGGCCATCAACATCCGACACCTGCAGAAACAAGGGTGCAATGATGAGATGCGGATATTTGCGCACGTAGGAGATCAGGCAGCGCATCATCGCGGAATTGAGCATGTTCACGGCGCCAGCCCATTCCGCATGATCGTCAATGCAGATGTCCCAACTGTCCTTCAGACGCGTGTTCACGCCGCCGCCGGTCTTGCCGCGCACCGCCTGGCCACTGGCCTCGAAATGCCGGATCAAGGCCTGGCAATCACCTTCCGCTACCGCGTCTGCATAGATCTCGATGAAATCGCTGCTCATGGCTCCGCTCTGCGCATTTCGTCCGGACGCCGCAGGCTCTCGCGGCATCCTGCTCTGCGCAGTGCAGCAAGGGTTGCTGGCCGGCGCCGCCGGAATGCTATCACCCGGCATGCACGGCACGGCAGCGTGCCGCGCCCGGGTCGCTGCACGGCCGGGGTCAACAATGCGATCATGCTGTCGATTCGGCTTGTGGAGGGACGGCAATGAAGCAGTGGCTCGGCGGTTTGCTGGTGTTGGCATTGATGGCGCAATTGCCACTGCATGCGCAGGAGCCGGTTGCTTCTAGCGCCGATCTCAAGTTCAAGGCGATCTACGAGAAGGAATGGGCATGGCGCAAGACCCAGTTTCCCGGCATGGGTGATGAGGGCGATTCCGATTCAAGGGTTGAACGCCTTCCGCGTGTCGATGCCGATAGCCAGCGGGAACGCCGCCGTGTCTGGGAAGACGTGCTCGCGCAACTGGACCAGTTGCCGGTTGCCGAGCTTTCCGCGGCCGAGCGCATCAACCTTGCGATCTATCGCCCGCAGGTTTCAGACCTCGCCGACAACGTGCGTTTCGGCAGTTACGAGATGCCGTTCAATTCCGATTCCTCGTTCTGGTCCGATCTGGGCTTCATCACGCGCAAACCCATGCGCAAGACGGAGGATGTCGAGGCTTACCTGAAGCTGCTCGCTGATATCCCGCGCTATTTTGACGAGCAGACCGCCAACATGCGCGCCGGCCTCAAGCGCGGCTTCAGCGTGCCACGCGAGGTGCTTGCCGGTCGCGACGTTTCCATCGCAGCCGTGGCGGATTTGACCGATGCGGAAAAGAGCGAGTTCTTCAAACCGCTGGTCGATCTTCCATCGACGATCCCCGTCGAACGCCAGGAGCAATTGCGCGCGCAGGCACGCAGCGTGATTGCCGATGAGGTCATTCCGGCGTTTTCCCGCCTGCTCGCCTTCTTCCGCGATGAGTACATGACCAAGGCGCGCAAGACCCTGGCGGCCAAGGCCATGCCGAACGGCAAGGCCTGGTACCGGCAACAGATCCACGAATACACCACGCTCGACCTGGATGCCGAGGCAATCCATCGCATCGGTCTCGACGAAGTGGCACGCATCCATGCGCAGATGCTCTCGACCATGCAGGCCACCGGCTTCAAGGGCAGCTTTGCCGAGTTCCTCGCGTTCCTGCGCAGCGATCCGCAGTTCTATGCGAAGACGCCGGAGGAACTGCTGATGCGCGCGGCCTGGATCGCCAAGCGGGTTGATGCCAAGTTGTCGCGCTTTTTCGGCACCCTGCCACGTGGGCGTTTCGGCATCGAGCCGGTTCCCGCCGACATTGCCCCGTTCTGGACCGCCGGTCGTGGCGGCGCCAGCACCTATTGGCTGAACACCTGGAACCTGCCGTCACGACCGCTGTACAACCTGCCGGCGCTGACCCTTCACGAATCGGCGCCCGGACATTCCATGCAACTGTCGCTGGCCGAGGAGCAAACCGCGCAACCGGAGTTCCGTCGCAACAACTACATTTCAGCCTATGGCGAGGGATGGGGTCTGTACGCGGAGAAGCTCGGCACGGAGATGGGCATCTACACCACGCCCTACGAGGATTTTGGCCGCCTCACCTACGAGATGTGGCGCGCCTGTCGCCTGGTCATCGACACCGGCATCCATCACAAGGGCTGGAGCCGCGATCAAGCGCTCGCCTATCTTCGCGAGCACACCGCGCTCAGCGAACACGAAGTGGGAACGGAAGTGGACCGCTATATTTCCTGGCCTGCGCAAGCGCTCAGCTACAAGCTCGGCGAGATCCGCATCGTCGACTTGCGCGCGGAAGCTGAGAAGGAGCTTGGCAGCGATTTCGACATCCGCGCCTTCCATGATGCATTGTTGGCGCAAGGCTCGGTTCCGTTGCCGGTTCTCGATCAGCAGATTCGCCAGTTCATCGCCGATCGCAAGGCGGCGGCATCGCGCTCGGCAACACCGACGGATCAGGTTCAGCACTGATCCGCTTCGCGGGCCTCGGCAGGTTCTTCGTTCTGCTCAAGGCGGGTTGCAGCCGATCCGCTTGTGCTGGGCCCGTCGATCAATGAGAAGACACGCAGGGCGCCTCAGGGCTTCGGTTTGACAGGCGCTTTCTTGCCCGCGCCCTTCTCCGCTTCGGTTTGCGCCTTGGCCTGGCGTACCCACTCGGCAAAGATCTCGGCGCGTGCCTCGCGCTTGCTGGGTGCATCCGCGCTGTCCTTCGCTTCCGGCTCGGCATCGGCGCTTCCGGTATCAATGAAGCGCAGCAGCCGATCCATCTGCCCGCCCAGGACCTGATCCACGCCGCTCGCCCATTGCTCCAGTCCGCTTTCTGCTCCGCCACTGACCCGGTAGCTGAGCTTGAGCAGGGTGGTTTCCTCATCTTGCGGGGTCAGTTCAAATTCGAGCACGGCATTCAGCGGCAGCGCCTGCAAGGGGCCCAGTGCCGCATACAGGCGCAGCAATTCGTTCTTTCTGGCCATGATCACGCGACCGTGCTCGGCACTGCCGCTGGCCCAGCGCTCGCAAAAGCAGCCGCCAGCGGTGGCATTCAGACTCAGATTGGCCGATGCGCCCGACCAGGTGTGTGCCGGATCCCACCAGCGTTCCACGGCAATGATCGCGCTGTACAGGCGCACCGCGCTGGCCTCGACGCGCGCCGGAATCTCGATCTGGAAGGTGCCGGGTCTTGTCTGCGTGACCTCAGCCCGCGCCGCGCCCGCGACACCCAGGAGGGCCGCACAAAGAGTGAGGGCCTGCTTCATGACTTGCTCCGGTTTGCCTGTGATGCTCCCTTGTAATCGGGCAACAGCACAAGATCAAGCACGCCTCAGGTATCGGCGTCCGTAGCCCAACCTTCACCGGTTCCGCGCTGGAGGATGTCATCGGTGCTGCGCACTTCGCCGGCGGGTATGGCCTCACGCGTCGCCAACTCGGCATAGATCGGCACAAAATCCGGCCGCGTCGCCTCCATCAACTGCTCGAAGCTGTCGATCACGAAATAGGTTTTCTGGTAGGTGTCGATGCGATAGCGCGTGCGCATGATGCGCTTCATGTCGAAGCCGATGCGGTTGGGTGCCGGCGACTCCAGGCAATGGATGGATTCGCCTTTGGAGGAAACGATGCCCGAGCCGTAGATACGCAACGCGCCGTTCTGACGGATCAATCCGAACTCGACGGTGTACCAGTACAGGCGGGTCAGGTTGACCAGGGCTTCGGCACTCACGCCATGCGCCTTGACCCCGCCACGACCGTAAGCCGCCATGTAGTCGGCGAATACCGGATTGAGCAGCAATGGCACATGGCCGAACAGATCGTGGAACATGTCCGGCTCGGAGATGTAATCGATCTGGTCGGGACGACGGATCCACCAGGTCACCGGAAAGCGCCGGTTGGCCAGGTGCTCGAAGAAGTCGAGTTCCGGCAACAGGCCCTCGACGCCGATCAGCTTCCAGCCGGTGGCCGGGCCGAGCACGGCATTGAGATCATCGAACTTCGGAATCCGCTCCGGGTTCATGCCGAAGCGCTCCTGGTTCTCGATGAACTCGGCACAGGCTCGACCCTTCAACACCTCGCGCTGCCGACGGAACAGATAAGCCCAGGTCGAATGGTCCTGCTCGGAATAACTGTCCCAGGGCTGCTCGACGATGGTGGTGGTGTAGACCGGCACATTGCCTTTGTCGGTCACCAGACTTTCAACGCGGCGCGGCGCACTGGACATGGTTCAAGCCCGATTGGAATCAGCCTTTCATGTTATTGCGTACGGCACGCAAAAGGTTTGCAATCTTGCGGTCCTGTTGGTTCTTGGCGCATATTTCGTGCGCACACCACGTATTTGGATCAAGAAATGAGCGCAGTCACGATGGCAACCCTGGATCGCGTCGACCGCCAGCTACTGGCCGTTCTGCAAAGCGACGGCCGCGCCACCAATGCGGAACTCGCCAGCGCGGTGAATCTTTCGGCCTCCGCCTGCCTGCGCCGGGTGCAGAGACTGGAGGCCGAAGGCGTCATCGCCGGCTATGCGGCGCTGGTCGACCCCCATGCCGTGGGCCTGGGCCTGCAGGCTTTTGTCCGCATTCAACTGGAAAAACACGGCAACGAGGAAGTTCAGCGTTTCGTCGAACGCGTGCAGGGCTGGAGCGAAGTGATCGCCTGCCATGCCCTGACCGGCGAAATGGATTACCTGCTGCACATCGTGGTCAGCGACCTTGAGCACTTCTCGCGCTTCCTGCTGGACAAGCTGCTCAACGCATCGGGTGTGGCCGACGTGAACTCCAGTTTCGTGTTGCGCACCGTCAAGCAGACGCGCGAACTTCCCATCGCGACGGGCTGAGCATCGGTGAGCGGACAACGCGGCGCAGGTTGCCTGCACTTGGCTCATGGGCACTGCACGCTGGGGCGATTGCACTGGAACGCCGGGTTCAGTCGCCCCTCGCGAACGTCCCGGCTCACATCCACAAACCGGTTCCCGCGCCAGCTCAGGTAGTACGCTCCCGGCTCACGCTTGGCGTCAACGCCCTGGCGCAGGTTGAGGGTGAGAAAGTGGCCATTTCCTATGGGCGGTTGCGTCGCCTGGGATTCGTAGCCCTTGGCGAGAACCATGGGTTGCCATAGCCGGGGCTGCAACTGCGCTTTGGCAACAATGTGGTACCAGGGCGTGTGTTCGGTTTGCACAAGGCAATACTGGATGTCTGCCAGATCCGGGAAGGTGGCCTTGATGGCCTCATCGGAAACCCAGCCGAATCGCCAGTCCGCGGTATCCAGCAGATAGATCTGGCAACCCGGCATCTGCGGCCCGAGCGTGCGAATCTGCTCCAGCGCGGCATCGACCAGTCCTTGTTGCGTTCGTGTTTCATTGCGGTACTGCCGAACCAGGTGCTGCGCGCTGGAATGCCAGACCAGGATCAGCACCACGATGGCCAGGGTTGCCACGCGGGCGCTTGCTTGCCGCGCCGTCCACAGCGGCTCAAGCAGGCCGCAGAGCATCATCAGGAATCCAAGTTGCGCGACGTAGAAGAAGCGGGCATTGACGACCACGTCAAGCGCGCTGGTCTCTTGCGCAAACGGTATGGCGTGAAAACCGAGCAATGGCCAATGCAGCACGGCGGCGGCAACAAACAGGACCATGCCCGGCAGCAACAGACGCCAACGTGACACCGACCAGGGCAGGAACAAGCCGGCGACAACGAGACCGGCAATCAACAATTGGCTGATCAGCGCTGCCGGCTCTTTCCAGCCGGTCATGCGCTGCCAGCCGGTCAGGTAGTCCCACCAACCTCCCGCCCAATGCACCAGGCCGTCGGCGAACAACTGCATCGGGGTCTTGAGTTCGAACAGGGATTGTCCGATCGGGCTCGGCAACACCAGGCTGCGGACCAGCGCGTAGCCGACGACCAACAAAAGCACGCTCGAAATCGCAGTCGCGCGAACGCGCCCGCTCGATCCGGCCTTGCCACTGAGCCAGCAAACGCCCACGGCCGCAACGAACGCCAGCCCGATTTCCTTGGCCAACAACGACAAGGCAAGCAAGCCCACACTGGCAACGACCGTGCGCAACGCATGCCTGTCATCGAGGTCGAGTGCGCGGTGCAATGCGAGCAAACCAAACAACGCGGCCAGCAAGTCGAAGCGATCGGACAGCCAGGCCGTGGTGCCGAGTCCGATCGGATGGCAGGCAAAAGCCACTGCCACGGCAAGACCCGACCAGCGATTCACGCCCAGCCGCATCATCACGGCAAGGAATGCGCCAGCAACACCCAGGTGCAGGATGAAATTGATCGCGTAATGCGCCGCTGCCTGCGCTCCGAATGCGCGCTCGGATACCCACCACAGCAGCATGCCCAGGGGACGGTAGTAAAGGCCTCCCGGGATATGTTCGCGGTAGAACACCTCGAGCGGATTGTCCAGAAAGCGCGCAATGGCAAGCATGCCGAAATCATCGAGCATGAAATAGCCGGCAAATGCCGTGCGGAACGCGACCAGCACCGTCAGCGTCGCCAGGCCAGCCGTGATCCAGAACACCCGTATTTGAAGTGCGCTCAATGCACGCATGGTCGTGGTACCCCGTTCACTTTCCACGCGATGCCTCATGCGACTGCGGACAGGCAAGGATTTGCTGCGCAATCATGCCATCGTCGAATCGCTGCATGGGTAAACCGTGCGGTCGGCCCGTTGCCCAAGACACGGCCGCCAGGAGCCTGCGCGGCAGAATGAATTCGAAGCGAAACGATGCTGACGCGATTCAGTGGGTCAATCGGAAGGCGCGCATAGCGGGCACTATGCAAGCCAGACGATTGATCCAATCAATCGATGGCAGCGACGTTGCAGCCGGATGGCTTCTGCCGCGCAGGCTCCTAGTGGAGGGTGGGGCGTTCGCTTGCTCCGGCATCGCGTTTCGGAAACTCGAGGACGCGGCCTTTTTCGTCGCTGAAGGATTCACGCTGCCACAGCACGGGTACCTCGTGCGGGCGTGGCAGTTCCAGTTCGGCATCCTCGAAAGATTCCTCGTCTTCCTCGTCTTCCCATTGATAGCGCTTGGGCACCGGTTTCGGGTCCAGCCGGAACAACAGCAGCGAACACAGGGCGCCGGCCATGGCACCGGCCAGGTGGTATTCGAACGACACATGTTCCTCGCGCGGCAACACGGTGAGCACCATGCTGCCGTAGAAGAAGAACACCACCAGCGATATGGCGATGCCGAGCCGGTCACGCCGCCAGAGTCCGGTCAGGAACAGGAAGAACATCAGACCGTGATTGACTCCGCTCATACCCACATGCACGGATTCGCGCGCAAACAGCCACACGCCCGCGCCCGAGAGAAGCCAGATCATCGGCAGGGCCGCGCGCGCCGCACGTGGGTAGGCATACAGGGTCAGGGTGGACAGCAGCGCCAGGGGCAGGGTGTTGGAAACCAGATGTTCGAATGAGGCATGCGCCAGCGGCGCAGTGAGGATGCCGACCATGCCGTGCCACTGGCGCGGTTCGATGCCGAGGTCGTCCAGCGACCAGCCCAGCAACCAGCAACCCAGCCAGACCAACCAGATTCCAAGCAGCAAGCTGGCTGCGCCAAGCACGGCATAGCGGATCCGGTCCCGATCAAGGCGGGCTGCAACGCGTCCGGGTTCGGGGCTGGGTGGGTCTATGTCCATCGTTGACAGGTTGGGACAGTGCAGGGTCAGCGCAAGGCTTGCCACCGCGGCGCCAGCGCATTTTCAAGCCTTGGCTCGAATTTTGCTGAGGTCTGCGCACCAAGCAGTTGAATCGCAAAGAAATGAATTTTCACATTCCCACCGCCATGCTGCTGACGGCGGTCACCACGCTGATCATGGGCCTGTCGCTGGCTTTCACGGTCACCGATTACCCGCGCGCCTTGCAGGTGCCCATTCGCCAATGGGTGCGCAGCCTGCTGGTCTCGCCGTTTGCCTTCCTGCTGTTCGCCTTGCGCGAGCGCATTCCGGACTGGGCCTCGATTGTGCTGGCCAATCTGCTGCTGGTCGTTTCCACGACCCTGCTGGTGCAGGCCCTGCGCAGCTACAACCGCCTTGGCAGCCTGCGCGCGTGGAGTGTTGCCAATATCACGATCACCCTGGCAGCCGTCAGTTTCATGACCTATGTGTGGCCAAGCATTGCCGGGCGCACCCTTCTGGTTGCCGGGCAACTCGCGGTTCTGTTCGTCTTCGGCATCGCGGCCATCTATCGGCCCGCCGATCAGGTCACCAATCCGGAACGCATGGTGGCTTCGTTCCTGGTTGTCGGCGTTCTGGTGATGATCCTGCGCATGGCCTACGCCTCCGATCCGCTGATGACCACCTTGCTCGATTCCACGCCAATGCAGAGCATCGTGTTTACCTACGGCGCGTTGATGCCGGTCATCGCGACCTCGGGCTTCCTGCTGATGTGCGGCCAGCGCCTGAACAAGGATCTGGCACGCCTGGCAACCCTCGATCCACTGACCGAGGTGTTCAATCGCCGCACCATGACCGACCTTGCCAACAAGGCTGTTGCGGCCAGCAAGCGGCACGGACGGCCCTTGTCGCTGTTGATCCTCGACATCGACCACTTCAAGCGCATCAATGACGAGTTTGGCCATGAAGCAGGCGACTTGGCCCTGTGCCGATTCGTCGAACTGGTTCGCGAAATGCTGCGCGGCAGTGATGTGATTGCGCGCATCGGCGGTGAGGAATTCGTGGTTCTGCTGCCGGATACCGATCAGGGCTCGGCCGCGGTCTTGGCGGAGCGCATCCGCCAGCACCTGCATGCCACCGAGTTCACCGTCAGTGGCTGGCCGGTGCCACTGCGGGTTTCGATCGGCGTGGGATCGATCGGTCCGGAGGTCAGCAATCTGGAAAGCCTGCTGCGCGAAGCGGACCATGCCATGTATGAAGCCAAGCGCACCGGACGCGACCGTGTGGTGCTGGCCGCCGACCTGCGCGCCGCGAGCAAGGGCGTGTCCTGACAGGCTGTTGAACAATACCCGGGTTGCCCTTGCCCGGCGTTGGCCTGCTCTTCAGCGGTTTGCTTCAGGCGCAGGAATCAGGCGGCTGGCGACGAGCGAGCCGCCGATCAACACGGCCACCATGCCCAGTGACAGCCCGATCGGCACTTTCCAGAAGTCCACGATCAGCATTTTCATGCCGATGAAGACGAGCACCGCGGCCAAGCCGTAATTGAGCAGGTGGAAGCGTTCCGACATGCCGGCAACGAGGAAGTACAGGGCGCGCAGGCCAAGCACGGCGAACACGTTGGACGACAGCACGATGAACGGGTCTTCCGTGATCGCGAAGATGGCGGGGATCGAATCGACGGCGAAAATCACGTCGGTGACAGCCAGCAGCATGATCACCAGGAACAGCGGCGTGAACACACGCACGCCATCCTTCATCACAGACATGGCCGTACCGTGGTACTCGTTGGTCAGGCGCAGGTGGCTGCGCATCCAGCGCAACAGCGGGTTGCTGTCGAAGTCGGTTTCATCGTTGGGCGCACGCACCATCTGGATGCCGGTATAGACCAGGAATGCGCCGAACAGGTACAGGATCCAGTGGTAGCGCGAGATCAGCGCGGCACCGATGAAAATGAGGATGGCGCGCAGCACGATCGCACCCAGGATGCCGACCATCAACGCGCGCTGCTGCAACTCCGCGCTGACTCCGAATCGTGTGAAGATCAGCAGGAACACGAAGATGTTGTCGATGGCCAGCGCCTTCTCGACCACATAGCCGGTGAGAAACTGCAAGGCCGTTTCATTGGCCAGCGCGGGATCGCCATGCTGCCCGAGCCAGTACCACAAACCGAGATTGAACAGCATGGCCAGCACGATCCAGGCAATGCTCCAGATCGCCGCTTCCTTGTAGGAAACCTTGTGCGCGCCACCGGCGCGCATCACCGCAAAGTCGATGACCAAGGCGATGACGACGAGCAGACTGAACGCGAGCCAGAGCCCGGGCGTACCGATGGTGTGCATGTGACAGCTCCAGAAACAGGAAAGGCCCCGCGCCGGCAACGGCGAACAGGGCCTCGTCAAATGGCGGGCACCCTTCACCGTCGTACGGCGAAGGTCTTGCCCGCAAGTTCCTGGACTGCCGGAACCTGCCTGCCGGACCGGGACCGGCGGGGCGGTCCGTGCTGACGATCACGGCAACGGGAGAGCTACTCCCCTTCGTTTGCGGGTGCGACTTTAGCCGATTGGCGGGCTGAAGTCATGATTTGATGCCAGTATTCCGGATGCGGGGAACGTGTAACCCATCATGCCGGGCTGAAGTGTTACCCATCCTGCGGTTGCACAGAACGGCTGCGCGGTGCCTTGACTTCCCTCTCCCGCTGGCGGGAGAGGGCAGGGTGAGGGTGGTGCAACACGCAAGCGAAAAATATCAAGCAAGCTCAGACTCCACCCTCACCCGCCGCTGCCCGTCGGCCTCTCCTTTATGCCCTCTGGGTACGCCCGCGGGAGAGGCGAAAAAGCAACGACTCCTGATTCCCCATTCCCATTCCCAATTCTCGATTCCCGTCTCGGCGGCTTATCATTCGAGAATGAACAAGCAACCGTCCGGCACACTGCCCGTAGTCCAGCTCAAGATCGAACGCCGCTCCAACCATCCGTGGATTTTCCAGAAGATGGTGGAACGACCCGAGCCCAGGCCCAAGCCCGGCAGCATCGTCGAAATCGTCGACCGCAATGGTGAATTTGCCGGTCGCGGCTTCTACAACGGCCATTCGCGAATCAGCCTGCGCGTACTCAGCAGCGATGTCGGTGAAGCCATCGACGATGCGTTTTTTGCGCGCAAGATCAATGCCGCGGTCAGCCTGCGCAGGGATGTCCTCAAGCTCGATGCCATCACCGATGCGTATCGCTTGATCCATTCCGAGGGTGATGGACTGTCCGGCCTGGTGGTGGATCGCTTTGCCGACACCCTGGTCATCGAGTTCTTCTCGGCCGGGGCTTTCCGTCAGCGCGATCTGATCCGCAACTGCCTGCTCGAGCATTTCCCGGGCAGCGCCATCTACGCCTATGCCGAGGAACATGTGCAGAAGCAGGAAAGCTTCGACTGCGCCACCCCGGCGAGGCCCAAGCCCACCGTCATCCACGAACACGGCGTCAGGTTTCACGCCGCGCCAGGCAGCAAGCACAAGACCGGATTCTTTGTCGATCAACGCGACAATCGCCTCACCCTCGCCGGATTCTGCGAAGGCAAGCGCGTGCTTGATTTGTGCTGCAATTCCGGCGGTTTCGGCATTGCGGCAAAAACCATCGGTGCCGCGCGCGAAGTGGTAGGTGTGGATCTGGACGAGGAAATCCTCGCCATAGCCGAACACAATGCACACCTCAACAAGGCCAAGGTGCGCTTCGTCCAGGCCGACATCTTCCATTGGCTGCGTGACTATTCGGGCAATCGGGCCGAGAAGTTCGACGTGGTGATTCTCGATCCAGCCAAGATGACGCGTGACCGCGAGCAGGTGATCCCGGCGCTCAAGAAGTACCTGGACATGAACAAGCTGGCGATGGGCGCAGTGAAGCCCGGCGGCATCCTGTTGACCTGTTCATGCACGGGCCTGGTGAGTGAGGCGGAGTTCCTCGACATGCTGCGGCGCGCGGCGTTCTACGCAGGGCGCAGCGTGCAGGTCCTGAAGGTATCCGGTGCCGGCGCGGATCATCCCTGGCTCGCGCATGTGCCGGAGAGTCGATACCTGAAGGCTGTGTTCTGTCGCGTGGAGTGAATCGACCGGCCCGGGTGCTGCGGCTGCTAGACTGCGCAGCCGCCCATTTGCATGCACGATGATCATGGCCACTTCGCGCAAACCATCCCCTCGCAACAACAAGACTCCGCGCGTCAGCCGCAGCCAGGCCGAGGATGCCGTGCGCGTGTTGTTGCGCTGGGCCGGCGAAGACCCTGCCCGCGAGGGTTTGCTGGATACCCCCAAGCGTGTGGTGGAGGCCTATGCCGACTGGTTTTCCGGCTACGCGATCGATCCATCCGAGTACCTGCGTCGCACCTTTGAGGAGGTGGCCGGTTACGACGAGATGATCGTGTTGCGTGACATTGAATTCGAGTCGTACTGCGAACATCACATGGCGCCGATCATCGGCCGCGCCCATATCGGCTACCTGCCCACCGACAAGGTGGTCGGCATCAGCAAGCTGGCGCGCGTGGTGGATGCGTATTCGCGGCGTTTCCAGGTGCAGGAAAAACTCACCGCGCAGATTGCCCATTGCATCGAGAACGTGCTCAAGCCCCGTGGTGTGGGTGTGGTCATCGATGCGGTTCACCAGTGCATGACCACGCGCGGCGTGCACAAGCGCGGGGTTTCCATGATCACCAGCCAGATGTTGGGCGAATTTCGCGAGGATGCGCGCACGCGCAGCGAATTCCTGCGCTTCATCAACATCCACGCCAATGCGTGACCCGGCTCGCTGAGTTCCCATGAGCGCTGTAGCAAGCCACACGCCGGTGCGTCGCGCGGCTGTCATCTTCGTGTTCGTCACGGTGATGCTCGACATGCTCGCGTTCGGCATCATCATTCCGGTGTTCCCGCACCTGGTTCAGCAGATGACGGGTGGCGACATTGCCAATGCCGTGCGCTGGACCGGGATCATGGGCGCCTTGTTCGGTCTCATGCAGTTTGTCTTTTCGCCGGTGCAGGGTGCGCTTTCCGACCGCTTCGGCCGACGCCCGGTGATACTCGCCTCGAACCTTTCACTGGGCCTTGATTTCATCCTGATGGCGATTGCGCAGGTGTTGCCGGTGCTGTTCATCGGCCGCATGATCTCCGGCATCGCCAGTGCCAGCATCTCGACCGCGAACGCCTACATCGCGGATGTCACCCCGCACGACAAGCGCGCCGCTGCTTATGGCCTGCTGGGTGCCGCTTTTGGCATCGGCTTCATCATAGGACCGGCGCTCGGTGGATTCCTTGGCGGCTTTTCCATCCGCGCACCGTTTTGGGTTGCAGCGGGGCTGGCGCTGGCCAATTTTCTCTACGGGGTTTTCGTGCTGCCGGAATCACTGCCGGCGGAAAGACGCAGTCGGGCGTTTTCGCTGCGTGACGCCAATCCGCTCGGCGCCCTGCGCTTGCTTCGCCGCTATCCGCAGGTGTTTGCACTGGCCACCGTTTTTTTTCTGGTCGCACTGGCGCAGTTTTCGCTGAACTCGACCTTCGTGCTCTACACCGATTACCGTTTCCAGTGGGGCGCACACGAAGTCGGTTATGCCTTGGCCCTGGTCGGCGTGTGCAGCGCGCTGGTGCAGGCGGTGCTGGTGCGTCGGGTGGTGCCGGTGTTCGGTGAGCGCCGCGTGATGCTGGCGGCACTGATGTTCGGCATGGGTGGATTCCTGACCCTGGGTTTTGCCACCGAGCAATGGGTGTTTCTGCTCGGCATACCGCTGCTCGCCCTGGCCGGGCTCGGCGGGCCGACCACACAATCCATCATTACCCGCCAGGTCGATCCCGGTGAGCAGGGTCGCCTGCAGGGGGCCATCACCAGCCTGGGCAGCGTGGCAACCATCATCGGGCCGTTCGTGTTCAGCCAGACCTTTGCCTGGTTCATCGGAACCCGCGCACCCTTGCATCTGCCGGGTGCGGCATTCGTGCTTTCGGCATGCCTGTTGTGTCTTGGTTTCATCCTCGGCTGGCAAGCGACCAAGGGGCTGGCCATGCCGGGTGCCACGCGTTCGCCGACGGACGCCACGCCCGCCAGCCGCGCCATGACTCCGCTGGGCGATGCCGAACCCGGCGCCTGATTAGCCCGGACATTTCATGAGGTCGTGCAAAATGGCATTGCAAGCCGGGCAACGCCAGCAATACGACCGATATGGGCGCAACGACAAACTGTTTGCGGCCATTTTGCACTGGCATGGCCCTCGCGGGTCTTTTGCGGCAATCGCCACGTTGCTTGTCGCCCCAATGGAACCACCATTGCGGCTCCGCGCGTCTAGCGCTTGCCGCAAAATCCTCCGCGATCATCCATACCCCCCACGAAAAATCCGGGCTAGCCATGGACAAACCCTTTTCCGCCGCCTGCGAACGCAATCGGGAACCCATTCTCCAGGTGTTGCGCGACGTCTTCGGCAATTGTCACCGCGTGTTGGAGATCGGTAGCGGCACCGGCCAGCACGCCGTTCATTTTGCGGCTGCGCTTCCACACCTGAGCTGGCAAGCAAGTGAGCGCGCGCAGAATCTGGCCGGATTGAACTACTGGTTGGACGATGCCGCCCTGCCCAATACACCGCGAGCGCTGGAGCTGGACGCGGTTGCCGAACCCTGGCCGGTTTGCGGGTCTTTCGATGCAGTGTTCACGGCCAACACCCTGCACATCATGAGCTGGGCGGAGGTGAT
Organism: Gammaproteobacteria bacterium; assembly: GCA_004295005.1. Taxonomy (GTDB): domain Bacteria; phylum Pseudomonadota; class Gammaproteobacteria; order Xanthomonadales; family Rhodanobacteraceae; genus Dokdonella. The sequence continues at coordinate 19,605 of SHNG01000092.1, forward strand.
GACTTTGTTTGTGCGCTTGCCCGCAATTCTTGCTGCCGACGCGGTGCTCGTGGTCTATGGCCCGTTCAACATGGACGGGCAATTCACCAGCCCGAGCAATGCCGCTTTCGATGCCTCGCTGCGCGAACGCGACCCGCTGATGGGCATTCGCGATCTGGCTGATGTCGATGCGCTGGCGCGCGCCCAAGGCCTGCAACTCATTGCCAACCATGCCATGCCGGCCAACAATCGTTGCGTGGTCTGGCGATTGGGCTGAGGCAGGCGTCGTTTCCGCTTTGTCGTTGGTTGGATTTCAACCCGACATGCCGGCTGGATGAAGATGGTGTGTCGGACTGAAGTCCGACCTACAGGATGCAGCCGAGCCGCGTTCTCCTAGGTCGGCTCAAGACCGAAGGTCGGAGCCGACGCGCTCCTGCGCGCGCCGTTACTGCTTCGTCGCTGGTTTCAGCCCGCCGCCTTTGCCTGGAGGTCAGAAGTTGTGCATCGCGCAGCGAATGATCATTGCCGCCAACACCAGGCTGGACAGCAGATAGGCGACAAAGCGCCAGATCACGATGTTCACCGTGCACTGGATCAGGCTGTGCAGGGCCCGCAAGCCGACAAAGGCCCATGCAAGCTGGACATACAACGCATCCACCTGATTGCTCGCCATCAGCAACAGGCACAGCGCATAGAACAGAACCGGCATCTCGAACAGGTTGATGAGGTTGTTCGACGGCCGGTTGACCGGCTCGGAAAGCAGGCTGCGCTTGTCGGGCGTGCTGAGTTGTTGCGCGGATATGCGGTTTGCGCGCATGTAGCCGATGCGCCGCACGTACATCACCAGCCAAACCAGCAAGGTCAAGAGCATCAGGGCGAGTAGCGGTTGCACAAGACTATTCGACATCACCTGCTTCCTTCTGGCGTGGGGAAAACGAACATCTCAATTCAAGGCTGTGTCCGGGTCAGCTCGACGCCATCCACGGTCATCAGCCACTTGCCATCCTTCTCATGGGGCGTGGCGCTGACCTTGAATGTGGTCGCCATGGAGCCGATGCCTACTTCGAAATCATCACCCTTGAAGGCCTTGAGAGGTCCGTTGATCTTGGTCGTTGCACCACCGCGGATGCGCTCGTAGACGATGCTGCCATCGGCAAGGATCAACAACGACATGCCCGGCGCCTTCCATTCGCCCACATAGGCGGCCTTCTCCGGTGGAACCGGTATGGCGCAGGCAGCCAGCAGCAAGACCAACACGAGTATCGATGTGCGGAACCAGTTCAACATGACGAGCCTCCCCCGCGAGCCTTCGTGAATCGCAAGCCTGTTCCAGCACGCGGCGAAATTCAAGCGCGCCGCGTCGGACATGCCGCACAATGCACGCATGCTCAATGTCGTCCTGTTTCGTCCCGAGATCCCGCCGAATACCGGCAACGTGATTCGCCTGTGTGCCAATACCGGCGCACGCCTGCACCTCGTGGGTCCACTCGGGTTTGCACTGGACGACACCCGCCTGCGCCGTGCGGGGCTTGATTATCACGAGTACGCGAATCTGAGCGTGCATGAAGGTCTCGATGCATTCATCGATGCGGTGAAACCCGCGCGCCTGTTTGCGCTTTCAACGCGTGGCACTCTGCGCTACGACCGGGTTGCGTTCAATGCGGACGACGCGGTGATCTTCGGTTCGGAAACCGCAGGCCTGCCAGCCGAGGTACTGGAATCCCTGCCAATAGAACAACGCCTGCGCTTGCCGATGCGTCCGCACAACCGCAGCCTCAATCTTTCCAATGCGGTAGCGGTGGTGGTTTACGAGGCCTGGCGACAGCAGGGTTTTGTTGGCGGCAGTTGAAGCCTATTCCGGATACTCGGGCTTCTGCTCGCGTGCCAGCAGGGAGCGCAGACCCTGCTCTGGCGTCATTTCCTCATGCAACACATATTGCACGTGTTCGGCGATGGGCAATTCGATGCCGACGCGCTTGGCCAGGCGCATTACTTCATCGACGGTGACGATGCTTTCCACCACCTGGCCAATCTCGGCCAAGGCCTCGCGCAGGCCCACACCGCGACCGAGCGCCATGCCCAAGCGACGGTTGCGGGAAAGATCGCCGGTGCAGGTCAGCACCAGGTCACCCAGTCCGGCCAGGCCCATCAGGGTTTCTGCCTTGGCCCCGAGTGCCGCGCCGAGGCGCAGCATCTCATTCATGCCGCGGGTGATGAGGCCAGCTCGCGCATTGAGGCCGAGTTGCATGCCGTCGGCGACTCCGGTGGCCACGGCCAGCACGTTTTTCATCGCTCCGCCGAGTTCGGCACCAAGGATGTCGTTGCCGGTGTAGGCGCGAAACGTGGGTGCGTGCAGCAGGCGCGCCACGGTCGTGGCGAAGTCGTCATTGGCAGAGTGCACGGTGAGCGCAGTCGGCATGCCGAGGGCCACTTCGCGCGCGAATGACGGGCCGGTGACCACGGCGGCCGGATGCGTTGGCAGGTGCTGGTGCACCAGCTCATGGAGGAAGCGGCCGGAGCCGGGATCAAAGCCCTTGGTGGCCCAGGCAATGCCCGCATCCGCGCGCACCCAGGGCGCGATCGTCTCCAGGGTGTCACGGAAGGCGTGGCTGGGAACGGCAATGAGCACGATGCCGGCATCGCGCACGCAGGTTTCAAGTACACCGGAAACCGCGAGCGCATCCGGAAAACGCATCTCCGGAAGATAGCGCAGGTTGGCGCGCGCCGTGGCCATGTTCACCACAGACTGCGCCGAGTGACCCCACAGTGTGGTGGTCACCCCGTTGCGCGCCAGCAGCACGGCCAGCGCCGTGCCCCAGGAGCCGGCGCCGAGTACTGCGACCGGCGGCTTCATTCTCAGGAGTTGAGGGCTTGGCCTTCAGCCGACGCTTCGGCGCGACGGCGCAGCTGCTCGGCGTAGATCGCATCGAAATTGATCGGCTGCAGGAACAGCGGCGGGAAGCCACCGCCTTGCACGAGATCGGAAACGATCTGGCGTACGTAGGGGAACAACACGTTCGGGCAGTAGGTGCCGAGCACGCCATCACGCGAGGCGTCGTCGAAATTGGTGATGCCGAAGATTCCGGCCTGGTGCACTTCGGCCAGGTAGGCGGTGTTTTCCTCGATCTTGCAGGTGACTGTCACGCTGAGCACCACTTCGTACACGTCCGTGCCGAGGGTGTTGACGCGCTGGCTCAGGTTGAGCTCGACGCCTGGCTGGCCCTGCAACTGGAACACCTTGGGGGAGTTGGGGACTTCGAAGGAAACATCTTTGGTGTAGACCTTCTGCAGGTTGAGCTGGGCTTGATTGGTGACTGCGGCGGGATTGGCCGCGCCGTTGGCGGGTGAGTTCTCTGCCATGGTGTTGCTGCTCCGGAAAGCGTAAAAAAAGGGGTGGAATTATCCCATGCCGGACTGGCCGACGCACGCCGAAAGGCCTGCTGCAGCTGCCCGTGGCACGGGTTCGCGACGAAAATCAGCCCGCGCTGCGGCCCTTTGCCACGGGCAATTGCGCTTCGCGCCAGGCACGCAAGCCACCATCCAGGATGTAGACGGTGCTGAATCCGGCCTTCTTGAGTCGCTTGGCCGCGCCCGAGGATGCCTGGCCGTTCTTGCAGTACACGGCAACCGGCAGCGTCTTGGCCTTGGCCAGATCCTTGCTCTCCGGGTCGAACTGGCTCATGCCCACGTGCCGCGCGCCCGGGATGTGGCCCTGATCGTAGTCCTGGATGCTGGAGACATCGATCAGCAGGGCGTTGTCGCGATTGATCAACTGGGTGAGACCGGCGGGAGACAGCGCCTTGAAGCCGCGCGTCATGCGACCGACTTCGCTGGCGATGAGCGCCGCGAGCACGCCGATGAAGCCGAAGGAAAGAAAAGGATGATTGCCGATGAACTCGGGCAAGCGCTGGAAGATTTCGGACACGGTGGGATCAAGCCTGATGCGGCGCACAGTTCGCGCGCCGGTTGATGTGGGCGCCGATTGTCGATTAGCAAGGCTCGGCATGCAAATGCAGGCCTTGCGAATGCACAGCCGCAGGTCCGGCCGGGCAATGGCAGAATGCGGCTTCCGGCCACATTGGCCTTCCTCATCGCGCAGATGCCCATGACTCAATCCAGCCGACGCGCCCTGGTGACTGGCGCCAGCGGTGCCATTGGCGCCGCCATTGCCAAGGCCCTGGCGGATGCCGGTCACGAGGTGATCGTGCATGCCAATACGAATCTGGACCGCGCCAAGGCGGTGGCCGATGGCATCGTCCAGGGCGGCGGCAAGGCCAGTGCCATTGCATTTGATGTTGCCGATGCAACAGCCAGCCACGATGCCATTGCCGGTCTTGTTGATGAGCGCCCGTTGCAGATCATCGTCAACAACGCGGGCATCCACGATGACGCACCCATGGCCGGCATGAGCGAGGCGCAATGGCGGCGCGTGATCGATGTGTCGCTCAACGGATTTTTCAATGTCACCCAGCCTGCCTTGCTGGCCATGGCGCGCACGCGCTTCGGGCGTATCGTCAGTGTTTCCTCGGTCGCCGCCGTGCTCGGCAATCGCGGACAGACGAATTACGCGGCGGCCAAGGCCGGGTTGCATGGTGCGTCGCGATCACTGGCGAGGGAAATGGCCTCACGCGGGATTACCGTCAACGTGGTGGCGCCGGGCTTGATCGAGAGCCCGATGCTGGGCGAACAGTTCGATGCGCCTGCGATCAAGGCGTTGGTTCCGGCCGGCCGCGTCGGCACGCCCGGGGAAGTTGCCGCGCTGGTGGCGTTCCTGTGCAGCGATGCCGCCGGCTACATCAACGGCCAGGTGATCGGCATCAACGGCGGCATGGGATAGCGCAGCAGCAGCGGCGACCTTGCGCTCTCGCAACGCGTCGGGTTGAAACCCGACCTACACAGACTCGAACCGCGATTGCGCAAGTTGGCATGCTTGCGCCATTTCAGCGTTTTTGTTGGTCCGAAAACGGCGAGTATCGATGGCGACTTCAGGGCATGCTGGCGTCTTTCGATCCGACAGGTGAGCTCCATGCACAACTTTGTTTTCCGCGGTCTTTCCGACAAGGACTTCGCTGCGTTGTTCGAGCTTGACGACGTCGAACTTGCCACGCGTGGCATCGAGCGCGTGCGTGCCGATGCAAAGCCGGGTTTTCCGTGCCGGATCAGCTTGCGCGATGCCGAAATCGGTGACGAATTGCTGTTGCTGCCGTTTGAACACCAGCCCGAAGCCTCGCCGTACCGGGCCAGCGGGCCCATCTTCGTGGGTCGGGGCGCAAGACAATGCGCGCTCGCACCCGGCGAGATTCCAGCCAGTGTCGCGACCCGACTGATCTCGCTGCGCGCCTATGACGACACGCACCGCATCGTGCATGCGGATGTGTGCGAAGGGACCGATCTTCCCAGGCAAATTGAAACGGCGTTTGCCAATCCTGCGGTGGCCTACCTGCACCTGCACAACGCCAAGCGCGGCTGCTTCGCCTGTCGCGTGGACCGCGCTTGATTGTTCCAGGCGTCGTCAGGCTTGCGGTGCGTCACGCGCGGATCCGGGCTGCACAAGCCGACGGCACCCTGGCCCGGATACCGCGTGGTGCACACCCCAAACCGTTTCAGGCAACGACCTTGAACAAGGGCGTCGAGGTATCCGCCTGCGTCGGCAGTCCGCTGCAATCCAACTGCGGACAGGCGGCCTTTGCACGCGCCACCGTGGTCGCGGCGAGGTTGCGCATCTGCTCCAGGCCCTGGCGCAGGCGCTCGCGCACGCCGGCATCATCCAGGGTGTCGTGCAGGCGCGCGTTGAGTTCGACAAACCAGTCCAGCTCGCGCTGATCGAACATGATCGCGGCGTTGGGACGTGGACTGGCCGCGTACCAGCGCAGCAGGAACGCCTGCATGTCGCGATTGAGTTGGCTGGCTGCGGCCAGTTCCGCCTGCATCTCGCCGAGCAGGGCGGTGTCGGTCAGGCGGTTCTGGAAAACCAACTGGCACAGCACCGCCCAGTAATAGGTGTAATCCCAGATCACCTTCATCGACATCACTTCGGCATCGCCGAAGATCGGGTACTGGCCGCGGAACAGGCTCATGGTGTTTTCGTAGAACGAGCGATACAGCTGTTCGAACAGGCGCGCGTAAGGTCCCAGCGGCTTGTTGGCGCGATCCAGGGCGATCAGTTCGGTGACATAGGTGTTGGACATGGCGATGAAGTCGCTGCCCGGCGAATAGAACGGATCGAGGAACACACCCGCCTCGCCGGTGAGCGCCCAGCGGTCACCCGAGTACAACTGCTTGCAGCCGTGCGAGAAGCCACGCAGGAAACGGAAGTCGAGCAGCTTGTCGCGATGCCTCTCGCAGGCATCGGCTACGATCGGCTGGAATTCACGCAGCCAGTCCAATGCGCGCTCGAAGGTGTTCATCCTGTCCAAGGGATGGATGCTCGGATCGCAAACGATGCCCACCGAATGCGCGCCGGAACCCAGCGGGATCAGCCAAACCCAGTAGCCCTCGCCGCACAGGTGATTGGTCGAGCGCCAGCGCTCGGGCGGCGAGCAGCGCTGCTGCCATCGCGTATCCTTGATCCATTCGTCCATGGAAAGACAGGTGTCGATGCGGAACCACACCGCGTTGCAATCGTGGCCATTGGCTTCGGCCAGACCCAGCTTGCGCTTGATGAGGGAAGACCTGGAACTGGCATCGACCACCCAGCGTGAAGCGAACACCCGATCCTCGCCTTCCACACTGGCACGCACTTCGTGCGGGTCCTCGCCAGCGCCAAAGTCAACGCCACGCGCAACAGCGCCGGCATGCAGGGTGATCCCCGCCGCACGCACACGCTCGGCCAGATGGTTTTCGAAAATGCCGCGATCCAGTTGCCAGGTGGGTGTAGGCAACACCACGCTGACCCCAAGCTCGGTGACGTTTTCCACGTCCCTGCGCCCTTCGCTCCAGAAGAAGCGAAAGCCGAACTTGCGGATGTGTGCACTGTCGAGGTGTTCGCGCAAACCGAGGGTCTTCTCGAAATAGTTCGCGCCGATTTCCACGGTTGACTCGCCCACCTTGTGCGCGGCAACCGGCAAGGGAAACGTGTTGCGTTCCAGCACCACGATGTCGAGATCGGCAAATCGCTGGCGCAATTGCAGGGCCAGACACAGTCCGGCCAGGCCGCCGCCGAGAATCACCACATCATGGGTGGTCGCTGGATTCATGGAAGGCTCCGAGTGGTGCGCACGGCTTGTGCAACAGGTTGGTTGGATTGGCCAAGCCGACCGAACAGGACGAGCAGGGGCGTCGTCATCAGGGTGGTGCCGACGGCCATGATCATCAGCATGGTGAAGATCGCGTTGTCGATCACGCCCATGTCGAGGCCGATCTTCATGACGATCAATTCCATCAATCCGCGCGCATTCATCAGTGCGCCGACCGACAAGGCCTGTGGCCAGGCAAGTCCGCTCAGGCGCGCACCAAGGGTGCCGCCGACCATTTGTCCGCCCATCGCAGCGGCAAGCACCAGGCCCAAGGCCAGCAAACCTGCGCCGACAAACGCATCGGCGCTCATGTGCAGACCGGCGAGCGCAAAGAACACCGGCATCAGCACGATCACCGCAAGGTGCTCGATTCGCTCCACCAGGCAGGCCAGCAGGCGGTTGTCGCGCGGCAGGATCGCACCGATCAGGAACGCACCAAACACTTCGTGCAAACCAAGGGCGCGCGTGGCGGCGGCAGCGGCAAACACCAGGATCAACAACAAGCCCAGCATCGCAGCGGTGGGGCGTCCGTCCTCCGCGTGCTTTTCAAATCCGCGCGCCAGCGCGGGTCGCAACGCGCCAAGAGCCAGGCCTCCCAGCACAACGCTGCCGATCACGGTCATGGCAAAGGATTGCCAGCCGTTTCGACTGGACACCAGCACCAGCACCAGGGCAATGACAAAACCGGCGAGCAGGTTGGCAAAGGCTGCCGAGGTGAGCGCAAGCCGGCCTTCCACGGATTCGGTCATGCCGCGTTCCTTGAGGATGCGCGCCATCACCGGAAACGCGGTGATCGACAGCGAAGCGGCCATGAACAAGGCGAACGGCCAGAACGTCACGCCCTGCGGTGCAAATCGTTCATGCAAGTAGGGCGCGATGGCCAGCCCCAATGCGCAAGGCAGCAGCACGCAGGCAAGGCCGATCGCACCGGACGCACCCAGGTGTCGGCGTGCGCCACCGGGCAGGCGCAGTTCGGCGCCCACCACAAACATGAACAGCACGAGCCCGAGTTCGCTCAAGCCCTCCAGAGCGGACAGGCTTTCAGGTGCAAACAGAATGCCCTGCCACTCGGGTGCCAACCATCCGAACACCAGCGGACCAAGCACGATGCCGGTCAGCATCTCGCCGATCACCGGTGGTTGGTGGACATGACGCAGCAGGGCGGAAAGCAGGCGCGCCACGCCGAGAATGGCAATCAACTGCAGGAACAGGATCGGCACCGCGCTCATGCACCACCAGCCGTCGCGGCAACGTTCGGGTCGTACACCAGCGGCGCATGCGAATGCGAACTTCGATAGCTCTTGACCACGCTGCCGTAATGGATCACACGCAGGATGGTGTACCAGGTGATGCGGGTGACATCCAACACCGGACGAAAGTGGCTGCGCCGGAATTCACCCTTGTAGCGCGCATCGATGGGTACGGAAACCACGCCGACTCCGAGCTCACGCACGGCGGCAATCAACAGGGCCGCCTCGAACACGAAACCGCGTGCCGGCAGATCAATGAGCTGCATCACCGCGCGTGGATAGTAGCGTTGTCCACTTTGCGTGTCCGCCACCGGAATGCCGCAACCCCAGGAAATACCCCAGTCGGCCACGGCATTGGCGCGTCTTCTGGATGCCGGCTGGCTCTCCTTCGCGCGGATGCGTGCGCCAATGACCAGATTGCGTGGATAGCGCCGTGCCGCGGCCAGCATGCGCGGGATGTCGGCGGCATCGTGCTGTCCATCGCCATCCATGGTCACCACGGCATCGAAACCGCGGCTGAGGATTTCGCGGAATCCGTCGCGCAGGCTGCAACCCTTGCCCTGGGCGGACGCATGACGGATCAGCTCAATCGGCAGGCCCGCCAATTGCTCGAGGGTGGCGTCGGTGGAGCCATCATCGACCACGAACACATCCGGCAACACGGCCAGGGCCGATTCCACGACGCGGCGGATGGCGCGTTCCTCGTTGTAGGCGGGAATGAGGATGGCGACCCGACCCAGGTCTTGCGCACTCACGGCAGAACCTCGATTTGCAAGCCACTGGCGGCGCCGCTGGGCAACTGCAAGCGGCCTGGCACACCCGCGGCCAGTGCAGCCAGCACGGGCATGGCTTGTGCGGCCATCGGATTTTCACGCGCCAGTTGGTGGAAGGGTTCGGGCACCCGCGCGCTATCGGATGCTGGCACGGTGCGCATACCCGGCTGCAGGCGCAGGCGCGGCAAACCGGGTCGCGGCGCACCGATCACCATGGCCACGCCAAACAGGCAATTCGATGGCGAAACCGCAGACAGGATTTCTGTCGACTGCGCGTCATAGGCCGCCAGCAACACGGGTGAGTTTTCACTCTGCGCTTGCACGGCCGTCTCCAGCAAGGCATTGGCAAAACTGCAATGCCAACTGCTGATCGAGGTGGATGCCTGGTGACACTGCGCGGCAATGGTCCAGTAACCCGCCGGTGCGTTGTGCACGGAATTGTGGAAGCGAATCGGGGATAGTTCGCGTGGCGCGCCGGCCAGGGTGCTGCACATGTAGTCGGTGATTTGCAGGTCGCCGTGCGTCGACACGAACACACTGGGCAGCGAATCCGGCGCGCGCCCGGCTTGCGCGCAGGCCTGCGCGGCGACATCGCAGGCAAGCAGCACCGGCATCGGCGCACGGCGTCGCTCGGCCGGCGGCAGCAGGTCCGCGCTGGGCTTGATCACTCCGGCATCCGCTTCGGCATCGCCCAGCAATCCTCTGCGCGCGGTGGTCCAGTCACGCCATCCAGGCGCCCACAAGCCCATGCCTTCGATGGCGACTTCGAGCACGTTCATGCGCGCTCTCCGCGAGCGAAGGCCAGGGTGCAATTGCTGCCACCGAAACCAAAAGAGTTGCTGAGTGCGATGCGCAGGTCGGCGCTTTCGTTTGCAAGGGCGAGCTGCGGTCCGCACAGCGGGTCTGGCTGCTCGCAATTGAGCGTGCCGGGAACGAGGCCGTGTTGCAGGGCGATCAGGCAGACGACCGATTCCAGGATTCCTGCAGCGCCCAGGGTGTGCCCGGTCCAGCCCTTGCTCGAACTCGCGCGCGTACGCGCGGGGAACGAATCGGCAATCACCGTGGCTTCCACTTCATCGTTCTTTGGAGTCGCCGTGCCGTGCAGATTGATGTAGTCCACCGATTCCGCCGCAAGTCCGGCGCGTTCCAATGCCCCTTGCAGGGCGAGCCGTGCACCGAGACCCTGCGGGTGCGGCGTCGACATGTGATGGGCATCGCTGGACTCGCCCCAGCCGATGAGTTGCGGCGCCGAGGGCGATACTCCACGTTCCAGCAGGGCGAAACCGGCTGCCTCGCCGATCGAGATGCCGCGTCGTCGTGCATCAAACGGACGACACGCTTCCGGCGCAACCAGCTCCAGCGCATTGAATCCAAACAACACGCTGCCGCACAGGCTATCCACGCCGACCAGCACGGCGGCATCCACCACGCCGAGCCGGATCATGCGCTCAGCCTTGGCAAAGATCTTGGCGCTCGATGAGCACGCCGTTGCCGTGGTCAGGCAAGGTCCACGCGTACCCAGGGCCTGTTCCAGAAAAATACCCAGGGAATGCGGCGTGTGCACCGGTGGACGTCGCAAGTCGTGCGCGATCCGCCCCTTATCAAGCCGCGCATAGGCTTCTTCGCTGGCGCCAATGCTGGATGTGGAGGTCGCCGCCAGCAGGGCCACGCGATCCGCGCCATGACGTGCAATCGCCGCACGCACCTGGGAAAGGAAATCATCCTGCTGGATGCCGAGCCAGGCCAGGCGATTGTTGCGGCACTCGAACAAGGCGTGTTCATCGGGCAGGGCGGCCTGCTCAAGGCCATCGACGCGGCCGATAGCGCATTCCAGCTCTACCGCGGTGAAGTCATTGGCACGCAGCCCGCTGCGACGCGCGCGCAAGGCATCGAGGTGCGCGGTCAAGCCGCGGCCGAGCGCCGAGGTTGCCGTATGGGCGGTAATGGACACCGGTCGAATGGGGGCAGGCACACGGCATCCGCAGAGTCTGGTTGCAGCGAGTATAGCGAGAGGCACTCAGCCGTCGAAGCGCGCAAACGTGGCGATGGCGTGTTCCACCGCGTCATCGTCAATGTCCAGATGGGTGACCAGGCGAACGCTGGGCAAATAGCCAATGCTGGCGCGGATGCCGGCCGCTTCCAGATGCCGACGCAGCGCATCCAGCCGCGCTAACGGCACGTCGATGAACACCATGTTGGTGTGGCAAGCCCGCACTTCGATTGCACGCGCGCTGGCCAAGCCCTGCGCCAGGCGTGCGGCGCGCGCATGGTCTTCGGCCAGCCTGTCCACATGGTGATCCAGGGCATGCAAAGCCGCGGCAGCCAGTACACCGGATTGACGCATGCCGCCACCGAGCATCTTGCGCCAGCGTCGCGCGGAAGCAATCGCGGGTGCGGAGCCGACCAGCACCGATCCGACGGGTGCGCCGAGGCCCTTCGAGAGACAGATGGACACCGTATCGAAACCCTCGGCGAGTGCGGCCGGCGTTCGTCCGCTGGCAACCGCCGCATTGAAGATGCGCGCGCCATCCAGGTGTGTGGCAAGTCCGCGCGAACGTGCCCATGTCGTTGCCGCGGACACATACCCGGGATCGAGCACACGGCCATGCCAGGTGTTTTCCAAGGCCAGCAGCCGTGTGCGCGCAAAGTGCACGTCATCCGGCTTGACCGCCTTGTCGAGGGCTGCCAATGGCAGGCTGCCATCCTCGGCATTGGCAATCGGTTGTGGCTGGATCGAGCCGAGTACCGCCGCGCCTCCGGCTTCGTATTTGTAAGTGTGCGCTTCCATGCCGACCAGGTATTCGTCACCGCGCTGGCAATGGGCGAGCAGGGCACACAGGTTGGATTGGGTGCCGCTGGGCACGAACATGCCTTGTTCGAAACCAAACTCGAGCGCGAGGCGCGACTCGAGTTGCCTGACGGTCGGATCTTCGCCATACACGTCGTCGCCGACTTCGGCGCGCGCCATCGCTTCACGCATGGCTTGGGTTGGTCGCGTCACCGTGTCGCTGCGCAGGTCGACCCGCATGGTTGTGCTCATGTTGATGGGTGCTTCAAAGCATTCTGCGCAGGGTATCGTCACGCCGCACGACATGATGATAGACGGCACCAAGCACATGCAAACCGATCACCCAGTAGAAAACCTCACCGATGGTGCCGTGCACGTCTTCGAGTAGATGCGCCAGGTCCTTGTCCTGCGCAAGCGGCGCAGGCAAGGCGATGTCGGTAAATGGCAGGTAGAGGATCTTGCCATCGGTCCATGCGGTGGCCAGACCCAGCACCGGCATGATCAGAAAGAAGACATACAACGCGACATGCGCGAACTTTGCGATCCCAGCCTGCCATGCCGACACCGGCGGCGTGATCGCAGGTGTTCCGTGGCGCAGACGAAAAGCCAGTCGCCAACCGACCAGGGCGAACAGCGAGAGCCCGACCCAGAAGTGGGATTGCATCATGGCAAAGCGGGCTGTCGAGCCGCGTTCGAAAAGGCCTCGCTGTTCGATGGCGAGGTAGGCAACCAATACCAGCACGGCCATCAGCCAGTGCAGACGACGCAACACCGGCGCGTAACGGGGGGAAGGGTCCACGGCTGTAATCTCGGGAATGGGGAATCGAGTCAGGCCAGTGTCGCGTGCGCAACGCCGGGCGTCCAGCGCCGGCCTGCGAGGCTGTTGATTCAACCTCACAGGTCAAGTGTCGAGTCATCACCTCGACGGGTGTCGAGGCGGCTCCGCTGCAGGTTCGTTAAACTTGCGCCATGAAACTCGCCAGTTGGAACGTGAATTCGCTCAACGTGCGGCTGCCACACGTCGAGCAATGGTGTGCATTGGCGCAACCGGATGTGCTCGGTATTCAGGAAACCAAACTGGAAGATGCAAGGTTTCCGCATGCGGCGATTGAAGCGATGGGCTATCAGGTGGCCTTCTCCGGCCAGAAGACCTACAACGGGGTCGCCGTGTTGTCGCGCCAGCCCATGCATGACGTGGTAACCGACATCCCCGGCCTGGATGATCCGCAGCGGCGCATTCTGGTGGCCACTGTCGGCGACATGCGCATCGCCAATCTCTACGTCGTCAACGGCCAGGAGGTTGGCAGTGAGAAGTTCGCCTACAAGCTGGACTGGTTGGCCAAGGTCACGCGCTTTCTTGAAGGCGAACTGCGCAATGATCCTCGTCTGCTGGTGATGGGTGATTTCAATATTGCGCCTGAGGACCGCGATGTCTACGATCCTGTGGCCTGGCATGAACAGATCCTGTGCTCGGGTGCCGAACGTCAAGCACTCAAGCGCATTCTTGATCTCGGCCTGCGTGACAGCTTCCGCGCCTTCAATGACGCGGCCGGCATGTACAGCTGGTGGGACTATCGCCAAGCCGGTTTTCGTCGCAACCTTGGCTTGCGCATTGACCTGATATTGGCCAGCGGGGCAATCATGCAGAATGCTTGTGCCGCTTCCATCGACCGTGAGCCACGGACCTGGGAGCGACCATCCGACCACACACCGGTAGTGCTGGAACTTGCCGATGACTGAATCCGATTGGCCCGCTTCGCTGGCTGACTTCGAACTGGAGGAGCTCGACCAGTACCTGCGTGCGCATCCCGGCGATGCGCGCCTGCTGCTGGATGGAGTGCACGGCTTGCTGACATCCCTGGCCATTGGACCGTCGCCGGCGATGCCGGAGGAATGGTTGCCGGAAATCCTGCACGAGCCTTTTGCCGATGCCGAGGAGGGCGAGCGCATCCTGACCTTGCTCGCGCGTCTGAATGATTCCGTGCTGCTGGAAATCGAGACCGGATCCTATGAGCCGATCCTGGGCGAGATCGACACCGACGATGGCTCGACCGCATTCACCTCGCGAGGCTGGTGCGAGGGCTTCAGCCGTGGCATCGACTTGCGCGCGGCGGCCTGGGAATCCCGTCTGGGCCAGGACTCCGATCTCATGCAATACCTCGGACCCATCATCGCGCTTTCGATCGAAGATGAGGTGTTTGAAAGCGATGCCGAGTTTGCCGCGCTGACCGACGAGGAATATGGCGAATGCCTGGCCCGCATTCCGGATTCGATCGATGCGGTGGCCACCTACTGGCGTGAACATCCGGCCAGTGCCGATGAGCAGGTGGCGCGCCCCGAAGGCGAACCAGCTCCGGCACCGAGGAAGCGCGGCGGACGCTGGGTGCACTGAGCCAACGCTGATCAGGTTTTGCCTGCCCAAAGCGCATCAAGAAATGGGCGCATGGCGCCTTGATTCCGTTCATGGTTCGACGAGCTCACCACGAACGGAAGCGACTTGTTCAGCGTTGCCTTAACGGCTGTCGTGCTGGCGCGGTGTGCGCAGGCCATCACCGCCGCGACCCTTCACCTCGTACAGCAGGCAATCGGTCTCGCTGTACCAGACTGCCCAATCCGTGGTTTCGGCACACAGTTGGGAGCCGATGCTGACCGTCACCGCCTGGCCTTCGCAGGTCGGGAATCGCATGGAACGCACCGCATTGATGATTTGCTGCGCGCGTGAATGCAGTTCCTCGGCACCGGTTACCTGGACCAGCAGCGCAAACTCGTCGCCGCCCAGGCGGCATGGCAGGTCGCAGGGTGATGCGGCGTTCTTCACTTCTTCGGCAATGGCTCGCAGCACCTGGTCACCGATCAGGTGCCCGCAGCGGTCATTGATCTGCTTGAAGCGGTCGATGTCGATCAACAACAAGCCCAGTTCGGTGCCGTGCAGACGGGTCTCGGACAGATGCTCCAGATACATGTACAGGCCGCGCCGATTGCACAGTCCGGTCAGTTCGTCGGTCTGCACCAGACGTTGCGCGGTGCTGAGCTGGGTCTGGGTCTGGCGCAGCGAATCGAGGGTGACCATGAGGTCTTCATTGCGCCGCTTCAGGCTGGCAATGAGTTGTTGTTCACTGGCAACGAGATAGGAAAACGAGCGGCGCATGAATTGCGCGAGCAGTCGTGGTTGGGCGCTCAACAAGTCGTCGAACGCACGCTGCTCGATGACATGCAGGACGGTCTTGGCCGTTGCCACCGCATTGGCCACGCGCGTGTGGTCGCCGATGAACAGCGTGAGCTCGCCAAAGAATTCGCGCGGGCCGATCAGCTTGTCCGGCATGCCATCGCCAAACTCAAGGCGGATCTGCCCTGATTCGACAACAAACATGCTGCGGCCGAGTTCGCCGCGCTTGAAGATGACTTCGCCCTGGTGGATCTCGCGGCGCTCGCTGACGCTGGCGAACAAGGCGAGTTCCTGCTCGGACAGCTCACGCGGCAACAGCGGCGCACGCAGTCGCGCGGCCGCTCCGCCGATGGGCGTGACATTGCTTCCCGTTTGTTTGCTCGACACGGCGCCCCTTGGCATCCCCTGCACCCGTCCCGAATAGTAGCGCAATGTGCAATCTGGTTTGCAGATGGTCCAGATTCGCATTCCGTCAGCGGGGTTGACCCCCGCCCGGAGCGTTTTGGCCGGGTTTCCCGCAGCGACGATGACTTTCGTCACGCGCACTGCGCGCTTCGGCCTGCCAGACTGGCTTGCCGGTCAGCCCCTCTGGCCAGGCACCGGGTTCCGGTTCACGCCGGTACCCGCGCAGCGCCGACATCGGAACACCTCCCGGCCTCCCACCGGGCAGACCCCCATCCCCACAGTTCCGGTGTCGGCGCGTTGCGCGCCACCGCCTGACTCATTCCGATCAGGAAACCTTGCGCGCGCGCTCGAACTGCGCCTCCTCGGTCGATCCTCGCAATGCCGTTGTCGATGACTGCCCTTGCTGGATGGCCTGGGTGACCTGATCAAAGTAGCCGGTGCCCACCTCGCGCTGGTGCTTGACCGCGGTAAACCCACGCTCGGCGGCGGCAAATTCGGCTTCCTGAAGCTCGACGAATGCACTCATCTGCCGGCGTGCATAGCCGTGCGCCAGATGGAACATCGAGTAGTTGAGGGCGTGGAAGCCGGCCAGGGTGATGAATTGGAACTTGTACCCGTAGCTGGCCAATTCCTGCTGGAAGCGGGCAATCGTCAGGTCGTCGAGATTGCGCTTCCAGTTGAACGAGGGCGAGCAGTTGTAGGCCAGCAACTTGCCCGGGTATTTCGCATGAATCGCCTCGGCGAAGCGGCGCGCGAATTCAAGATCGGGCTTGCCGGTTTCACACCAGACCAGATCGGCATACGGGGCATAGGCCAGGCCACGGCTGACGGCCTGGTCGAGACCGTTGCGCGTCTTGAAGAAGCCTTCGACGGTGCGCTCGCCAGTCACGAAGGGTCGATCATTTGCGTCGATGTCACTGGTCAACAGATCAGCGGCTTCGGCATCGGTTCGCGCCACCAGCAGGGTCGGCACACCGAGAACATCGGCGGCCAGCCGCGCCGCATTGAGTTTTTCCACGGCCTCGCGCGTTGGTACCAGCACCTTGCCGCCCATGTGTCCGCACTTCTTGACTGATGCCAGCTGGTCCTCGAAGTGCACGCCCGCAGCGCCGGCCTCAATCATGGCCTTCATCAGTTCGAATGCATTGAGCACGCCGCCGAAGCCGGCCTCGGCATCGGCCACGATGGGCTGCAGATAGTCGACCTGGTCATTGCCCTCGGCATGATTGAGTTGGTCCGCGCGCAACAGGGCGTTGTTGATGCGTTTGACCACGGCGGGCACCGAGTCGGCCGGATACAGCGACTGGTCCGGATACATCTGACCAGCGAGGTTTGCATCCGCGGCGACCTGCCAGCCCGAGAGATAAATGGCCTTGAGCCCGGCCTTGACCTGCTGCATGGCCTGATTGCCGGTCAATGCACCGAGGGCGTTGACGAATGGCTCGTTGTGCAGGCTGTTCCAGAGCTTTTCCGCACCCAGGCGCGCAAGGGAATGCTCGATGTGCACGGTTCCGCGCAAACGCACCACGTCTTCGGCCGAATAGTTGCGCTGGATGCCTGACCAGCGTGGGTTGCTGGCCCAGTCGCGGGTGATCTCGTCTGCGCTTGGCATCGGTACTCGATTCATTGCGAACTCCTGGTTTTGTGTTCTGGTTTGGGCGGAATTGGCGGTACGGGATTTCCCCCGGACCCGATGAAGGTTCAGGGAAGGCGCTGGTAAGCGTTGAGGGTGAGGAAGTCGGCAAGCTCGCTTGCCCGGGTGAACTCGCCGAGCATGGCAATGGCCTCGTCGATGCGATCTTGCCCAGGCAATCCGCTGCGTGGCAGGCGCGAGGTCGTTTCCGCCAGCAGGCCGTCAAACAGTTCACTGTTGATGGGCGTTCCGTCATCCAGGCACAGGTCGCCCCGGTGCAACCATTGCCAAAGCTGTGCGCGGGAGATTTCCGCGGTCGCCGCGTCTTCCATCAGGTGATGGATCGGCACGCAACCCAGTCCGTCGAGCCAGGCCGCGAGATAGCGCACGCAGACATCAATGTTGTTGATGAACCCGGCGCGGGTGATGTTGCCAACCGGTGGCGCCAGCAGGTCGGCCGCGGTCACGCGTACGTCCTCGCGCAAACGATCAAGCTGGTTGGCGCGCGGCATGATGCGATCAAACTCGGCACGCGCCACGGCAATCAAGGCGGGATGTGCCACCCAGGTCCCGTCATGGCCGGCCTCGGCTTCGCGCTGCTTGTCGGCGCTCACCCGCGCCAGCGCCGTGGCGTTGGCTTCGGCGTCGTTGTTGATCGGAATCTGCGCCGCCATGCCACCCATGGCAAACGCGCCGCGGCGGTGGCAGGTCTTGATCAGCAACTCGCTGTAGGCTTTCAAGAACGGCACCGTCATGCCCACCTGGCCGCGCTCGGGCAAGACAAAGTCACGCTGGCCGCGAAGCGTCTTGATGCAGGAAAAGATGTAATCCCAGCGCCCGCAATTGAGGCCGACGATGCGTTGGCGCAATTCCCACAAGATCTCATCCATCTCGAAAGCGGCGGGCAGCGTTTCGATCAGGACAGTGACCTTGATCGAGCCCGGCGCCAGGCCGAGCACGTTTTCGGCATGGGCGAGTACCGATTCCCACAAGGCCGCCTCTGCGTGAGCTTGCAGTTTCGGCAGATACAGGAACGGTCCGCGCTGCCTCTGGGCAAGTACGCCCGCGTTGTGGAACACGAACAATCCGAAGTCGAACAGGGACGCGCTGATTGCCAGGCCATCGACGCGCAGGTGCTTTTCGTCCAGATGCCAACCGCGCGGCCGCACCATCAGAACAGCGGGGTCAGGATTGAGCCGATACTGGCGCCCATCGGCCGACTGATAGTCGATGCGTTCGGCCACCGCATCGATCAGGTTGGATTGTCCCTCGATGAGGTTTTCCCAGGTCGGCGAGGTTGAGTCCTCGAAATCCGCCATGAACACGCAGGCGCCCGAATTCAGGGCGTTGATGATCATCTTGCGATCGACCGGGCCGGTAATTTCAACACGGCGATCGGCAAGCACTGCGGGAATGGGGGCAACTTTCCAGTCGGCAGAGCGGATCGCCGCGGTCGCAGTCAGGAAGTCCGGCTTGTCTCCAGAGTCGAATCGCGCTTGGCGCACACGACGCGCTGCCAGCACGTCCTGCCGCTGCTTTTCAAAGCGCCGGTGAAGGTCGGCGAGAAAGTCCAGGGCCGTCGGTGAAAGCACCTCGGCATGATGGGCCGCGATCAGCTCGACAGAGGGTGAGGGGGTCTTTGCAACTGCGGAAACCGGTGAAGCCATGGACTTGCCTGAGCCGCGGACGAGGAGGGGCAGCCTACGCCGCTGGATGAATGTTTGACAAAGCGAATGTTTCAATGCATATCATTCGTTTTGTTAATATGTCTCTCTCAATCGGGAAACCGCAAGCTTCCCAAGTTCCGGGGGTGTCTCCATGTCGCGCGGGGCAAACCGTCGTCCAGCACCCGGCCGGACCGCAACCAGTGCCGCGCCGCGCTTCTACTACAAAGGCAATCGCCTCAAGCAGTTGCGCGCGTTCTGCTACACGGTCAAATTCGGTACCCTGACCCGGGCTGCCGAAGCGCTGTACCTCTCCCAACCCTCGGTAAGTCTCCTGCTTGCCGCCCTGGAGTCCGAAATGCGCTGCGCCCTCCTCGAGCGTCGGCGGCGACGCGTGACCCTGACCGTCGAAGGACAGATTCTCTACGAGTTGGCACGCCCACTGGTCGAGGGTCTTGAAGGCCTGGATGCGGCATTCCTGGCACGCAGCGGCAGTGCGCAGAAGTTGCAACTCGACATTGCCTGCGGCAACTCGACCATCCAGTACCTGTTGCCCGACATGGTTGCCGCATTTCGCCGCGCGCATCCCGATGTGCATCTGAACCTGCACAACGTCACCGGAACCGACGGCTTGGCCCTGTTGCGTTCGGATGAAGTCGATTTTGCGGTGGGCTCGATGTTGGACGTGCCAACGGACTTGCGTTACGAGGCGTTGCATCATTTCGACCCGATGTTGATCGCGCCGCTGGATCATCCGCTGGCTGCGAAAGTGGAAATCGCCCTCGAAGACCTGTCGCCCTATGGCCTCATTCTTCCACCCAGGCGCCTGACCACCTATCGCCTGGTGGATCTGGTATTCCAGAAGCGCAAGGCGCCCTATCACGTCGCCATCGAGGTGGGCGGCTGGGAAGTGATCAAGCAGTACGTTGCCATGGGCCTTGGCATTTCCATCGTCACCGGCATGTGCATTCGCGAGGCGGACATGGACCGCTTGGCCGTGCGCAATCTGCGTGCCTACTTTCCTCAGCGCAGCTACGGCATCGTCGTGCGCAAGGGCAAGATGCTCAGCGCCAACGCGCGAGCCTTCATCGATCTGTTCCGTCCCGGCTTGTTTCTGCGCTCGGGCGGCTTTGATTCGGGGCACTCCGAGCGCTGAATCCGACCCTGGCAGCCATTTCCGTTGCACTGATGGTCACCTTCCCGACCGGCCATGTTTGTCCGATCAATGGGCTGTTGATCCGGCACAAGGTTCTGCTAGCTTGCCCGCTTGACGGGTCCACTTCCGTTTCGACGGCTGAACGCGGGGGAGATATGGTGCGCTGGTTGATGATCGTGCTTTCCCTGCTCGGCTTGTTCCTGGCACTCACCACGCGCAGTCCGGGCGTGATGGGACTGTCCCTGGTCATGCTCGTGGTGGGTCTTTTCGGAGTCGTCTTGTCGGTGGCCGCTGATCGCATTTCCGCCAATGCCCGACCGGACGCAACCATGTTGCCGCCGGAGGCGCTGGCCGCCGTGCGTGCCAAGGCGCGCGAGCGCGCCGACTTGGGGAAATCCGAGTCAGCGGTGCAGGCTGGCAACACCCATCAGGAGCGGACGCCCGGCTGAGGCGGGGCGGTTGGCGGGTGGTATGCCGCCACTCGCAACCCGGCAAACTTCGACTGCTGCGCTTCGCGGCATTCCACCCAGGAGCCACTTGTGCGCATTGAATCCCTGCTTGCATTCCTTGTTGTCGGTGGCGTTGCCGGCTGGTTGGCCGGTCAGGTTGTCCGCGGCCGTGGCTTTGGCTTGCCCGCCAATCTTGTGGTGGGCGTGTTGGGCGCGTTCATTGCCGGCTGGCTGTTGCCGAAACTTGGCGTCAGCGTGGGTGGTGGCCTGTTGGGAGATGTCATCCAGGCCATGATTGGTGCCATTTTCCTGCTGGTGGTGATCACACTGGTTCGCAAACGCTGAATCCGCCCGGATGCATCGACATGGACGCCTTGTCGCCAATTGCTGCCCCAGGTTCACGCAGTACGCCAGAAGCATGCTTGCCTCTGGCTCGGGCGCCCGTCGGACGAAACCCGGGAAATTTTGCGAGTCGGTTTCGCCGTCCTGAAATCATGGGAAAGCCGAAAAGCGCGTTGCCGCATTTGCACAATCCCGTTATCGTCCACGCACAGGGGCAATATCCGCGGTTTGAACCGTTGGTTACTGGGATGCGTTTGCGATGAAACTGCGCAACCTGACGCTGCTGTCTGCAGTGATCCTCGCCGGGGGAGCGTTCGCACTCAATCTGGCCGCGCGTTCCGCTGCCCAGCGCATCAGCGCAGTGGTGGCGCCTCTGGCCAAGCTCGATTTCGACGGTGCCGGCATTTCCTTGAACGGCAGCATTCGCCTGGATTCGCCGCAGTTGACCCTTGGCAACGAACCCGATCAGACCCGGTTGCGTGCGGATGTGGCGTATCTGAAGGGTTCCGGCCTGGTTTGGCTGGTCGGCTACCTGATGGATGATGCCGGCTCATTGCCGGAATCGCTGTCAATCTCGATGCGTGGTTTCAAGCTCGCCGATGACTCGACAATGACCTCGCTATCCCGCTGGATGGGGCTGTCGAGTCGGGCGCTGTTCGAGAATGCGGGCTGCGGCAGCGATGCCTTGGGCGCCAAGGATTACGCCAAGATGGGTTTGAGCCCCGAGGTCAGCACGGATCGCCTCAGTTATCGGTACGATCCCACCGGCAATCGACTGGAGATCTCGTTCGACCTTGACAGCCCCGGCATGGCGCGTTGGCAGGGAGCCACCGAGTTGAAGGGCTTCGATCCGTCGCGATGGTCGGATGAACGGGCACGCCAAGCCGTTCGTGTCGTGCGCGCCAACCTGAGTTACAGCGATCCGGGTTTCCTGGGCCGTCGCAACCGGTTTTGCGCCAACTGGCTGGGCATCAATGCCGATCAGTTCGTCACGCAGCATGTGGATGCAGTCAAATCGATACTCGCCAGCCATGGCATCAAACCCAGTGACGACCTGGTTTCCCTGTATCACCGCATCGTTTCCCGGGGTGGCACCTTGAACGTATCCAGCCTGCCGAAATCCGACTGGATTCCAGCCGAATGGACGGCGTATCCGCGTCAGGATCTGTTGCGCCAGCTCAATGTCACGGCGCGCCTCGAAGACGCGCCACCGATCATGCTTGACCTGAGCTTTTCACAGCCCGAGGTTCCGCTGTATCGCGTAACCCCGGATCCCGAAGTGTTGCCCACTGCCGAAGAAACAACCCAGACGGCGGCCCAACAGCCAGGCGTCGAAAACAAGATTGAAACAGCCCCGCCGCCGGCAGTGGCAACGCTCGAGAAGCCCGTTGCGGCCGTGGATGCCAAGCCCGCCCCGGCCATCACCTCGGCCGAGCCCTCGAAAGCCGGCTCCGCTTCGGTTCAAGCCAGCGAACCGGCTGTTGTCGACGAGAAAGCAACTACCGACGCAGTGAAAACAGGAGATGAGCCGGCAAAGGCGCCCGTTGCGAGTTCAGAGCCGCCCCCACCGGGATCAACCCTTGCCCTGGTGTGGAAGCCCGGGGAGATCCAGCGCCTCCCACCCCCTGAATCTCCCAAACCAACCCATCTGGTCATTCCCACGACGCAAATCGCTGCGCATGTCGGCCAACGCATCCAGCTGCTCACGGAAGGTGGCCGTCGGGTGGATGGTGAGCTGAAGTCCGTGGATGCAACAACCGTGATCCTGTTGGTGGAAGCGAGCAGCGGTCGTGCGGAGCTGTCGGTCCCCTTGACCCAGATTCGTGAAGCCAGGCTCCGGGTCAAGAACCGCGACGGCAGTTGAGGCAAGGCTCCAGCCGCGACGGAATCCCCTTGTACATCGTCTTGGCAGGCATGGGTGCTGACGGATTGCCAAACGACATCGCCAGCGGTTTTGCCCAGGTCCTTGATCCGGAGATCCTCAGCCGCGCGCGTCGCGGTGACCGAAAAGCACATGATGCGATCTATCAACGCTACGGCCGTGCCTGTTATACCCTTGCCATGCGCATCCTCGGCCAACCCGCTGCCGCCGAAGATGTTGTGCAGGACGTGTTCTTGCGGGTCATGGACCGGCTCGCCGGCTTCCGAGGAGATGCACCCTTTGGGGCATGGCTCAAGCGCATGACCGCCAACGCGACCATTGATGTCTTGCGCAGCGGCCGCCGCGTGCAACCGCTGGAAGACGACGTGTGGCTCGACAACCAGGCTGACTCCCAACCTGCTGTCGAGGAGTCGCTGGATGCGTGGTCCCTGCTGATGCGCTTGACGCCGCGTGCGCGCGCGGTTGTCCTGTTGCATGAGCTGGAGGGCTACACCCATCTCGAACTGGCGCAGATGTTCGGTCAGAGCGAGAGCTATTCGAAGTCGCTGCTCGCGCGATCCCTGCAGAAATTGCAGGATGCCGGGCCCGGAGGTGGAGCGGCTGTGGAGGTTGAGCATGAGCACTGATCCCCAACCACGGCCCACCGCATGGCTGATCGGCATGCGGCTGCCGGAATTCGAGCCCGATCCAGCACTCTGGCCACGCATCCAGGTGGCACGACATCGGGAGGCTGTCCGACGCCGCTGGCGTCATGCCGGCGGATTGCTTGCGCTTGTTGTTGCGCTGGGCATGTCGTTCACCATGCTGCCGCAGGGAGAGGTCGTTGATTCTGCCAATGAGGAAATGGCGCAGTTGCAGCAACGTTCCTCGACGCTGGAGCGGGACTGGTTGGCATCAATGCCGGAATTGGCGACCGCCCCCGTGGATCCGAGGCTGGAGCTGATAGACCACAACCTGCAACAGGCCTACGACGACATGGCTTCTCCCAGCGAGTTGATTCCGCTTTGGCGGAAGCGCAGCCAGGCCATGCAGGAAGTCATCGACCGAGGCCCCGTGCGTTCGATTACCCGTATTTGATACTTACCGAGAAATGCAAATGGACATCAAGACAAATCGCTGCGGCTTCTTCACATCGCTGATGGGTAGCTTGGCCTTTTCCGGGGCCGGTGCAGCCCTTGCCGCCACAACCACGGACCTGGTCGGCCAGGTCGCTCCGCTTGCGAAGGCAACACAGCAAGGCTTGGTGCCCAGTCCCGATGAACGGTTGCGCGAGGAGTTGAAGGTTCTGCTCCTCGACATGATCGAGTCGGGTGCCTTCGGCTCTCCCTCGCCTGAAAACATCGATCTTGCGATCGATGCGCCGCGTCAGCGGATTTCCAGTCTTGGCGTTCTTGTAGACAGTAGTGGTGCGCAAGCCGCCAGGAACGGCTTGCGAGTGCTTGGCACTACACCCGGTGGCAGCGCACAACGCATGGGTTTGCAGTCTGGCGACCTGATCACAACCGTCAATGGGAGCAAGCTCAGCGACCTGGGTGAATCAGATGCGGGGATGGCGCAAGCTGCCGTGGTCCTGCGCGAGAAAGTGGATGCCGCTGGCAGCGATCCCCTGCGCTTCGACGTGATTCGCGATGGCAAGTCCATGGTTGTCTCTGGAGTCGTGGCCTCAACCTGGATTCCAGCCGTTCATTTGCGCCTCGGTGACGGATTCGAAGTGGCCTCGGCGGACGACAAGGCCGCAGGGTCCGCTACAACTCAAGACGGCTGCGGTCGTGTCAGCATTTTTGATGTGGCTCCGCGTCAACAGGGCCTTCATGCCGCTACGTTGATCAGCATTGATGGACGACGTTCTCCATTTGCCGGGCAAACTTCGTTCCGGCTTTCTGCCGGAACACATGTGCTGACGGTTGCCGAACGCATTGAAAGTCGCTACTTGCCCTTCAATGATCGCTTGCGCAACAGCAATACGTCGGAGCCGTACAAGACCCTGACCATCGATGTTGCTGCCAATACGACTTATCTGTTGGCGGCAAAGCTCAACCAGGACAAACGCAACGAGTGGCGCGATGGCGCCTATTGGGAGCCGGTAATCTGGAAGGAGACCAGCGAATCCTGCACTCCCTGAAGCTGTGGATTCCTCGAGTGCGATCGCGCCAGTTCGCGCTATGCGGCTTGCGTAAATTCATTCCGGCTGGTTCACGTTGGGTGCCGTGAGCGTGGCACATGGCGCGTCCTCGATTCACGACTGTAGCAATCCACTACACTGACCCTTTTCAGGGATGCGTGTCGTGACTCGACTCAGCGTCAACATCAACAAGGTGGCTGTGCTGCGGAATTCTCGCGGCGGTTTGCTCCCAGATCCCTTGCAGGCTGCCCGCATTGCGCTTGCTTCGGGCTGTCACGGCATAACCGTTCATCCGCGCCCGGACCAGCGCCACATTCGTGCCAGTGATGTACTTCGCCTACCCGAAGTTCTGGCAGGTGCCGAACTGAATATCGAGGGAAATCCATTCGCCCCCGCGCGCGATGGCTATCCAGGGCTTCTGGAGTTGGTGCGCCAGACGCAACCTGCACAGGTGACCCTGGTTCCTGACGGCGACGGACAGCTGACTTCCGATCACGGTTTCAATTTGGAAGGGGATTGTTCCGAACTGGCCGAGCTCATCGGCCGGTTCAAGCGAAACGATTGCCGCGTCAGCTTGTTTGTCGACGCCGGTGTCAGGCAGGTTGCCCGCGCCGCGCAACTCGGTGCCGACCGCATCGAGATTTACACCGGCCCATTTGCCGCTGCGCATGCGCGCGGAAACCATGCTCGGGAATTGGCGTCCTGCGCGGCAACTGCCAAGCAAGCAGTGGCTGCGGGTTTGGGTGTGAATGCCGGGCATGATCTCGACCAGGGCAACCTCGCCATTTTGCTGGAAGCCGTTCCGACGATTGCGGAAGTGTCCATCGGCCACGCGCTGATTGGCGAATCCCTGTATGAAGGATTGGCTGCGACCGTCATGCGTTATCTGCGCATCCTTGAACTCGCCCCGAAGTGATCCGGCTCCATCCTGCGCAGGAGCACGTTTGGAGGTATTCGCGATTGCGGCACCCGCACTGGGCAGCCCGCGAGGGAATCGATCAATGCAAAAGCGCAAATGAAAAAGGCGCCACTTGCGTGACGCCTTTTCCTCAAGCAAGACCTTGTTCGTCTGTTTCGATCAGCGCCCTTCCTGGGCGGTAATGAAGCCGATCTTGACCATGCCCGCGCTCTTCGCGTTGGCGAGCACCGTGGCAATCAGCTGGTACTCGGTTTTCTTTTCGGCGCGGATCTGCAACTCCGGCTGCGGTTGCTTTTGTGCCGCAACCCGAAGTTGGGCTGAGAGCATGGCTTCGGTGATCAGCTCGTCATTCCAATACAGGTCACCGGCTGCCTTGACCGCCAGATCGATCGGATCCGGCTGGGGTGTATCAATGACATTGGGATTTGCCTGCGGCAGATCGATGCGGATCTTGTGCGTCATCAGCGGTGCCGTGATCATGAAGATGATCAGCAGCACCAGCATCACGTCAACCAGCGGGGTGACGTTGATATCCGCCATCGGGCCGCCGCCCGAATTGGATGAAAAGGCCATGGCTTACTTCCTCGCGGCTGCGGGTGCCGGGGCTGCTGCGCCGCCTTCCACGCGCGAACCGATGGCGAAGAAGTCGTGCAGGTCGTGGGCAAACTCGTCAAAACGGGCATAGATCAGGCGGTTGCTGCGCACATAGAAGTTGTAGGCAAGCACCGCGGGAATGGCCACGAACAGACCGACCGCGGTCATGATCAGGGCTTCACCGACCGGTCCTGCCACCGCTTCCATCGATGCCGAACCGCTCGAGGCGATCTTGATCAGGGCGTGGTAGATGCCCCAGACCGTTCCCAGCAGGCCGACGAATGGTGCGGTTGATCCCACCGTCGCCAACAGGGTCAGGCCGCCTTCCAGTCGCATGCTTTCACGCGCAACACCCTGGCGCAGGGCACGATCAATGAATTCCGAGCGGTTCAGCGCCTCGACCAGGCGGCTGCCTTCGTGGCGCGTGTGGTGTTGCGCTGCTGTAGCGGCTTCGAGTGCGATCTTCGAGAACGGCTCGGACTTTGGCTGATCTTCGAGGAAGCGGATCGCATCCTGGGCAGAGGATGTTTCCCAGAACGTGTGGATCACCCGGTCCATGCGCGAACGTACCATCGAGTTGCGAATGAAGTTCGCAATGATGAAATAGATCGACAGGATCGACATGGTGATGAGGGTGATGAAAACCACCCAACCAACCATATCGAAGTTGTGGATCAGATGGTCGAAGCCCATCTGCGACATGGCTTGGGCATTGCTGCCGCCGCCTGGCAGGGGTGGGGGCATGGCACCTGACTGGTCCGCAGGCGGGGTCGAAGAGGCATCTTGCTGCATGGCGCTACCTTAGATGATTGCTACTGGTTGCTGAGATTGAATTCAATTGGGACCAACGCATAGCCGCGACTCGCGGCACCGTTCTTCTGACCGGCATTGAAGACCCATGTCTTCACTGCCGCGATGGCCGCTTGATCGAGAACGCGATAACCACTGGTTTTCTCGACCGTGATTTCCTCGGGCTTGCCATCAAGACCCACCAACACTTTCAGCACGACCTTGCCTTCCATTCGCTGGCGCACAGCCTGCGGCGGATACTTCGGCGGACGCAGCCTACGGTAACTGATATTTTCGCTCGGTGCGATATCCACGGGTGGCGCGGGTGGCGCGGGTGGTGCCGGCGGCGGCGCAGCCACGGCCATTGGCGAGGCTTCCTCGACGATGACGGGCGGTGGCTCCGGCGGTGGTGGTTCCGGCGGCGGTTTGATCTTTTCGATCACCTTCGGAGGCGGCTTCTTGGGTGGCTCCGGTGGTGGCGGTGGCGGAGGGGGTGGGGGTGGGGGTGGTTCAATGAACTCCACGGTCACCTTGTTCTCAACCTTCTTCTCGGGCGCTTCAGGCGGCGATGCCGGGGTAGCCAGCAAGGCCAAGGCAAACACATGCACCGTAAATGCCCCGGACAAGGCCGTGACACGGTTCCAGCTGAAGGCGTTGTTTTCGCTTTCTTGTGCGTAGACGTCAGTCATTGATGTTGACCAAACCGTGATTGTTCTTTTGCATGATCCGCCCGTTCCCGGACGAAGTAGACAGACGCCGTTCCCGCAAAGCGTAGCCCTGCAAGGTACAACACCCGTGGGCGTCCAGACAAGGGCAACTCAGACCTGTCGGGTCCACGCCGCGGGGAGATTTCACCTTGTCCTTGCCCAGGGGAATTACTTGTTGCCGGAGCGTTTCAACTTGACCCCGGCCTTGATGGCCTTGATCCGCTGGGCGGCCATGGCCTTGGTGCTGGGAAAGCTTTCGGCCTTGGTCCATGCCGCGAGCGCTGCCGCATCGTTGCCGGCATAGCTCTCGATGTCGCCAAGGAGTACATAAGCCTCACCTTCTTGCTTCAGGCCGCCCCGCTGGATGGCACGCTGCAGGGCGGTTTTTGCTTCGGCTCCACGATCCGAATAGAACAGCATGTAGCCGAGCTGGTAGTCGACGTTGCCATCCGTGGCCTGTGCAGAAGCTTTGGTATATGCGTCGATGGCGCACGCATCGTCCTCGGCCTGGGTGCAAACATCGCCCAGGAGCCTGTTCACTTCCAGGCTTTCCTGGAGCACGCCCTTGGTGATGCCGTCCTTGAGGGTACTTGCAGCATCGGCGGGTTTGTCGGCGTTCGCATAGAGCTTGGCCAGCTGCATGTAATCTTCTGCATTCGTGATGAGACCCTGGTTCTTGGCGCTGCTGAGTACTTCGATGGCCTGCGGATACTTGTCACCATTGATGTAAATGGTCGCCAACTGCTTGATCAGCTTGAGGTCCGCCGGATGCTTGGCCAATTGCGCCTTGACGATGGTCGCGGCTTCGTCGTACTGATCCAGTTCAAACAGGCTCGCCATCAGGATCTGGTTCCAGTTTTCCTTGGGTTCGTTGCTCGCCGCCAAAGCCTTTTTCATGGTGTCGATGGCGTCCTGGAATCGGTCCAGGCGGTAGTAGATGTTGCCGCGCAACGCCCATTGTTCGGCATCCGTCTTGCCGGTTTCTTTCTCGAAACGGTCCAGCGTGACCAGCGCTTCTTCATATTTTTCGGCTTGCACCTGCATCTGGGCCAACTGGTACATGAGGCTGAAATGCGCACTGTTGGGCAGGGCATCCAGGGCGATGGCCTTGCTGGTTGCCTCAATGGCTTCAAGATCCTTCTCGGTGTCCCAATAGACGCGCCCCAACAACTGTTCAGCGAAAGCTTCGGCGTAGGGTTTGATCTTTTCGTTGGCGAGAACTTTCTGGATCAGCGGCAGCGCTTCATCGGTCTTGCCATCGTTCACCAGGTCGGTGGCCTTGCCCAGGTCACGCTGTTCGCGCGAAGACATGTCCACCCCAGGATCCTTGCGCGTCGCGTTTGGATACTCGTCCTTGGCATCCTGCTTCTTGGCGGCAACAGCGAATCCGGAAAAGAACATCAATACGACTGCGCAAAGCAGGAAGCGCGCAAGCATGGAAAATTTCATGGTTACTCCTCAAAAGATGCGCAAGGGATCGATCACCCGCAGTGGCTGAATTTCACTTGACTGAGCGTACCGCCGGTGGGATGTGCTGTACAGGCATGTGACCGAAAACATTTCGTTTACGGGTGTGGCTTGCATTCGTGCAACGCGGCCTGGGACTTTGCGGGGTTTGACGGCAGCCGGCGGATGACGTGATGTAAAGTATACGTTGTTGCATGCTTTCCGCCCGATTTGCCGCTTCAGACATCCAGATTGCTGACCCGAAGCGCATTGTTTTCGATGAATTCGCGCCGCGGCTCCACGACATCCCCCATCAGGGTGGAGAAGATCTGGTCCGCCCCAATCGCATCCTCGATGCTGACCTGGAGCAGACGACGCGTCTCCGGGTTCACCGTGGTTTCCCAGAGCTGGTCCGGGTTCATTTCTCCGAGGCCCTTGAAGCGCTGGATGGTGCGACCGCGCTTGGCTTCTTCCATGAGCCAGGCCTGTGCCTGTGCAAAGCCCTCGGTGATGACCAGGTGCTTGCCGCCCCGACTGACCTTGGCACCAGGCTGAATCAGGCCGGCGATGCGGGAAACGGCATCGCCAATGGGCCGGAACTCCGATCCCTGGAAGAAATTTGCCGGCAGGATCTGGGTGGTTTCAGTCCCGTGCTGCTCGCGCCGCACCACCAGGGCGGCAGGGTGCTCGCTGCTGGCCTCGCGCACGCTCAAGCGATAGCGCGGGAGCCCGGATCCTCGGCGATTGAGTTGTCCTTCAAGCGAGGCGATCCAGGAGTGCACAAACGCCGGCTCCTGCCATTGTGCGGGCGCCGGCGGCGGCGCATCGAAGAATGCCCACAGCAACGCCGCGTCATGCCGAGCACCCAACCGTTCAATCTGGTCGCCGGCAGCCTGATAGCTGACCAGCAGACCCTCCAGTCCCGCCCCGTGCAGGGATGGTGCATCCGGATCGTAGATCAGTTCCGCGTTGTCCAGCGCATTGCCAATCAGGTAGGCATTGAGCGCCGCATCATCCTTGAGATAGATCTCCTGCTTGCCCTGCTTGAGCTTGTACAGCGGCGGTTGGCCAATGTAGATGTGGCCCCGCTCGATCAGCTCCGGCAACTGGCGATAAAAGAAGGTCAACAGCAGGGTTCGGATATGCGATCCATCGACGTCCGCATCGGTCATGATGATGATGCGGTGATAGCGCAACTTGTCGATGTTGTACTCGTCCTTGCCAATACCGGTGCCCAGCGCGGTAATCAGGGTGCCGATCTCGGCTGAGCCGAGCATGCGGTCGAAACGCGCGCGCTCGACATTGAGGATTTTGCCCTTGAGTGGCAGGATCGCCTGGGTCTTGCGATTGCGCCCCTGCTTGGCCGAGCCTCCTGCCGAATCGCCCTCGACGATGAACAGTTCGCTGAGCGCCGGATCCTTCTCCTGGCAATCCGCCAGTTTTCCGGGCAACCCGGCGATATCCAGCGCGCCCTTGCGCCGGGTCATCTCGCGCGCCTTGCGTGCCGCTTCGCGTGCACGCGCGGCATCCACCACCTTGGCGGCGATGGCGCGGGCTTCGTTCGGGTTCTCGAGCAGGAATTCCTCAAGTTTCTCGTTGACCGCGGACTCGACGATGCCCTTGATCTCGCTGGAAACCAGCTTGTCCTTGGTCTGCGAGGAAAATTTCGGGTCCGGCATCTTCACCGAAAGTACGGCAATCAGCCCTTCGCGCATGTCGTCGCCGGAAAAACCGACCTTCGCCGTCTTTTGCACCCCGGCCTTCTCGATGTAGCTGGACAAGGTGCGGGTCAGGCCGCCGCGCAGCCCAGCCAGATGGGTGCCGCCATCCTTTTGCGGGATGTTGTTGGTGTAGCAAAAACAGGTTTCCTGATAAGAATCAGTCCATTGCAGGGCAGCTTCGACCGTGACGGCGTCGTTCTTGATGGAGAAATAGACAACCTTGGGATGCAAGGGCGTCTTCAAATGCGACAGATGCTCGACGAATGAGCGGATGCCGCCGGCATACTCGAACACGTCCTGGCGGCCATTGCGCTCGTCGTTCAGCTCGATGCGCACGCCGGAGTTGAGAAATGAAAGCTCGCGCAGACGCTTGGCCAGAATGTCGTAATGAAACTCGACATCGGAAAATATGGTGGTGCTGGGCAGAAAGCGCACCGTCGTACCGCGGCGGGTCGACGGCCCCACCACCTTGAGCGGGAATTGCGGTTCGCCCAGGTGATATTCCTGATGGTGCTCGTGGCCGTCGCGGTAGATGGTCAACCAGAGCTTTTCCGACAGCGCATTGACCACCGAGACGCCGACGCCGTGCAGACCGCCCGAAACCTTGTAGCTGTTGTCGTCGAATTTTCCGCCAGCATGGAGAACGGTCATCACCACTTCGGCCGATGAGCGCCCTTCCTCGTGCATTCCAACGGGTATGCCGCGACCGTTGTCGACGACACTGACCGAGCCATCAGCATGGATGGTGACCGAGACCTGGTTTGCATAGCCCGCCAGCGCCTCGTCGATCGAGTTGTCGACGACTTCGAACACCATGTGGTGCAAGCCGGAGCCATCATCGGTGTCGCCGATATACATGCCGGGACGCTTGCGTACTGCGTCAAGACCCTTCAGGACCTTGATTTTGCTTGAATCGTATTGATCGCTCATGGGGCTCCGCTGGTTTCGGGCGCGTCTATTCAACCGCCGAAGATCAAGTGGTCGATTATACCAGTCAGGCGCTGATCCGGCCTTGTTCCACGTGGAACACGTGCATGTCCGGAACAGGCCAAAAGGGGGCACTGGTGCCAGTCAGAAGAACCTGCGCCCCGCTGGCCAAGGCAAGCCCAAGCACCGCCTCCTGATGGGCCTGGTCCAGCTCCGATGCTAGATCGTCGAAACAAAGGATGGGCCACTCCCCGAGGAGCTCGGAATGCAGTCGAGCCTGCGCCAGGACCAGAGCCAGGGCGCACAGCTTTTCCTGACCTCGCGACAGGTGCTCGCGCCGGGGCGCCTTGGCAAAGCGGATGCTCCAGTCTGCGCGGTGCGGCCCGCGGGTGGTGTGGCCCCGATCCAAATCGCGGCCACGATTGGCGAGCAATACCTCGGCCAGGCCCTGCTCTTCCTTCCAGCCTTGATCAAAGTTGAGTTGGCCATGGCCGAGTTCGCCCAGCAGTGTGTGCAGCATGTCGCCCAGAACGGGTTGCAGCTTGTCCACATACGACCTGCGCATGGCGCCCAGCTGGACCCCGCTTTCTGCCATCTCCTGCTCCCAAGGGGCCAATGCCTCCACTGGCCCGGCGGCTCTCAGGGCGCTGTTGCGCTGGCGCAGCGCTCGCTGGTACCACCGCCAGTGCGAAAGAAAGGTTGGTTCCACGTGGAACACGCCCCAGTCGAGGTAGTGCCTGCGCTCATCCGCCTTGCCGGATATCAGCTCGTGTGATCCGGGCTCGAAACAGACCACGGCGCAGTTGCGCACCAACTCACCGACACTCACCGTCTCGCCATCAACGCGAGCTACCGTTCGCACCTCGTTTCGCCCGATGGCGACGCTGCGCTGACTACCACCTGCGGTTTGCAAGCGACCGAACACCGAAAAGCCCGGGCAACCAAACCGGGTCAGGGTATCGCGTGCTCCGCGACGAAACGATTGCCCGTGTGAAAGCAGGTATGCGGCCTCCAAAACACTGGATTTGCCGGCACCATTGGGTCCTACAAAAAGGTTCCAGCCCGGATCCAGGGCCAGCTCCAGCTCGCCGAAGATGCGCAGGTTCTTCAAGCGAAGCTCCGTCAGATGCACGGCAAGTAGGCTCCCGCACATGAAAAAGCCCGCGCCAGGATGCCTGCGCGGGCTTCGCCTGCAATGCTCACGAGCGCTGTCAGAGTCGCAGCGGCATGATTACATGCCGGGTATCGTCGGAATCCACCTTGCGCAACAGGCAGCTGGATTGCGCATCGCGCAGACTCAAGGTGATTTCATCCCCACTGAGAGCCGCCAGGGCGTCCATCAGGTAATTGACGTTGAAACCGACGCTCAGCTCGGCCACGCTGCAGGAGACTTCAAGCTCCTCGACCGCTTCTTCCTGCTCCGGGTTGTGCGCAACGATGCGCAGGCGGTTTGGACTGACGTCGAGTTTGACCCCGCGATATTTCTCGTTGGAAAGAATGGCCGCGCGTTGCAAGGCGAACCGCAGTTCCTCGCGGCCAACCCGAACATCCTTGTCGGCACCAATCGGAATCACGGCCTCGTAGTCCGGGAAGCGCCCATCGATGAGCTTCGAGGTGAAGGTCACGCCACCCCGGGTCAACCTGAGATGGTTGCGACCGAGTTCCAGATCGACTGTGCCTTCGCCGGATTCAAACAGGCCCTGCAATTCCAGCACGCCTTTGCGCGGGATGATGATCTGGCGGCGCGTCGAAATGCGGGTTTCCAGGCGCGTTTCCGCCAGCGCCAGGCGGTGGCCGTCAGTCGCGACGCAGCGCAGCACATTGTCGCGCACGTCCAGCAGCAATCCGTTGAGGTAATACCGCACGTCCTGGTTGGCCATGGCAAACGCCGTACGTGCGATCAGGTCCTTGAGGGTTGCCTCGGGCAAGCTGATGCGTTCCACCAGTTCTATCGACTCGATGACCGGGAACTCGCTTGCCGGCAGGGTGGACAGGGTGAAGCGGCTGCGACCGGCGCTCACCGAGACCCGCTCCCCGCTTTGCTCGATCTTGACCTTTGCACCGTCGGGCAAGGCCCGGCAGATATCAAACAGTTTTCGCGCCGGGATTGTTATTTCGCCAGCTTCAAGATTCTCGGCTGCGGTCCTGGCAACCATCTCAACCTCAAGGTCGGTGCCGGTGAAGGAGACGCCCTCCGGACCGACGTTGACCAGCAGATTGGACAGGACGGGTAGGGTCTGGCGCCGTTCGACAACACCAACAACCTGCTGCAACGGCTTGAGCAATGCTTCGCGAGGAAGACTGAAACGCATGTTGGGCCCCTTCCTGATACTGGTTTTGGTTTATTGAACCTGTGTTTGTAGTGGGTCTTGGGGATAATCGGAATATCAGCCAATTCCCTTTTATATTCAATTGTTTGCGCGGCGCTGCTTGCTTGGGAAAACGGTGCTTCTGTTTGTGGACGGATTGTGGATTGTTTTGAAGGCGATGGTAATCCCCGGGTTTTCCACAGCTTGCTCAACCGGTCAACGAACGCACCAGGGTGTCCCAATCCTGACGCAACTTGCCGTCGGTTTCACGCATTGTGCGGATCGTACGGCAGGCGTGCAGCACCGTGGTGTGGTCACGGCCGCCGAATGCATCACCAATCTCGGGCAGGCTGTGTTCGGTCAGTTCCTTGGCCAGGAACATCGCCACCTGGCGCGGCCGCGCAACCGAGCGGCTGCGGCGTTTGGAGAGCAGATCGGCCACCCGCAACTGGAAGTACTCGGCGACCACTTTCTGGATGTTGGAAATGGTGATGGCCTGCGCGTGCACGGTCAGCAGGTCGCGCAGGGTTTCCTGGGCAAACGCCACGTCAACCTTGCGCCCGCCAAAGTTCGAGCGCGCAATGAGCGTGTTGAGCGCGCCTTCCAGATCGCGCACGTTGGAGCGCATGCGCTTTGCCACCAGAAAAGCGACATCCTCCGGCAACTCGATCCCCTTGCCCGCCGCCTTGCTGAGCAGGATGGCGGCGCGCGTCTCGAAGTCGGGCGGTTCAATGGCCACCGACAAGCCCCAGCCCAGACGCGACTTCAGCCGCGGCTCCAGGTTCTCCACCTCCTTGGGAAAGCGGTCGCAGGTCAGGATGATCTGCTGCTTGCCATCGAACAGCGCATTGAAGGTATGGAAGAACTCCTCCTGGGTGGTGTTCTTGCCGGCAAAAAACTGGATGTCGTCGATCAACAGCGCGTCGACCGAGCGGAAGCGGCGCTTGAACTCATCCATGTTCTTGGTGCGCAAGGCGTCGATCATGCTGCCGACAAATTGTTCGGAGCGCAGGTAAAGCACCTTGCAGGCCGGGTTGTTCTTGCGCATCAGGTTGCCGGCCGCGTGCATCAGGTGGGTCTTGCCCAGACCGGTACCGCCATACAGCAACAAGGGATTGAAGGCGCGCCCCGGATTGGTGGCCACCTGGATGGCGGCGGCCTTGCCCAGTTCGTTGGTCTTGCCCTCGACGAAACTCTCGAAGGTGTAGTTGGGATCGAGATTGTGCGGCTCATCCTCGCGCCCCGCAGGCTTGCCACGCACCGGCGCTGCGCTGCGCTTGCCGGGCGAAGTACGGCCACCCAGGGCACCCACTTCGAGCGCAACCGGCAGAGGGGCACCGTACAAATGCTCGACAACCGCTCGGATACGGGGCAGGAAGCGTTCGCTCACGGCTTCAAGCGTGTATCCGTTGGGAGCGAACAACCTGAGCCCTGCGTCGTCATCATGGGCTTGCAGAGGCTTCAGATAGGTTTGAACGTCCTCGGCGTCGAATTCCGTTTCCAGACGCTCCAGACAGCGCCGCCAGAGCTCGCTCATGGTTTCCCGATCGTGTTGGGGGTCAATGTCGCGGATCCGGCAAGCGACCCGTCGTGAACCATGCAGTTTACTCGCCACACGCGGGCCAGTACCAGCCCAACAGCTTGACGCTGAATGCCCGCACCCCTATCATTCGCGCCCTTTTTCCAGAACCTGGCGCCGACTCATGGCCACCAAACGCACCTATCAGCCGAGCAACATCAAGCGCGCTCGCACCCACGGTTTCCTGGTCCGCATGAAGACCCGCGGCGGTCGCGCCGTGATCAATGCCCGTCGCGCCAAGGGTCGCAAGCGTCTCGCTGTCTGACCCACCTGCGGGCGGCGTCATGCGGCAGTGCACCCTGCCCCGCACGGCCCGCCTGCTCAAGCCCGGCGACTTCGCCGCGCTGCGCAATTCTTCCAGGCGCCTGCATGCGCGCCACTTCATCGCCGAATTCGCACCCAACAACCGGGCCGGCTGCCGCCTCGGCCAGGCGGTTTCGCGACGCGTCTCCAAGCGCGCAGTTGATCGCAATCGCATCAAGCGCCTGGTTCGCGACAGCTACCGGCAGATTCGGCTGCAGTTGCCCGCCATCGATATCCTCCTGATCGCCCGAACCAGCGCCGTGCAGGCGCCCGCGCCGATACTGCGCGAGGACCTGACTTTGCTTTGGACAAAACTCGCGGCATTGAAGGCGAGTGCGGCGAACGGCACAATGCGCGGCTGATCGCGTTTCGCGAATCCATCCATCGTCGCGTCCTGCGCGGCAACCCACAACGCTTGCCGGATGCCGGCGTTTCCGGCCACGAATTCCCTTGCCCATGAACAATCCTCGCACCCTTTTGCTGGTCGCCCTGTTTGCCCTGAGCTATTTGATCTGGTCGCAATGGCAACTGGACTACAACCCCCAGGCCCAGGCAACCACCATCGAGGACAGCGCAACCCCGCAACCGACGAAACCTGCCGCAAGCCCGCCCGTCAATGACGTTCCCGAGATTGGCAAGCTCGAGCCTGGCAACGCCGTTGAGGCTCCGCCGCCAACCGAAACCACGGTGCCAACGAGTCAGCCGATTGTTGTCACCACCGATGTCCTGCGCGTGGAAATCGATCCGCGCGGTGGCAGTCTGGTGAGTGCCGAGCTTTTGGCCTATCCATCGAAGCAGGGATCAAACGAACCCGTGCGTCTGCTGGATGACGAGGCGGCGCGCTACTTTGTCGCCCAGAGCGGCTTGCTGAGCAGTGATGGCGCCGCCCCCAACCACCAGGCCGAATTCACCACCAGCAGCCGCAACTGGACCCTGGCTGATGGCCAGAACCGCATCGAGGTTCCCTTGAGCTGGCAGGACGCTTCCGGCATCCAGGTGCGCAAGACCCTGGTGTTCGAGCGCGGCAGCTATGTCATCGGCATGCAGCAGCAGGTTCGCAACACCAGCGCAAAGCCATGGACGGGTCAGGCCTATGGTCAATTGCAACGTGTTCCGCTGGTGCTCGACAGTTCCGGCATCAAGGGATACACAAATACAGAACGCTACAGTTTCATGGGTGCCGCATGGTACAGCCCAGAAGAGAAGTTCCAGAAACTGCCCTTCGACAAGTTCCAGGGTGAGCCACTCAAACAGGCAGTCAGCGGTGGCTGGGTGGCGATGTTGCAGCACTACTTCTTCGCGGCGTGGATTCCACCGGCAAACGAAGTGGATGAGTTCAGCAGCGCGCAGGTCGCCGCCGCCGATGGCACGCGCTATGTGATGCGCAGCTTCTCGCCTGCCTTGAGCATCCAGCCTGGCGCAGAGCAAACGTTCTCCGCGCGCCTGTATATCGGCCCGAAGCTGCAAAGCACATTGGATGATCTTGCCCCGGGTCTTTCCAAGACGGCGGATTACGGTGTGTTTACGGTGATTTCCGAGCCGTTGCATTGGCTGCTGTCGATGTTCCACAAGCTCACCGGCAACTGGGGTTTTTCCATCATTCTGCTGGTGCTGCTGATCAAGGCGGTGTTCTTCAAGCTCTCCGAAGCGCAGTACCGTTCGATGGCGAAGATGCGCAAGATGCAGCCGCGTGTGGCTGCTCTCAAGGAGCGCTACGGCGATGATCGCGCCAAGATGAACCAGGCCATGCTGGAGTTGTACCAGAAGGAAAAAATCAATCCATTGGGCGGTTGCCTGCCCATGCTGGTACAGATCCCGGTGTTCCTTGGCCTTTACTGGGTACTGCTGGAAAGCGTCGAACTGCGCCAGGCGCCGTTCATCCTGTGGATCCAGAACCTCACCGCACCCGACCCCTACTACATCCTGCCGGTACTCAACGCGCTGACCATGCTGGCCACGCAGATGCTGACGCCGATGACGGGCATGGATCCGCTGCAACAGAAGATGATGAAGATCATGCCACTGATCTTCTCCGTGTTGTTTGCATTCTTCCCCGCTGGCCTGGTGCTGTACTGGACCGTCAACGGCGCGCTGGGCCTGCTCCAGCAGTGGATCATCACCCGCCGCATCGAGGGGACCAACAAGCCACAGGCCGCTGCAGCGAAATAGCCGCGAGCCGTCGCTTGCGGTTGGCCTGCCCGGGGTGAACGTGCAACGGTGATGAAGAACCAAGGCGAGACCATCGCTGCCATCGCCACCGCGGCGGGAGCCGCCGGTGTCGGCATCATCCGCATTTCCGGCAGCCACGCGGCAGCCATCGCGCGGCACATGCTGGGCAGGCAGCCACGGCCGCGTCACGCCCATATGTGCACCTTCACCGACGCCGACGGCGCCACGCTTGACCAGGGCATGCTGTTGTTTTTCCCCGCACCGGCATCCTTCACCGGCGAAGATGTTCTGGAGCTTCAGGCACACGGCAGTCCGGTCATGCTGCGCTGCCTGCTCAAGCGGGTGATCGACCTCGGCGCGCGTCAGGCGCGCGCGGGCGAATTTGCCGAACGCGCCTTCCTCAATGGCAAGCTGGATCTGGTCCAGGCCGAAGCCATTGCCGACCTGATCGCAAGCGGTTCCGAAGCGGCCGCTCGCGCCGCCATGCGCAGTCTGCATGGCGAGTTCTCGCACCGTGTGTTGCATCTGGTGGAAGCCGTCACCCGCCTGCGCATGTGGATCGAAGCGGCCATCGATTTTCCCGAGGAGGAGATTGATTTTCTCGCCACGCCCACGCTCATTGCCGATCTGCTGGAAGCACGCACCCAACTGGATGGCGTGCTGCAAGCCAGTCGTCGCGGCCTGCGCCTCAACAATGGCTTGCACGTGGTCATCATGGGTCGCCCCAATGCCGGCAAGTCCAGCCTGCTCAACGCGCTGGCGGCCAGCGAGCGGGCCATCGTCACCGACGTACCCGGCACCACCCGCGACCTGCTGCGCGAAACCATCGAACTCGATGGCATTGCCATCACCCTGGTCGATACCGCAGGCCTGCGCGAATCCAGCGACCCCGTCGAGATCGAAGGCATGCGCCGCGCACGCGCCGAACTCGAAAACGCCGACCTGGCCGTGCTGGTGAGCAGCGATGAACACATTGACGAAGACCGCCAGCTGCTCAAGACGCTTCCGAGAAACACCGCGCGCCTGATCGTGCACAACAAGATCGACGTCGACGCAAAACCCGCGCGACGCGAACAACATGGAGAGGAAACCCACATCTGGTTGTCCGCGCGCAGTGGCGAGGGCCTGGAGTTGTTGAGCGCGGAGCTGCAACACGCAGCCGGCTACGATACGCAGGACAACGGGACCTTCAGCGCACGCAGCCGCCACGTCGAGGCCCTGGAGCAGGCCGCCGAACACCTGCAGGCCGCGCAACATGCCCTGATCGAGCAACGCGCCGGCGAACTGGCCGCCGAGGAACTGCGACAGGTCCAATCGGCACTTGGCGAAATCACTGGAACCTTCAGCAGCGATGACCTGCTCGGCCGCATCTTTGCCGACTTCTGTATCGGCAAGTGACGTGCCCAGTCGAGTTGAGACAACGGTTTGCATCCGCAGGAGGCACGCGGATAATCGCGCCGTCCTGTGGAGAACCCCATGCGTTTCCTGATGCTTGTTGCATTGCTGCTGCCGGTACAAGCCGTGTTTGCCGAGAACCTGACCATTGAGAAAATTTTCAGCGGCGGTGGGCTGGATGGTCCGACCCCCCGCGAGCTGAGGATCTCGCCGGATGGCTCGCGGGTCAGTTTCATTCGTGCCCGTGCCAACGATCAAAACCGATTCGACCTCTGGCAATACCGCATGGTCGATGGCATTACCAGTCGGTTGGTGAACGCCGATACGCTGGATTCCGGCGAGGAATTGAGCGACGCGGAAAAAGCCCGCCGCGAACGCGCA
Organism: Gammaproteobacteria bacterium; assembly: GCA_004295005.1. Classification (GTDB taxonomy): domain Bacteria; phylum Pseudomonadota; class Gammaproteobacteria; order Xanthomonadales; family Rhodanobacteraceae; genus Dokdonella. The sequence goes on from SHNG01000092.1 coordinate 59,688, forward strand.
CGACTGTCAGACACCAGCGGCATCATCGAGTACCAATGGTCTCCGGATGGCAAGGCGCTGCTGTTTCCACTGGGCGGCAAACTGTTCCTCTACACGCTCGATGCACCAGCGCCCGAAGCGGTCCGCGAACTGCCGGTTTCCGGTGATTTCATCGACGCACGCATTTCCCCGAAGGGCCGATACGTTGCCTATGTGCAGGGCCAGAACCTGCATGTGATCGACTTGCGCAGCGGCAAGAGCCGCGCGCTGACCGAAGATGGCGGTGGCGTGATCCACAACGGCGAAGCGGAGTTCGTTGCCCAGGAGGAAATGGATCGGGATCGCGGCTACTGGTGGGCGCCGGATGATTCATGCATCGCCTTCGAACGTTATGACGAGACCCATGTCCCCGTCATCAAGCGCATGGAGGTGTACCCGGATCGCACCGAAGTGATCGAACAACGCTACCCGGCAGCCGGCAAGAACAATGTTGCGATCAAGCTGGGATTGCTCTCAATGACCGATGGCAGCACACGCTGGATCGACCTCGGTGAGGAGTCGGACGTCTACCTGGCCCGCGTCGACTGGCTGCCGGACAGCAAGCACTTGAGCTATCAGCTTGAGCAGCGCAACCAGCAGCAGTTGGAACTAAGAAAAGTCGATGTGGCTTCGCTCGAACAGAAAACCCTGCTCACCGAACGCAGCGAGACCTGGATCAATCTCAACAGCGACCTGCGCTTCCTGGATGACGGCGGCTTCATCTGGGGCAGCGAACGCAGCGGCTATCTGCATCTGTATCGATACGATGCCGAGGGCACGCTGATGCATCCGCTCAGTCGTGGCAACTGGAATATCGACAAGCTGCTGGGCGTGGATGAGAAGAACGGGCGGGTTTATGTGCAGTCCAATCACGACTATGTGCCGGATACCCAGGTCTACGCGCTTGCCCTGGATGGCAGCAGCGCCGCTGCGCCGCAACGAATCAGCAAGGAAGACGGCACCCACATGGCCACCTTTGCCGAAGACGCCAGTTTCTATCTGGATACCTTCAGCAATCCGGAAACCCCGCCACAGGTGAGTCTGCGCAAGGCAGACGGCAGCCTGATCCAATGGATCGAGCGCAACAGCCTGGACGAAAATCATCCGTTTGCGCCGTATCGCGACCAGCAACCCCAACCGGAGTTCGGCACCCTCGCGGCGGCGGATGGCCAGGAGCTTTATTACCGCTTGTTCAAACCGGCGAATTTTGATCCAGCCAGGCGTTACCCGGTTTTCATCTTCTACTACGGCGGGCCTACCGCGCAGAAAGTGGCGCGCGCCTGGGCCGGCGGAACCGGCAGCGCAGCCCAGCAAACCCACTTTCTCGAATACATGGCGCAGCAGGGTTATGTGGTTTTCACCCTCGACAACCGCGGCACCTCTCGTCGCGGCAGGAAATTCTCCGATGTGATCCACGGCCAGCTCGGCAATGCGGAAGTGCAGGATCAGCTGACGGGAGTTGACTGGTTGCAACAACAACCCTGGGTTGATGCCGAACGCATTGGCGTGTTCGGCTGGAGCTATGGTGGTTACCTGACCACCATGATGTTGGCCAAGGCCTCCGATCGCATTGCCGCAGGCGTGGCCGTGGCCCCGGTCACCGACTGGAGCTTGTACGACACCCACTACACCGAGCGTTACCTCGGCCAGCCGAAAACCAATGCATCCGGCTACATCCGCAGCGCACCGGGCGCCTGGCTGGATGGCATGCGCTCACGCCTGTTCCTGATTCACGGCATGGCCGATGACAACGTGCTGTTCTCCAACGCGACCGCACTGATGAGCGCGCTGCAACAGCGCGGCATCCAGTTCGACCTGATGACCTATCCGGGCGGCAAGCATCGTCTCTCCGGCGACTCGGAACACGTTTATCATGCAATTGCCGATTGGGTGGATCGGCAGTTGAAACCGGATGCAGATTTGGGGACACGCTGACCCGCGGGTTTGCGTTCAAGGTTCGACCAGCTCACCTCGAACGGAATTTGTTTGTTCGGACGGAAGTTGTTTGTTCGGATTGCCCATGGCTTCATGTCGGGTGTTGCGCATTGCCGCGCGGGGGAAAACACATGGTGATGGCAGTACTGGCGCTGATTGCAATTGTCGTGCTCTGGGCCATCTGGACCTTCAACCGCCTGATTGCCGAGCGCAACCAGATGCGCGCGGCATGGAGCGACATCGACGTTCAACTGCTGCGTCGGCATGACCTGACCCCGCAGTTGGTGACCGCGGTACAAGCCTATGCCGACCACGAACGCATCACCCTGGCGACGATCACCGAGCTGCGCACGCGAACGCGGGAAGCATCAGCCCTGGCCGATCGTGCACGCCTGGAAGATCAACTCGGCACGCAGATTGAACGACTCCTTGCCTTGCAGGAAAGCTATCCGGACCTGAAATCCAACCAGAATTTCCTGCAACTGCAACGCGACCTGGTGGCCATTGAGGATCACCTGCAATATGCGCGTCGCTTCTACAACGGTGCCGTGCGCCAGCTCAACACCCGCATTGAACACTTTCCCGAGATGATCGTGGCCCGTCTCGCCGGTTTCCAACGTGGAGAGTTCTTCGAGGCCGAAGCCAAGCAGAGGAGTGCCCCATGACGCGCCTTTTCATCGTGTTGTTGATGGCCTGCATCGGCCTGCAAGCGCACGCCGACGAGGGGATCCTGTCATTCCACAGCGACATCGAGATTGCCGCCGACGGCAGCATGCAAGTCGACGAAACCATCACCGTCAACGCGGAAGGCAACCGCATCCAGCGCGGCATCTATCGCGACTTCCCCACCGACTACAAGGATCGTTACGGCAACCGGGTCAAGGTCGCCTTTGAACCCCTCGACGTGAGCCGGGACGGTCATCCGGAGCCCTGGCACAGCGAACGCCTGGAGAATGGTACGCGCGTGTATTTCGGATCAGCCGATGTGTACCTCGACAGTGGAGAGCACACCTACGTCTTCCGCTATCGAACCACGCGCCAATTGGGCTTCTTCGAGGATCACGACGAGCTGTACTGGAACGTCACCGGCAATGGCTGGGAATTCACCATCGACCAGGCCAGCGCCAGCGTGCATCTGCCTGGCGATCTGGCGGCAGGCAAGGTCAAGATCGAAGGCTATACCGGCGCGCAGGGTTCAAAGGCCCGGAATTACACCGCGCTTGTGGACGAAAGCGGTGTGGCGCAGATCGCGACGACACGCGCACTGGGCAGCCAGCAAGGCCTGACCCTGGTTGCAAGCTTTCCAAAAGGCATCGTGCAGGCTCCCGACGCGCGACAGAAACTGGCGTGGTTCGTGACGGACAACCGGCGCGAGGGTGTGCTGGGAGCGGGCCTGCTGGTCATGCTCGGTTTCCTTTATCTGCAATGGCGTCGGGTCGGTCGCGATCCACAAGGCGGCGTGGTGATACCCGAATACGATCCGCCACAGGGCATCTCGCCGGCGGCGGCGCGCTATGTCCGCAACATGGGTTATGACGACCGCTGTTTTGCCGCGGACCTGGTTGAGCTGGGTGTGGAAGGCCTCTTGCGCATCGAGAAGACGGAAAAAGCCTATTCCATTCGCGAGGTCACGGGAGCGCGGGCACAGACACCGGATTCCGCGCGCGTGCTGTTCGATGAATTGCTGTCCGGCTATCGCCAGGAATTGCAATTCAGTCAAAGCAATCACGGCATCATCGGCAAGGCGCGTCGCAGCCACGAGTCGCACCTGAAGACAAACTACGAAAAGGCCAATTTCAGCCTCAACACAGGCGTCGGCTGCCTTGCAGGATTGTGGGCCATCGCGGCCATCGTGCTGGCATTCGTGCTCGACCCTCCGCAGCTCGTTCCAGTCGGGATCATGGCGACGGTAGCGGTGCTTATCCTTGCATCCATTTTCGGCACCGTCCTGCTCGGTTGGATGAAGGAGATTCGCGAAGGCAAACGACCGATAGCCAGCAGTATCGGCCTGATCGTTCTTGGCGCCATGCTGGCAGGCGCCGTGTCTGTGCTCGGCTTGCTGACCAGTATCGTGTGCGGCGTGCTGGTGGCGCTCATGGTCTCCGTGCAGATTCCGTTCGCGCAGTGGATGAAGGCACCCACCGTGGAAGGCAAGAAACTGCTGGACCGCATCGAGGGCTTGCGCCTTTACCTCGGCGTGGCCGAGAAGGACGATCTGGCGCGAGCCAAGGCGCCGCCGATGGACGCCGCGGAGTACCAGCGACTGTTTCCCTACGCGCTGGCCCTGGACGTGGAGAAAACCTGGGGCGACAAGTTGGCTGAAGCCATTGGTCCTGCCGCCGCCGCCGCTGCCGCTGCCGGCATGTCCTGGTACAGCCACAACCATTCGAGCCAGGGATTTGATCCTGGCAGTTTCGGCAGTTCCTTGAGTTCCAGCCTGAGCAGCGCCATCAGTTCGTCCGCGAGTCCGCCCGGCTCTTCATCCGGCGGCAGCAGCGGTGGTGGCGGTGGCGGTGGCGGGTCGTCCGGGGGCGGTGGTGGTGGCGGCGGTGGCGGGGGATGGTAATGGAGCCGGGATTTGGCATTTGAGATCGGGGATTCGTGACCCGTGGTGCGGGGCTCTGGCAAGCCATGCCGTGCGGCCTCTCCCGCTGGCGTACCCGGAGGGCATAAAGGAGAGGCCGTCGAGCAGCGGCGGGTGAGGGCGGTGCTTCGACACCTGCGCTCCACCCTCACCCCAACCCTCTCCCGCCAGCGGGAGAGGGAGACGGGATGCGCTTTTCCCGCATCCTACGTCCCGCAACTATCTTCGCGTCTTGCCCGCACTGTCGAGGGCGGTCAGATACGTCGCCCAATTCTGTTCCTGATCTCGCCCCAGGTCGTACAACACATCCCAGGAAAAGATGCCGGTCTGGTGGCCGTCGCTGAACTTGAGCAGCACGGCGTAGTTGCCGACCGGCACGATCTCCTCGATGTTGACGTCGGCCTTGCCGTCCACCAGCACCTTCTGCCCGGGACCGTGACCCTGCACTTCCGCACTCGGTGAATTCACCCGCAGGTATTCGGCAGGCAAGCGAAAGCTCTGGCCATCCTCGAAGCGGACTTCAAGCGCATGGGATGCGCGCAGCAGGGTGATCTGTGTGGGGGTGGGCATGCTTCGGGCCGGGAATTGGGAATGGAGAATCGGGAATCGGATAAGCAGGACTTCGCACGGGCGCGCTTTACGCTCTGGCCATTCCCGTTTCCCTATTCCCGACTCCCGCGCAAATCAATGCACCGAATCGCTGCGCGGCATGCGTGGGGTCAAGGGATCGGACGGCGAACCGGCCACGCGCCACAGGGCATCGAGGTATCCGGTACCGAAACCAATCGAGGCAATTTCCTCGAAACCGTAGTCACCCACGTCGGCATGCCAGTGTGCGTTTGGATCGATCTCGCGCAACAGCAATGCATCGTTCTCCAGCCCCACCAACTGGCCGATGTAACTGACCTCGCCTTCTTCGTCCTCGACCACGTTGATGGAAAGCAGGGGCGCCATGCGCATGGCGGCATCGGCAATCGTGGCCCAGTTGTCGAGCGGAAAATCGCGCGGGATGGTGAGGGCTTCGTTGCGCAGGGCCAGGGCCTTCTCTACGAACTCGCGCGAAGGGTCTTCCTCGATCTGGCTGAGGTCGGCAATGGCGATGACCACGTAACCATCGAAACGCATGGTGTCGCCGACTTCGGCGATCAGGCAAAAATCCCGCGACAGACCGACCACGAAACCGTGGATCCAGCCCGGTTGAATGCGCTCACGCGCAAAACGCATGGGAATGTGTGCATCGAACGCCTCGCGCAAAGCGATGCGTACACCCTTGGCCTTGAAAGGAACGACAGTACTCATGGGGCTATGTTCGGACGAATGGACGGTCACTGCAAGGCTGATGATTGGAGCCTGGACTGACGGGACGGAAATGGCGAATGAGTCGGGATTTGCAAGCTGCCAGCGCTGTTCGAAGCCCAAATCCCGGCTTTCACAAAATGTAACGCGACAGATCCTCATCCTGGACCAGGCCGGACAGATGCACGTCCACATACTCGGCATCGATGCGGTAGGTGCTGCCCGGATGATCGGAGGCAGCGAACGAGATGTCATCGAGCAGACGCTCCAGCACCGTGTGCAAGCGGCGCGCGCCGATGTTCTCGGTGCGCTCATTGACCTGATAGGCCACCTCGGCCAGGCGGCGAATGCCATCGGGCGTGAATTCAAGGCTCACGCCTTCTGTGGCGAGCAGGGCGGTGTACTGCTTGGTCAACGCGTGTTTCGGTTCGCTCAGGATGCGCGCGAAGTCATCGGCATTGAGTGCGGTGAGCTCGACGCGGATCGGAAAACGACCCTGCAATTCCGGGATCAGATCCGATGGCTTGGCCAGCGAGAAAGCACCCGAGGCAATGAACAGGATGTGGTCGGTCTTGACCATGCCGTGCTTGGTCGACACCGTGCTGCCCTCAACCAGAGGCAGCAGGTCGCGCTGCACGCCTTCGCGACTGACGCCGGCACCGCTGAATTCGCCGCGCTGGGCGACCTTGTCGATCTCGTCGATGAAAACGATGCCGTTCTGTTCGCAGTTGTTCAGGGCGTGGCTCTTGATCTCCTCGTCGTTGATCAGCTTGCCGGCTTCCTCCTCGATCAGCAGTGGACGGGCCTGGGCGATGCGCAGTTTGCGCTTTTGCGTGCGCGAGCCGGACAGCGACTGGAACATGCCATGCAACTGGTTGGTCATTTCCTCCATGCCCGGAGGCGCCATGATCTCGACGCCGATGTTGACGGCCAGATCAAGCTCGATCTCGCGCTCGTCCAGTTGGCCTTCACGATACTGCTTGAGCAGCTTCTGCCGGGTTTCCGACGCACGCTCGTCAATCGGTGCCGGCTCGTTGGCAAAACCCACGCTCTGGCGGCGCGGCAGCAATGCATCAAGGATGCGGTCTTCGGCGCGATCCTCGGCCTGGCTGCGCACGCGTGCCTTGGCCTGCTCGCGCTCCATCTTCACCGCGGCTTCGGCCAGGTCACGGATGATCTGCTCGACATCCTTGCCGACATATCCGACTTCGGTGAACTTGGTCGCCTCGACCTTGATGAAAGGCGCATTGGCCAGGGCAGCCAGGCGACGCGCAATTTCGGTCTTGCCGACCCCGGTGGGGCCGATCATGAGGATGTTCTTCGGCGTGACTTCCTCACGCAGTTGCGGCTCCAATTGCATGCGCCGCCAGCGATTGCGCAGGGCGATGGATACCGCACGCTTGGCCGCGTTCTGGCCAATGATGTAACGGTCGAGCTCGGAAACGATTTCGCGTGGGGTCATGGTTGAAGCCGGGATTCGGGATTGGGGATTGGGGACTCGAAGTTGCGGTGATTGGGACGTTGAGGCTTGCGGGAAGGGGTGTGGTTCAGAGGCTCACTCGAATCCCGATTCCCGAATCTCCAATCCCGGCCCTAGGAGCCTGCGCGGCAGAAGCCATTCGGCTGCAACGCCGCTGCCATCGATTGATTGGATCAATCGTCTGGCTTGCATAGTGCCCGCTATGCGCGCCTTCCGATTGACCCACTGAATCGCGTCAGCGTCGTTTCGCTTCGAATTCATTCTGCCGCGCAGGCTCCTAGAGCTCTTCAATCGTCACATTGTCATTGGTGTAGATGCAGATGTCGCCGGCAATCTTGAGCGCCTGCTCGACGATGCGGCGCGCATCGAGGTCGGTGTTCTCGATCAAGGCCTTGGCTGCGGCCTGGGCATAGGGACCGCCGGAGCCGATGGCAATCAAGCCGTTCTCGGGCTCGACCACGTCGCCATTGCCGGAAATGAGCAGGGAAGTTTCCTTGTCGGCCACCGCCAACATGGCCTCCAGGCGACCCAGGCGGCGATCGGTGCGCCACTCCTTGGCCAGCTCCACCGCTGCGCGGGTGAGGTTGCCGCTGAAGCGCTCCAGTTTCTGTTCAAACAACTCGAACAGGGTGAAGGCATCGGCAGTGGCACCGGCAAAACCCGCCAGCACATCGCCCTTGCCGAGGCGGCGCAACTTGCGCGCATTGGATTTCATCACCGTGTTGCCAAGGGTGACCTGGCCATCGCCGCCGATCACGACCTTGCCGTGGCGACGAACCGAAACAATGGTGGTGGCGTGAAAGGATTCCATCGGCATGCCGTGATCGGGTGGACACCTTCATCTGGGGGTGCGCTGATCCATTCCAAGCCCTGCCGGGATACAAGTCACCTGCACAGCGGTCCGTTCAGGCGCTCACTTGCGTCGAGCGCGCGGATGCGCGGCATCGTAGACCCTGGCCAGGTGCTGGAAATCAAGGTGGGTATAAATCTGCGTGGTGCCGATGTCGGCATGGCCAAGCAGCTCCTGCACGGCGCGCAGGTCTCCAGAGGATTCCAGCAGGTGGCTGGCGCAGGAATGTCGCAGCAAATGGGGATACACGCGCTTCCACACGCCCTGGTCGCGCGCGCGCCGCTTGAGGCGGGTGCGTACACCGTGCGTGCTCAAGGGGCGACCGTGGCGTCCGCGCAGGATCGGCGCCTCATCGCCGGCCTTCTCCTGCTCGCGCAGGGCGGCAAGGGCGTGAAGCGCCTGGCTGCCGACCGGAACGATGCGGGTCTTGGAACCCTTGCCGGTAACGCGCAGCAGGCCGGCGTCGGCATCGAGGTCGCACCAGCGCAGGCTGACAACCTCGGCAACGCGAAGCCCGCTCGAATAGAGCAGCTCCAGCATGGCGCGATCGTGCACGGCTTCGGCATCATCAACCGGAAACTCCAGCAGCGCGCCCATCTCGTCGACATCCAGCACGTTCGGCAGCTTGCGCGGAATCTTCGGCGAACGCACGCCGACGGCAGGGTTCACGCTGACCTCTCCCTCGCGCGCAAGAAAGCGGAAGAAACTGCGGCAAGTCGATAGAAACAAGCCAAGACTGGCTGGCGCAAGTCCGCTTCGATGTTGCTCGGCCAGCAAGGCCTGCAACTGTGCACTGCGCAGTTCACGCCAGCGCTGCAAGCCCAGGCGCTCGGCGTGTGCGTGCAGCCGGGTCAATGCGCGCGCGTAATTTTCCAGGGTGGAGGGCGAGTAGCGCCGCTCGACGCGCAGATGTTCGAGAAAGCGATGGGTTGCGCTGGCCAGCGCGTCGCTCATTTCACCGCTTGATCTGAATAGCGGGCCACCGCTGTGGAGACCGCCTCGGCGATCAGGCGCAGGAACACGGTGCCCATGCCCGGATGGAAGCGGTTGGCATCGAGGCTGCCGATGGCGAGCATGCCGAGATCGCCGATGGGCAGCAGCACGGCCGATTGCACGGTGCTGGCCTTGTCCGCGAACAGGGCATCCAGCTTGTCCTGCAGCAGGCGTCCGCACAGGGGCTCGCCGCGCTTGAGGAATTCGGCAAACGCGGGCATGGCGGCAGGACCATCGGCTTCCACCAGCAACCAGTCCGCCGCCGGCAATTGCGGATCGCTGTGAAACAGCACCATGCGAACCAGGTCGGTGTGGAAATCCTCGGTCAGGCTGGCGACCACGCGGGTCACCGTATCGGCGAGGTCGCGGGCGCGCATGAGAGCGAGGGTCAGGGTGTGCACGCGCACCATCAAGGTTTCGTTCTCGTGGGCGATTTCCACCAGGTCATGCAGGCGCCGCGACAGCTCGTTGTTCTTGTCGCGCATCATTTCGAGTTGATAGCTGGCCAGGGATGCCGCCGGACCCTGCTCGCGCGGCAGGCGCAGCAGCATGGCGAGGTCCGGAAACTCCTTGAGGAAATCCGAGTGCCGTCGCAGGTAGCTGGCGACTTCCATCGCCGATAGACCGTCTTTCACGCTCAACTCACTCATGCCAGGTGCCCTCGAATGAAAAGCTTGCCGGCCCGGTCATCCACACCGGCTGACCGGCCCCTTGCCAATGAATTTCCAGGCTGCCGCCGGGAAGCTGCACATCCACGGTGTCGTCCACCAAACCACGCTTGCGCTGCACCGCCATCGCCGCACAGGCTCCGGTGCCACAGGCCAGGGTTTCGCCCACGCCGCGCTCCCATACACGCAAGGCCAGCGAGGTTCGCGAGCGCAGCTCGACAAAGCCGACATTGCAGCCCTGCGGAAAGATGGCCGCGGAGGAAAGCCGCGCACCGATCCGTGTCACGGCGGCCCGCGCGATCTCAGCCACGGTGATGACCGCGTGCGGATTGCCCATGGAAACCGAACCGAAGGCGATGGTGTCGGCGTCGATGCGGGTGCTGTAACTGTCTGCCTCGGCAGCGGCGTTGAGCGGTATCTTCGCAGGCGAGAAATCCGGCTCACCCATGTCCACGCGCACGCGACCATCTTCCAGACAGGTCACCTCGATCGGCCCGGCGGGGCTCATCAGACGCGTGGGCGCACCGTCGATTGCGCCATCGCGGGCCAGCCAGGCGGCAACGCAGCGGGCACCATTGCCGCATTGCCCGGAACGCGAGCCGTCGGCGTTCCAGATCACATAGCCGAACGCACAGCTCGCATCGCTGGAGGCATGAATGCTCAGCAACTGGTCGAAGCCGACACCGCGATGGCGGTCGGCAAGACGCAGGATGTCCCCGGCCTCAAGGGCAAACGGCCGCGTGCGGCAATCAAGGATCACGAAGTCATTGCCGAGGCCATGCATCTTGCTGAAGGCTAGCGCCATCGCGGATCCTGCTCAGCGCGACGACGATTGCGCGGCGATGGCCGCGGCAGGTGTGCCTGGTTTGACCAGTTCACCCTTGTTGCCGCAAGCGGCGAGCAGCGCGAGCAGGCACAGGAGCGCAGGCAATCGAATGGAACGCAGCATGGGGTTGGCTCACGATGACGACCGGCGGCGAGTATAACGCCGCGCAACACGCTCGCCCGCAGGCGGGAAAGGGTATGCTCGGCACATGCCGCTGACACCGTTCCTCATTGTTTTCTTCGTGTTCGCCGGATTGTGCGTCCTGCTTGCCCTGTCCCAGGGCTTTGCCATGCGTCGATGCTGGCGTGAGCGGCGACGTTTCGCGGCCAGCCATCGACTGGTCTGGCTGCTCGTGTTCCTGTTGCTCGGCACCCTCTCGGGCCTGCTCGGCTCCGCCTTGCTCGGCTACCGCCGCTTGACCAGCGAAACCGTGTTGGCCGATCTCTCTGCACGGCAACTGGAGCCAAGGCGTTTTGCCGTACGCATTGATTTTCCGGACGGCAGTCGGCGCAGCGTGGAAGTCTTTGGCGAGCAATGGCAATTGGATGCGCGGGTGATCAAGTGGAAGCCATCCGCCGTGGCCTTCGGTCTGCCTGCGCTCTATCGCATCGAACGCATCAGTGGCCGCTACGTGGATGTTGCCGACGAGGCGACCCGGGTACGCAGCGCCATTGCACTGGATACGCCGGGGCGCATCGACCTGTTTGAGCTGAAGCAGAAGTTTCCGCGCTGGATGAACTGGCTGGATGCGGACTACGGCAGCGCGGCCTACCTGCCGCTGGTCGATGGCGGCAATTACCGGGTGAGCCTGAGCCCGCTGGGTGGCCTGATCGCGCGTGCCGCGGACCCGGAGACTGAGCGGAGCCTGCAACAGGCCGCCCGCTAAGCGGAAACCCTGATTCTGCTCGTCATCCAGGAATCGCGAAGCGATATCCGGGATCCAGTGTCGTTGTCCTTCAACAGGGTGAAAAAAGAGTCACTGGGTTGACTCGCCGCTCCTGCGGCTTGCCCGTTGGGTCATCGGCTGCGCCGATGTTCGCTTCGGCATCCTGCCTGCGCAGTCCGCCTTCGCGGGAACGACGAAAACCAGGGTTAATCAGAGTTTCCCCAAACGGAAACCCTCCTTTTTGCACCTGCTGCCTTCGCATTCCGTCTTCGCGGGAGCGACGGAAATTGCGGGTGACCGGGCTTTCCCAAGCACCCTCGAGCCAGCATCGTGGAAGATCCTGCCCTCCGCGATAAACACAAACGGCGCCATGGAATGCGACAGAATAGACAATTGCAGTCTATGCAAAAGAGCTAACCTCGTCTTGCAGGCGAAGCACTTGCCCGGCCTTCGGCTGGAGGAAACAAGGTCGCTAATGCCTGCGTGGGAATTCGTACTCACCTTTCCTCTCAATTGGAATCAATCCAGTCATGCTGCGCAAATTGCTCGCCAGCTTCTTGCTTGTTGCGGCGCTGCCGGGTTGGGCGCAGTTCGAGGCACAGCCGGGATTCACGTTGGTTGCGCTCGATGGCGCAATTGCCCACGGCGCGCGAATCCGCATCGAGGACGTCCAGGCGCGATTCGGCACGCGGGAAAATCCCGCGCCATGGTTGTTCGACAGTGTTGATCGCGTCGTGCTCGGCGGGGTGGCGTCAGCACCCTACGCGGCGCTTGCCGATGGCAGTGTGGTGCCGGAGACGATCTGGCAATGGCGCAGCAGCGAGATCGCCAACCAGGGCACCCACGTCGACAATCCGGTGCGGGTGATGTCGTCGCGCCCGACCAGGCATGTCTTTGCGCAGCGCCAGTATTCCGGCATTGCACCTTCCGACAGCGCGCCGATGAACAAGACCGTGCTGGCGTTTCCTCGCTACCCATCCAACCGGCCACGCGAACGCGCGCTGTATTTGTCCTACTGGCTGCGCTACCGGCATGGCATTGCCCATCCGAATGGCGGCGCGGTGTCGGGCAAGCAATTGCGCATGGGTGAGGCCAGCAATTCCCTGGGCTGGGCGGGTAGCGCGGCGTCCATCACCAGCCAGGGCATCGTGGCGGACAATCTGAACGACTACTCCGGCTGGTACGGCGGAGACCAATTTGCCGAGGTGTTGCCGGCACAGACATGGGTGCACCTTGAGGCTTGGGCCGATCTTGATGGTCGCGCCTTTTATGTGATACGCAACAGCCGCCTTGTCGACACGCGCTACTCGATGATCAACGGGGGCGCGCCCTTCGAGTTCGCACCGAATGAACAATGGCGCTACTACACCGCTCCGGACAACGGTGCCGATCTGCGCTGGACTCCGATCGGCTATGACGACCCAGCCGTGTCGCCTGACATTTACATGCTCGGCTGGGATGAGAACGGCACCGGCAACACCAATGGCCAGCAAGTCGACATGACCGACATCTACGTGGATACCGAGATCAGGCACCCGGAAATCGACAACGGGCCGGCGCAGTGGAGCAACGGTCCGGCACAGCCCGGATTCCTGACCGAAATCCAGGGCGAGATCCTGTCGTGGTCGCCATCGTTGATCGAATTCCGCCTGTTCCAGGGTGCGCATGCCAGTCTGGATGGGCGTTGGCTGCGTGTGCGTACCAGCCTCAACGAAGCGCTGACGCTTGGTCGTTTCGTATCGGGCGACTCGATATTCAGCGACGGCTTCGAAATTCCCTGACCGGCCAATCGTTGCCGAGGCGGGAATTGCCAGCCTGCCCTGGTCGATGGCGGCAATTGCCGGGTGAGTCTGAGCGCGCTGGGTGGCCTGATCGCGCGCCTGGCGGATTCCGCAACCGGGGCCTGGTTGCGCGACGCCGGCTGGCGGGTGCAGCAAGGGCAGTGATCGTGACACCTGGTCGAAGGTAAGCCTGCCCGCTCCACCCGAGTGGAAGCGCGCGCGACAAACTGACAGAATCCGCGGATTGCCCCGGCGGAGGATGGTAAATGGCAGGGAAAGCGAAAAAAGAAGAAAAGCAGGGCACGTCGATCCTGCGTATTCTTGGCGTGGTCCTCTTTATCGTCGTCGGTACGGTCCTGATTTTCTGGCACGCCAACTTCGTGACCGGTCGCTCGCTGTTGCTGGCCTTTCCCGGCTGGGAAGTCACCTACAAGGGTTGCTGGCCCAATCCGTTCGGCGGCGCCTGGGTCAGTGACGTCACCTTGATGCCTTACGAGGATTAT
>SHNG01000006.1 GCA_004295005.1 Gammaproteobacteria bacterium
AGCCGACCTACACGAAGGCGCCCCGCGCGATGCAGGTCGGTTGCAGGTCCGTTGCAGGTCGGACTTCTATCCGACATGAGGTGTTTTGGGGGCAATGCTGCACAGGCTTCTCTTGCCGTCATTCCGGCGCAAGCCGGAATCCATTTGGTCTTCGAAAACACGTCATTGAAATCAAGATGGATCCCGGCTTGCGCCGGGAAGACGCCTTGATCAGTTGCGGGGATGCCGCCATCGGCCGGTTGGGGCATTTCGCAAGCAATTTCGCCTGTCGGCTCCGACCCTTTGGGCCTTGAGCCGACCTACACGAAGGCGCCCCGCGCGATGCAGGTCGGTTGCAGGTCCGTTGCAGGTCGGTTCAAACGGCGCAGCCGTGGAACCGACATCTCGGTGTTGCCGTGGAACCGACATCCCGCCTGCTCGCCGTCTACATGTCCAGCGAGGCGAGATCGCCTTTTTCTTCCAGCCAGCTCTTGCGGTCGGCGGCGCGCTTCTTGGAAAGCAGCATGTCCATCAGCTTCGAGGTTTCCATTTCACCATCCTCGAAGGCGTCGATGGTCAATTGAACCAGTCTGCGCGTGTCCGGGTTGATGGTGGATTCGCGCAATTGGGTCGGGTTCATCTCGCCCAGGCCCTTGAAGCGGGTCACGCTGACCGCCCCACGGATCTTTTCTTCGCGGATGCGTTCCAGGATGGCATCGCGTTCCGCCTCATCCAGGCAGTAGAACATCTGCTTGCCGACATCCACGCGAAACAGCGGTGGCATGGCGACAAACACATGGCCTTCGCGAACCAGTGCCGGGAAATGCCGGTAGAACAACGCGGAAAGCAGGGTGGCGATGTGCAGGCCATCGGAGTCGGCGTCGGCAAGGATGCAGATCTTGCCGTAGCGCAATCCGGCGATATCTTGTTTGCCCGGATCACAGCCTATGGCCACGGCAAGGTCATGCACTTCCTGCGAGGCCAATACGCTGCCGGATTCAACCTCCCAGGTGTTCAGGATCTTGCCGCGCAAGGGCAGGATCGCCTGGAAGTCCTTGTCGCGGGCCTGGCGCGCTGATCCTCCGGCGGAATCACCTTCAACCAGAAACAGTTCGGTGCGTGAAAGGTCGCTGGATGCGCAATCGGCGAGCTTGCCGGGCAGGGCAGGACCCTGGGTGATCTTCTTGCGGACAATCTGTTTCTCGGCCTTGAGCCGCAATGCAGCGCGTTCGATGGCGAGCTGGGCAATCTTCTCGCCGACATCGACGTGCTGGTTCAAATAAAGCGAGAAGCCATCGTGGGCGGCCGCTTGTACCAGGGCAGCGGCATCGCGCGAGGATAGGCGCTCCTTGGTCTGGCCCGAGAACTGCGGTTCCTGCATGCGAAGGGAAAGCACGAAACACAGGCGGTCCCAGACATCTTCAGGCGCGAGCTTGACCCCGCGCGGCAGGAGGTTGCGAAACTCGCAGAATTCGCGCAAGGCTTCGGTAAGGCCCGTTCGGAGTCCGTTGACGTGGGTGCCACCCTGCGCGGTGGGAATCAGGTTGACGTAGCTTTCCTGGGTCAGCTCGCCTTCCGGCAACCAACTGATGGCGAAATCAACCGCGCTTTTTTCGCGTTTCTGGCTGCCGATGTAGGGTTCAGCGGGCAGGTGCTCGGCATCGCCAAGCATGGAACGCAGGTAGTCGCGCAGGCCATCTTCGTAGTGCCAACTGATGTCCTCGCCGCTGGCTTCATCCTGCAGGCGAACATTGAGTCCGGCGCACAGCACGGCCTTGGCGCGCAATACGTGCTTGAGCTTCGGCAGCGAGATTTTCGGCGAGTCGAAATACTTCGGATCAGGCCAGAAACGGACCGTTGTTCCGGTGTTCTTCCTGCCAATCGTGCCAATCACTTCCAGCGCCTGGTGTCGATCTCCATTCCTGAAATCCATGCGATGGATTTCGCCGTTGCGGCGAATGCTCACCTCGACCTTGCTGGACAGGGCATTGACCACGGACACGCCGACACCGTGCAGGCCGCCGGAGAACTCGTAGTTGCGATTGGAGAATTTGCCGCCCGCATGCAGGCGGGTCAGGATCAATTCGACGCCGGGTATGCCTTCCTCGGGGTGGATGTCCACCGGCATGCCGCGGCCGTCGTCGGTCACCGAGACCGAGCCATCCGCGTGCACGATGACCTCAATGGAATGGGCGTGTCCGGCAAGGGCTTCGTCAACCGAGTTGTCGACAACTTCCTGGACCAGATGATTGGGGCGCGAGGTATCCGTGTACATGCCCGGTCGGCGTTTGACCGGTTCGAGGCCCGAGAGCACCTCGATGTCTGCGGCGGTGTAGCGACTGCTCATTGCGGTTGCGAAATTTGGGTGACCGCACATGGTGGCGGCAATGTCCGAATCAGGCAAGCCTCCGCGATCAGCCCGCTCGGATTATTGGTAGATGACATCCTTGCGCGTGGGCGCAAGCCGGGCCAGCAGCTCATTTTGTGCAGCGCGAGGAATGTGCCGTTCCTGCATCACCTCAATCAGATCCTCAACCAGGCTGTTGAATTCCGCTTCGGTGATGTTCAGGCCGGTGTGCACTTCGACCAGTTCCTCGCCGGTATAGGTGCAAGGTCCGTCAATGGTCATGCACAGGTATTCGACCAGCAGTTGGTGGAATCGCGCCATGTCGGTATTGGCGAACAACGGCGCAATCTGCGGATTGGCGTGGATGCGATCAACGAGGCCATCGACAACGGCATTCAGCCCCTCCAGTTGGCCGAACTGGTCATACAGCGGTGCGCGCGACTGCGGGGCTGCACAAGCGGCCAGCAACACGGTCAGGGCAAGGACGTGAATCCGTCCCGTGTTCGCACGCTTCGTCATGGGCTCACCTGCACGGAAAGGTACCAACCACGTTGGCGATCATGATTGGCGATGGATCCCAGATCGACCCAGGCAAGCACGGTTGAGACGTGCTTGTTGGGGAACCAGGCAATGAACACGTCGCGGAAGTCGTCCTCGCGCGCCACGCCGAGATTGTCCGGCTTCTGGCGGTACTCGATGCCGGCTGCGAAGGAGCGTGTGAACAGGATGGCCGCGGAAACTTCGGCTTGCAGGCTGCGACCTTCGCCTGGGCCGCCAAATCCGAGCAGGCCAAGCTGGTTGGCAGAGGTGGAGCGCAGGGTGCCGTTGACGAGCAGGTTGCGTCCTGCCGCCGCGCCAAGAAAAAGCTTGGTGGCACTCAGGTAAACGTCGGCGCCGTGGTCGTCTCGTGCCCCGAGGGCCAGCGGAATCGTGCCGTCCACGGAATCCTTGTACTGAACGCCCAGCGCCAGTTGTGGCCAGGGCGTGTAAACAACATCGCCGGCAATTCTCACCTTGATGCCGAATACGTTCTGGCGAAGCGTGGCTCCCGGCATTCCCAATTCATCCGCCACTGGTCCAAGATCAAGGCGTTGCTTTGCAGCGCTCAGTTCCACCCGGTTGTGCAGGTTGATGGCAACCCCGAGGTTGTCGAGGCCAAAATCCTCCACTTCGACATGGGTTGCAAACGCGGTGACGCCGATCTGTTCCCGAGTTGCATAGCCGGTGAGCACGGCCCAGGGCACCAGGCCGCCGCCCGCACTGCCTTCGATCTGGCTTGCGCCACCCGTGGCCAACAGGCGGCCATCCGAGGCTGCGTTCGCCGCTCCGCAGGTTGAAATCAAGAGGGCCAGGCAAGCCAAGGCCGACCCGAGCGGAATAGGGATTT
Organism: Gammaproteobacteria bacterium; assembly: GCA_004295005.1. Classification (GTDB taxonomy): domain Bacteria; phylum Pseudomonadota; class Gammaproteobacteria; order Xanthomonadales; family Rhodanobacteraceae; genus Dokdonella. The sequence goes on from SHNG01000006.1 coordinate 3,714, forward strand.
GCCTGTGCTGACCACAATCCACGTGCTGCAGGGACACGGTAGTAGCCTTCATGGTCTGGCCAATTTCCTTTATGGGCGCGGGTTATGGATCCGGTCCGCAAACACGCACACATTGGCCGTCGTTGAGCGAAGTGTCACAAGCGGAGCAAGCTCCGCCCTGCATGGCCAAACATTTGCGGGCTGGATCAATAGCAGACAAGTTGGCGGGTTGGACGTCAAGGCCATGGCAGCAACGCCACTGCCTCGGCTGCAAGTGACCGGATCGGCCCGGTATTTCTTTCGTCTCCTTGCATGTGAATGCGGGAGGCTCAACCCTCGCCGCTGCCCGCATTAGCCGGTAGAATAGGGTTTTCCTGCGGAATGCGGCCATGACTCCCCTGATTTTCGTGACCGGAGGCGTGGTGTCCTCGCTTGGCAAGGGCATCGCGGCAGCGTCACTGGCAGCCATCCTCGAAGCGCGCGGACTGCGCGTGACGATGATGAAGCTCGACCCCTACATCAACGTCGATCCGGGCACCATGAGCCCGTTCCAGCACGGCGAGGTGTACGTCACCGACGATGGCGCCGAGACTGATCTCGACCTGGGTCATTACGAGCGCTTCGTGCGCACGCGCCTGACCGGCAAGAATTCCATCACCACCGGCAAGATCTACGAAAGCGTGATTGCCAAGGAGCGTCGCGGAGACTATCTCGGCGCAACGGTCCAGGTCATTCCGCACATCACCGACGAGATCAAGCACCGCATCTACGAAGCCACCAGCGGCTATGACGTGGCCCTGGTCGAGATTGGCGGCACCGTGGGTGATATCGAATCGCTGCCGTTTCTGGAGGCGATCCGTCAGATCCGCATCGAGCACGGCGCCGAGATGTCGATGTTCATGCACCTCACCCTGGTTCCGTACATCAAGGCCGCTGGTGAGATCAAGACCAAGCCGACCCAGCATTCGGTCAAGGAACTGCGCTCCATCGGCATCCAGGCGGACGTGCTGCTGTGCCGTTGCGAACAACCGTTGCCGCAATCCGACCGACGCAAGATCGCGTTGTTCACCAATGTGCCGGAAAAGGCCGTGATCAGCGCCGTGGACGTGGACATCATCTATCGCCTGCCGCTGTGGTTGCACCAGCAGGGCCTGGATGACATCGTGCTCGACCGTCTCAACATCAAGGCCAAGCCTGCGGACCTTTCGGAGTGGACCTCGGCAGTGGATGCCATCGAGCATCCGCGCGATGAAGTCAGCATTGCGATTGTCGGCAAGTACGTCGAACACAAGGATGCCTACAAGTCGCTCGGTGAAGCCCTGCGCCACGGCGGACTCAAGCAACACACGCGGGTCAACCTGCGCTGGGTCGAATCCGAGGAGGTGGAACGTCGCGGCGGCGAAGCACTGCGCGGTGTTGACGGAATCCTCGTCCCCGGTGGATTCGGCAAGCGCGGATTCGAAGGCAAGATCGGTGCGGCCCGCTTTGCGCGCGAGCAGCGGGTTCCGTACTTCGGCATCTGCTACGGCATGCATGCGGCGGTTGTCGAATTTGCACGCAATGTCGCGGGTCTGGAGCATGCCAACTCCAGCGAGAATGATCGCAACTGCGTGGACCCGGTAATCGCTCTGATCACCGAATGGACCACCAGCACCGGTGATGTGGAAAAGCGCGATGAAAGTTCCGACCTCGGCGGCACCATGCGCCTGGGTGCTCAGGAATGCCGACTCAAGGCGGGTACGCTGGCGCGTGAACTGTACGGCCAGGATGTGGTGCGCGAGCGCCATCGGCATCGCTACGAATTCAACAACCGCTATCGGCAGAAGCTGGAAGACCTGGGTCTGGTCATCTCGGGAAAGTCGATGGACGACCTGCTGGTCGAGATGATTGAACTGGCCAACCACCCCTGGTTCATTGCCTGCCAGGCGCACCCGGAGTTCACCTCGACGCCACGCGACGGGCATCCCCTGTTCATCGGCTTCATTCGTGCCGCGCGCGAGTACAAGGCCGTACGCGAGGCGCCTGCGGTGGACGGCGTGGTGACCGGACGCTTTGGAGCCACCGCGTGAAGCTTTGTCATTTCGAAGTCGGCCTCGACCAACCGCTGTTCCTGATTGCCGGACCCTGTGTCATCGAATCGATGCAATTGCAGTTGGACACCGCCGGCACGCTCAAGGAAATCTCCGGCAAGCTCGGTATTCCCTTCATCTTCAAATCCAGTTTCGACAAGGCCAATCGCACCTCGGGCACCAGCTTCCGCGGGCCGGGGCTGGAAGAGGGCCTGAAGGTGCTGGATGAGGTCAAGCGCCAGATCGGAGTGCCGGTGCTGACCGACGTGCACGAATACACGCCGATGGACGAAGTGGCCAGCGTCGTCGATGTTTTGCAGACTCCCGCCTTCCTCTGTCGCCAGACCGACTTCATTCAGAAGGTGGCCAGCGCAGGCAAGCCGGTCAACATCAAGAAGGGCCAGTTCCTCAGTCCCTGGGAAATGAGGCACGTCGCCGCCAAGGCCAAGGCCACCGGCAATGCGCAGATCATGGTTTGCGAGCGCGGTGCGAGCTTCGGCTACAACAACCTGGTTTCGGACATGCGCAGTCTGGCCGTGATGCGCGACACCGGCTGCCCGGTGGTGTTCGATGCCACCCATTCCGTGCAATTGCCGGGCGGCGCGGACGGCAAGAGCGGTGGCCAGCGCGAATTCGTGCCCGTGCTTTCGCGCGCCGCCGTGGCCGTCGGCATTGCCGGCATTTTCATGGAAACCCATCCCGATCCGGACAAGGCGCTCAGTGATGGGCCGAATGCCTGGCCGCTGGGCAAGATGGAAAACCTGTTGGGCTCACTGCTGGGAATCGACAGGCTGGTGAAAAACGCAGGTTTCGAGTAACCCTTCGCTATCCAGCTTTGCCGGTACCAAGGCAAGCGCGGATTGTTCGTGAACATTCAATCATCAGAGATCGAAAAGAGTCACCATGACAGCAATCCAATCCATCCATGCCCGCGAAATCCTCGACTCACGCGGCAATCCCACCCTCGAAGCCGAAGTCACCCTGAGCGATGGTTCGTTTGGCCGCGCCGCTGTGCCTTCCGGTGCCTCCACCGGTTCGCGTGAGGCCGTCGAACTGCGCGATGGCGACAAGTCGCGTTATCTCGGCAAGGGCGTGCGCAATGCAGTGGCCAACGTCAACACGACGATTGCCTCGGCACTCAAGGGCTTTGATGCCGGCAATCAACGCGGGCTGGATGAAAAGCTGATTGCGCTGGATGGAACATCCAACAAGGGCAAGTTGGGTGCCAATGCCTTGCTGGGTGTTTCCTTGGCCAATGCGCATGCCGTGGCTGCGTCCAGGAAAGAACCGTTGTGGAAGCACCTGGCCGGTGGTCGCGCCGCGCAGTTGCCGGTGCCGATGATGAACATCATCAACGGTGGTGCACATGCCGACAACAACGTGGACATGCAGGAATTCATGGTTCTGCCGGTGGGCCTGCCGAGTTTTTCCGAAGCGCTGCGTGCGGGTACGGAGATCTTCCATGCGTTGAAGTCGGTCCTGAAGGGGCACGGCTTGAATACTGCTGTTGGTGACGAGGGCGGCTTTGCCCCGGACCTGCGCTCCAACGAGGAAGCCATCGAGACCATCCTGGAAGCGGTCAACAAGGCTGGCTATCGCATCGGCAAGGACATCTGGCTCGGCCTCGATGTCGCCAGTTCCGAGTTCTACAAGGACGGTGCCTACCATCTGGAAGGCGAGGGCAAGGTGCTCAGTGCCGAGCAGTTGATCGAGTTCTATGCCGGTTGGTGCGCCAAGTACCCGATCATCACCATCGAGGACGGCATGGCCGAAGGTGACTGGGACGGCTGGAAGAAGTTGACCGACAAGCTCGGCAAAAACGTGCAACTGGTCGGAGACGACCTGTTCGTGACCAACACGGCCATCTTCAAGGAAGGCATCGGCAAGGGCATTGGCAACGCCATCCTGATCAAGGTCAACCAGATCGGCACCCTGACCGAAACCCTGGATGCGATCGCCATGGCACACGCGGCCAACTACGCGTCGATCATTTCGCACCGCTCGGGTGAGACCGAAGACACCACCATTGCCGACATTTCGGTGGCGACCAGCGCAACCCAGATCAAGACCGGTTCGCTGTGTCGCTCCGACCGGGTGGCCAAGTACAACCAGTTGCTGCGCATCGAAGGTTCGCTTGGCAATGCGGCGCGCTATGTCGGTGCCGGTGCATTCCCCAACCTGCCCGGGTTCAAGGGCTGAGCCAGGCCGCGATTTGACACGTCCATGTTGCGCTATCTGGCCCTGATCCTGCTGATTCTGGTCATCGCCCTGCAGATCAAGCTCTGGTTTGGGCAAGGTGGCATGAACGAGGTCTGGCGCCTGGAAAAAAGTGTGGCCGAGCAGAAGGAAAAGAACGAGGTACTGCGCGCGCGCAACGACGCGCTGGCGGCGGAAGTGGCCAACCTCAAGGATCGCGATGAGGCGGTTGAGGAGCGCGCGCGTTCCGAGCTTGGCCTGGTAAAGCCTGGCGAGAAGTTCTATCAGGTCGTGGAGCCGCCCAAGAAACCCGGCAGTCAGGATCAAGACGGTGACTGATCGCGGATTCTGGTGCGTGGTGCCCGCGGCCGGGGCCGGGCATCGCATGGGGGGCGAAATTCCCAAGCAGCATCTGCGCATCGGCGGCAGAACCCTGCTGGCCTGGACCCTGGAGCGTCTCGCCTCGCATCCACGCATCGCGGGATTGATGGTGGTTCTTGCGCAAGGCGACGCGCATTGGGATGGAGTCGCCCAGTGGCTCGGCAAGCCGGTGCGCGTCGCGACCGGAGGCAGCACCCGCGCAGAATCGGTGCTGGCGGGCCTGCGCGCCTTGTCCCCTGAAGTTGCGCCGCAGGATTTCGTGCTTGTGCACGATGCCGCGCGGCCGCTGGTGCGCCATGCGGATATCGGGCGCTTGATGGACTTGGCCGTGGAGTCGGGAGGTGCGCTGCTCGCGGCTCCCGTGCGCGACACCTTGAAGCGCGCGGACTCGCGAGGCTGCGTGGAAACGACGGAATCCCGCGAATCGCGCTGGCGTGCAATGACGCCACAGATGTTCCGGCGCGGCCCGCTTGAATCTGCTCTTGAATCCGCCATAGCCGGTGGAATCAGTGTCACCGACGAAGCCATGGCCATGGAATTGAGCGGCTTGGCGCCCCTGCTGGTCGAGGGCAGCGACGACAACCTCAAGGTGACCACCGTGGCTGACCTGGCGCTTGCCGAATTCCTGCTGGGAGCCTGCGCGGCAGAATGAATTCGAAGCGAAATGGCGCTGACGCGATTCAGTGGATCAATCGGAGGGTGCGCATAGCGGGCACTATGCAAGCCTGAGAATTGATCCAATCATTCGATGGCAGCGGCGTTGCAGCCGGCTGGCTCCTGCCGCGCAGGCTCCTGGGCCGAAACCCATTTTGATTCGGGACAACGTGCTGCGCGGAGCGGGTTCGGGAAGTATCCTGATCGTCTTTTCTGGGAATTGCGGAAGCCAAAATGCGAATCGGCCAGGGTTTCGATGTACATGCCTTCGGGCCCGGCAGTCACGTGGTGCTGGGTGGGGTGACCATTCCGCACAGTCATGGCCTTGTTGCGCACTCGGATGGCGATGTCGTCATCCACGCCTTGTGTGACGCGATTCTCGGCGCCCTGGCCTTGGGCGATATCGGAAAGCACTTTCCGCCGAGCGACGAGCGCTGGCGTGGCGCCAACAGCAGCCGCTTCCTGCTGCACTGTGCGGGACTGATGATCGAGAAGGGATACCAGGTGGCGAATGCGGATGTCACGGTGGTCTGTGAGCGGCCGAAGGTCGGGCCGCATGCCGAATCCATGCGCGCCCATCTTGCGGCTGGCCTGGGTTGTCCTGTGGGTGATGTCAGCGTCAAGGCAACCACAACCGAGATGCTCGGATTTTGCGGGCGCGGCGAGGGAATTGCGGCAATGGCCGTGGTCCTGTTGCAACGCCGCCCGGCCTCAAGCACCGAAACTCCGGGCAATCCGGATTTGCAAAGCCTGATCGCGCAGCTGGATCTGGATCCTCTGAATGAGTGAGTTGCCTTGCGCGCACGGGGGACCACCCCTGCAGGGCGTGATGCGCGCGCATCCCGAGGATTTCCAGGTTGATGAGGTGCTCGGCTTCGCTGCGGATGGCAGTGGCGAGCATGCATTGCTCACAGTGGAAAAACGCGGCGCGAACACCGAATGGGTGGCCCAGCAGATTGCCCGATTTGCCGGCGTTCCTCCCTTGGCCGTGGGTTTCTCGGGTCTGAAGGATCGGCACGCGCTGACCCGGCAAGCATTCAGCGTGCACTTGCCCGGGTGCAAGGATCCGGATTGGCCTGCGATGTCGGTGGAAGGCGTGACCGTGCTTGCAACCACGCGTCATTCACGCAAGCTCAAGCGCGGAGTGCATCGTGCCAATCGATTCCTGATCCGCTTGCGCGATGTGTGCGGAGATCGGGTAGAGGCTGAACACCGGTTGCGCCAATTGCGCGAACTCGGTGCGCCCAACTACTTCGGCAAGCAACGCTTTGGACACGGCGCAGACAACCTGCGTGCCGCGCGTGAACTGTTTGCCGGCAAGCGCATGGGCAGAAGCCAGCGCGGATTCGCGCTTTCCGCAGCGCGCTCGGCCTTGTTCAATGCCGTTCTGGCCCGACGCGTGGCCGAGCAAACCTGGAACAAGGCGCTGCCTGGCGAGGTGTTCATGCTGGCCGGGACGCACTCCATTTTCGGGCCGCAGGCATTGGATGCCGAACTCCTTGAGCGCCTGCATCGGCATGACATCGATCCAACCGGTCCCATGTGGGGCGCAGGCGATCTGCGAACCCGCGACATGGTTGCCCAACTGGAGCGTGAAACCGTCCTGCGTGATGGGGAGTTGGCCACGGGTCTTGCCGCTGCCGAGCTGCGCCAGGAACGGCGTTCCCTGCGCATGATGCCGACGGACCTTGAAGCTGAATGGCTCGGCTCGGGTTGCCTGGAGCTGAGGTTTACTCTGCCCTCGGGAAGTTTTGCCACGTCCCTGATTCGCGAAATTGGCGTATTCAGCGAATCCTGATTGGATTCCGGTCTGCGGCTTCCCATTGCTCCCTTGCCATTCTGCCTATAGTGAAGGTGATCGGTTTCGAACCGATCACGCAACTACTGGAGATTGACATGAAACGCCTCTTGTTTTGTGCAGCTGCGGTATGCCTGTTGGTTTTGCCTGGGTGCGCGAGTACTGGCGAGAGCCGGTTCTCCAACGACGCCAAGTTTGTCGTTGACCAGGAATATGTGGATGCGGTCAATTCGGCCAGTCGCAAGATGGGTGTTCGGGTGACTTGGGTGAATCCACCCACCATCCGTGTGGAAAAAGGCGACATCCGCGACTGATCAATGTTCTTGCAGCAGGACGAGAACCGCCCCGGTTCCGCCCTGCGCAGGCAGCGCCGACGCGAACGCGAGTACATCCGCGCGTTGGCGCAGGAGTCGCTCGGTCATGCGCTTGAGAACCGGGCCGCGTGAAGCCGAGCGCAGTCCCTTGCCGTGAATGATGCGCACGCAAAATTCGCGTTGCCGGATGGCTTCATTCAGAAACAGGGTGACAGCCGAACGCGCAACCGCCTCGGTCATCTGGTGCAGGTCCAATTCGGAACGAATGCTGTATTGGCCGCGCCGCAGGCGCTTCAATATGCCCGCGGGTTGCCCGGGTTTCAGGTAATGGATTTCATCACCTTGCTCGATGCTGCCCGGATCAAAATCCCCGCTCAGCAACTCCTCTCGCACGGCTGCCTCGTCCCGTTCGAATTGCCGTGGCACCGGCTCCGGGCGAGGCGTGGCCGGAGTGGCTTCTGTCTCGCCCTGCAGGCGGCGCACGTTGCCGACTGCGCTGCGGAACAGATCCTTGTCATCCTGCGCGACCGTTGCACGCGGCGGGCGCGAACCTTTTTGTCGGGTTGGCCTTGGCATCGATTGAATGGTTTCGGAGCAACTTGGACGGCACGAAGAATCGACGATGGCATGATGCGTTCCGGCTGACAAGCAATGTACCGAATACCATGGTCAATCCTTGCGCTTTCAGGGGCGCAGCCACGGCGGGTTGCGTTCAGCACCGGCGGTGAATCCGGTATGCTTCCGCTTTGAAGTTCAATTATCCGTCCTTGCTGGCGCGAGCGTTGGCAAGGTGCGGATCTGCAATCCGCAGGAAGCCTTGCATGCGAGTTCTGGTCAGCAACGACGATGGGGTCGACGCCCCGGGCATACTCATGCTCGCGAGGCATTTGGCCAGCATTGGTGAAGTGGTCGTGGTGGCACCGGACCGGGATCGCTCCGGTGCCAGCAATTCGCTGACCCTGGACCAGCCGATTCGCGTCAAGCGCCTGGGCGATGATCGATTCAGCGTGGCAGGCACTCCCACCGATTGCGTGTACCTCGCCTTGTCCGGAATGCTCAAGCTCATGCCGGATATCGTGGTCTCGGGAATCAACAGTGCCGCCAATCTGGGCGATGACGTGATCTACTCGGGCACTGTATCGGCTGCGATGGAAGGGCGTTTCCTGGGCTTGCCGGCGATTGCCGTTTCCCTGGCGAGCAGGGATCACAAGGGGCAACACTATGAATCCGCGGCCAAGGCCGTGTTGATGCTGATTCGCCGCCTGCTGGTCGATCCCCTGCCGGCCGATACCATTCTCAACGTCAACGTTCCCGATTTGCCGTGGGACGAGATTCGCGGCCTTTCCGTGGCGCGGCTTGGGCGTCGACACCGCGCGCCGGCATGCGTGGAACAGATCGACCCGCGTGGACGTCCCATGTACTGGATCGGTCCACCGGGTGATGCCGAAGATGACGGTCCAGGCACGGATTTCCATGCCGTGCGCGAGGGCTATGTTTCCATCACGCCAATCCACGTTGACCTTACCCGCTACCAGGCACTTGAGAAGGTGGGCGGTTGGGTCAGTTCGTTGAACATGCAGGAAAGCGCTGCATGAGTTGCGTGCCATGAGCCGGTATGTGCGTACTCCGCCTCCAGAGGCGCGCGGTCTTGGCATGACCTCCCAGCGTGCGCGTGATCGCTTGATCGAAAGACTGGTTGCCGAGGGAATTCGCGACCAGCGCGTGCTTGGCGTGCTGCGCCAGTTGCCGCGCCACCTGTTCATTGACGAAGCCCTGGCCTCGCGCGCCTATGAGGACACTGCCTTGCCGATAGGGCAAGGGCAGACCATCTCGCAACCTTACGTCGTTGCGCGCATGACCGAACTGCTGATTGAAACCGGAATGCCGCGTCGCGTGCTCGAGATCGGAACCGGCTCAGGCTATCAGTGCGCGGTACTTTCCAGCCTGGTCGAGCAGGTTTTCACGGTGGAACGCATCGATGAACTGTTGCGCAATGCCAGACGGCGCTTTCGCAAACTCGCCATGTCCAACATCCGCTCGCGGCATGATGATGGTCGTCTGGGCTGGCCCGACGAGGCGCCGTTCGATGCCGTTCTGGTGACTGCGGCAGGCGCTGATCTGGAGAACGCGCTGCTCGACCAGTTGGCCCCGCAGGGCGTACTGGTTGCGCCGGTGGGTCCGCCTGGCCGGCAGGAATTGCTGCGCGTGGTCAGGGGCGTTGACGGAACCTGGCAGCGCGAAACCGTGGCCCCGGTGAGTTTCGTGCCCTTGCTCGGCGGTGTCGCTTGAGTCGGCGGCTGCGGGCGCAGGACGCAGCGCCATGAAACTGTTCAAGCCGCTGTACGAAAAAGCGCTGAGTTGGTCCAGTCATCCGCGCGCCGAACCGATTCTCGGTGGACTGAGCTTTGTCGAAGCCATCATTTTTCCGGTCATGCCGGAAATCATGCTGGGACCCATGGTGTTGGCGCGCCCGCAAAAATGGGCACGTTTTGCCACGATCAGCATGGTCTTTTCCGTACTCGGGGCATTGGTCGGCTATGCCCTCGGATATTTTGCATTTGCCGCCGTGCGCCCGCTGCTCGATTCGTTGGGATGGCTGGAACGCATCGATGCACAGGTGGCCGAGTTGCAGGTCATTGCGACGCAAAGCCCTTGGTCTGCGTTCTGGATACTGGTGTTGGCCGGATTCTTGCCTATTCCATTGAAGATTTTTACCTGGGCCTCGGGCATCGTCGGGGTTCCCTTGTTGCCATTCGTGGCAAGCATGCTGATCGGGCGGGGCAAGCGCGTGTATCTGTTGGCTGGACTGATCCGCCTGGCAGGGCCGAGGGCCGAAGCGGCCCTGCATCGCTGGATAGAATGGATAGGTTGGGCTGTCGTGGCCCTGATTGTTCTGATCATAGTCTACATGAAGTACATTAACTAGGTGTTTGATAATAAAAACAAAACTAGTGTCGCGCTTCTGTTTGGCCTGTGCATTGCCGGCTGTGCTTCGACACCTCCGGCGCGGGTCGAGGACCGCAGTATTGGACGTCCACACCCACAGCGGTCGGCCCCAAGACACGAGCATGACCGCCTGCCAGCCGGAAGCTACCGGGTGCAACGCGGCGACACGCTGTACAGCATTGCCTTCCGCAATGGCATGGACTACCGGGATCTGGCGGCGGCCAATGGCATCAAGTCGCCCTACACCATTCTTGTTGGACAGGTGATTCTCCTGGACGCAAAACCTGCGCAAGCCCAGCAATCACCGTCGTCGCCGCGCGTGGTTCGTGCGGAGCCACCGCAGCGCAATCCTGCAATCGTGTCCAAGCCGCAATCCGGATCGCGGCCGCCACAAGTTGCACCAGCCCCGGTTGTTTCGACGCCGCCTCCCGCTGCGCCGAGCGTTGCCAGTGTGCCCGAACCGTCTCCCGCCAAACCGGCAAATCCGCCCACTCCCGTTGTTGCCTCCGATGCGGACGGCCTGAAATGGCAATGGCCGGCCAAGGGTGCCCGGGTCAATGGCTATGTGGCCGGAGACCAGACCCGCCAGGGCATCGATATTGCGGGCACGGCGGGGGACGCCGTGCGCTCGGCTGCGGACGGCGTGGTGGTTTACAGCGGAAACGGCCTGATCGGATATGGCGAGCTGATCATCGTCAAACACAGCACGTCGATGTTGTCGGCCTACGGGCACAACCGCCGACGGCTGGTACAGGAAGGCGACTCCGTAAAACTGGGGCAGCAGATTGCGGAAATGGGATCCACCGGTGCCAAGCGCGACATGCTGCATTTCGAGATCCGCAGGAACGGCAAGCCGGTCGACCCCATGCGTTACCTGCCTGCCCAGTGAAGCGAACCATGTCGAATGGCGATTTCAATGCGCAATCGCACGGACTATGCTGATTCCGTCATGGCCGCAGCCGATCCCACCTCCAACAGCGAACCTGAAATCGAGGAGTTCCTCGAGCTTCTCGATGCCATCGAACCGGTCGACGAAGAGGTACGCAGTTCGACCGGCGCTTATCTGAACGAGATCGGCTTGATTCCCTTGCTGCAGGCAGAACAGGAATGGGAACTGGCAGAGCGCGTGCAGGCGGGCGATGGCGAAGCCAGGCGTCACCTGATCGAGGCCAACTTGCGCCTGGTCGTTACCGTGGCCAGGAACTACGTCGGGCGTGGCGTACCGCTGATGGACCTGATCGAGGAAGGCAATATCGGACTGATCCGGGCGGTGGAGAAGTTCGAGCCAGCGCGCCGGCTGCGGTTCTCCACCTATGCCATGTGGTGGATCAGGCATGGGGTACAGCATGCCCTGTCACACCAGGGGCGCACGGTCCGCGTTCCCGTGCATGTGCTGCGTGAACTGGCTCAGGTGCTGCGCGCAAACCGCGAGTTGACGGCGCAACTGGGCCGGACGCCCAGCATGGAAGAACTGGCCAGGTCCGTTGGCAAGCGCGCAGCGGACGTTGCCGAGTTGTTCCTCGCCAATGAACACATCAGTTCACTGGATGCGCCGATGTCGGATGCGGATGATCGCGGTCTCATTGAGCAATTGGGAAGTGAGCCTGATTCTGCTGGCTCGACCGCGCGGGAAGCTGCGGTGGCCGGGCAATTGCACGCGTGGCTTGAGGCGCTCAATCCACGCCAGCGCCTGGTGGTTGAGCGTCGCTATGGTTTGAACGGGGAGCCGGTAAATTCGCTTGCCGAGATTGCCGGCGAGCTTCGAGTTTCCCGTGAACGTGTCCGCCAGATCCAGGAAGAGGCTCTGAAACGCCTGCGCAAGCTCGGCCAGCAATCGGCCTCAGGCTGAATCCGCTGCGGTCAGCAGGAATGCCGCCACAGCACGCCGACCTTCGGCGGCCAGCAGGTTGTAGGTGCGCGCCGCGGCGCGGTTGTCCATCACCTCGACACCGATTCCGCTGCGCAGCAATGCTGCCAAATGGCCGGGGTGGGGAAATTGCTGGCGCTCACCGGTTCCCAGGATCACCAGTTCCGGTTGCAGGTTCGCGATGATCTGCATGGCGCCTTCGTCGATTTCCTCGACACGGGTAGGTGTCCAGTTTTCGACAACGCGATCCACACAGATCACGAAGCTCGCATGCAGATCGCGATCAATGACCCGCGCCACCTGGTGACTGATGCTGCGGATGAAAAAGTAGCCCTCGGCACGATCATGGATGAGTTGCATGCGGGTACGAACCTTCCGTCCTAGCGTGGCAGCGGCAAGCGCGGTTCCTTTTCGTTGCGCTTCCACAGGCTGGCGGTATGGCCGATGAGCTGCACGATCTCGGCCCCGCTTGCCTCCACCAGGGCTGCGAGCTGGGCGGCGCGCTCTTCCTTGTCTGCACCCGAAAGGCGAACCTTGAGCAGTTCGTGATGGTCGAGGGCGAGCTTCAGCTCCGCGACAAGGCTGGGGCTGACACCCTTCTGGCCGAGCAGGATCACGGGTGAAAGCGAGTGTGCCAGGCCACGCAGATAGCGTTTTTGTGATGGGGAAATGCTCATGAACGGGATTCGAATGCAGATAGGAGGCGGGGGAGGAAGGGTTCCAATCAAGGTATTATGCGGGAAACCCCTGAATGAAGAACGCGCTCGGCGCGCTTTGAAGACGACGTGGCGCGAAGCAAATCAAGTTCCCGCTGGCTGCAGGAGCATTTCAGCGATCCCTATGTGAAGCGTGCCCAGGCGGAAGGCTGGCGTTCGCGTGCCGTGTTCAAGCTGGACGAGTTGATCGAACGCGAAAAACTCCTGAAGCCCGGCATGTGCGTGGTTGATCTGGGCGCTGCGCCGGGTGGCTGGTCACAAATGGTGCGCGAGCGGCTCGGTGACAGCGGACGCATCGTCGCCCTGGACATCCTGCCCATGCAGGGCATTGGCGGGGTCGACTTCATCCTCGGCGACTTCCGCGAGGCGTCGGTCCTGCAGCAGCTGGAAGACGTGTTGGGCGGAATGCGCGTGGATCTTGTGCTTTCCGACATGGCCCCCAACATGAGCGGAGTCGGGGCGGTGGATCAGGACCGTTCCATGGTTCTGGCGGAATTGGCGGCTGATTTTGCCGAGAATCACCTGAAAGTGGGTGGCTCGTTCCTTACAAAACTGTTCCAGGGACAGGGTTTTGATGAGTACATCCGGCGCTTGCGCAGTCGGTATGCACAGGTCAGCATTCGGAAACCCAAGGCTTCGCGGGCGCGCAGCAACGAGGTTTACGCCATGGCATCGGCAAAGCGGTCCTGAAATCGGGTATTGAGTAGGCAGTTGAGAAGACGATGAACGAAATGGCAAAAACCTTGCTGCTCTGGGTGGTCATCGCCGTTGTGCTGTTGACGGTGTTCCAGAGTTTCAATCCGCAGTCGGCTTCGACCAAGGATGTTTCCTATTCCGAGTTCATGCAGGCCGTGCGTGACAAGCGGGTCGATGAAGTGCTGGTGCACAACGACGGGCGCACGGTTGAGGCAAAACTGCAGGATGGAAGCAGCGTGCGTACCACCGCGTTGCTCACCGAAAAGTCGATAGCCGACATCGAGACGGATGTGCCGAAGGTGAAGGTCGAGGCCACCGATCCGCCGATGCCGCTGGCGTTGCGCCTGCTGTTCGACTGGCTGCCGCTGATCGTCATTTTCGGCCTGATCTTCTATTTCATGCGCCAGATGCAATCCGGAGCAGGCGGACGCGGTGCCATGTCGTTTGGCCGCTCGCGGGCAAAGCTGCAGGGCGAAGACCAGATCAAGATCACCTTTGCCGATGTTGCAGGCTGCGACGAGGCCAAGGAAGAGGTTTCCGAACTGGTCGAGTTCCTGCGTGATCCGTCCAAGTTCACCAAGCTGGGCGGCAAGATTCCGCGCGGCGTCCTCATGGTCGGCTCGCCGGGTACCGGCAAGACCTTGCTGGCAAAGGCCATTGCCGGCGAGGCCAAGGTGCCGTTCTTCTCCATTTCCGGTTCCGATTTCGTCGAGATGTTTGTAGGCGTTGGTGCGGCCCGCGTGCGCGACATGTTCGAGCAGGCCAAGAAGCAGGCGCCGTGCATAATCTTCATTGATGAAATCGATGCCGTTGGTCGTCATCGCGGCGCCGGGCTCGGCGGCGGCCACGACGAACGCGAGCAGACCCTGAACCAGTTGTTGGTCGAGATGGATGGTTTCGAAGGCAGCGAAGGCGTCATCGTCATTGCCGCCACCAACCGACCGGACGTGCTGGATCCGGCCTTGCTGCGTCCCGGACGTTTCGACCGCCAGGTCGTGGTGCCCCTGCCGGACCTCAAGGGTCGCGAGCAGATCCTCAAGGTGCACATGCGCAAGGTGCCGCTGTCTGCGGACGTGGAGCCGTTGACCATTGCGCGCGGCACGCCTGGATTCTCCGGAGCCGACCTTGCCAACCTGGTCAATGAGGCAGCCCTGTTTGCCGCGCGCGGAAATTCGCGCGAGGTCAGCATGCAGGATTTCGAGCGGGCCAAGGACAAGATCATGATGGGCGCGGAGCGCCGCTCCATGATCATGAGCGACGACGAAAAGAAGCTGACCGCTTACCACGAGGCCGGGCACGCTATCATCGGTCGCCTGGTTCCCGATCACGATCCGGTCTACAAGGTCACCATCATCCCGCGCGGTCGTGCGCTGGGCGTCACCATGTACCTTCCGGAGAATGATCGCTACAGCTACAACAAGGAAAACATCGAGAGCCGCCTGTGTTCCCTGTATGGCGGGCGTGTTGCCGAAGAACTGATTTTCGGTGCCGACAAGGTCACCACGGGTGCCTCCAATGACATCGAGCGCGCCACCAAGATGGCGCGCAACATGGTCACCAAGTGGGGCCTGTCCGAAAAGCTGGGTCCAATCGCCTACAGCGAGGAAGAAGACGAAGTGTTCCTGGGACGCTCGGTAACCCAGCACAAGAACGTTTCCGACGACACGGCGCGCCTCATCGATGTGGAAGTCCGCGAGATCCTTGATCGGGCCTATGCGCGCAGCACCAAGCTGTTGTCGGACAACATGAACAAGTTGCACGTCATGGCTGATGCGCTGCTCCAGTACGAGACCATCGACGCGCAGCAGATCGAGGACATCATGAATGACCGCCCGGTGAATCCTCCAAAGGACTGGAGCAACGACCAGGGCGCGGGTTCGGGTGGCGCGAAGCCGCGCGGCGAAAGTCCGATCGGCGGACCCGCGGTGCAGTCGCGCCGCGGTTCCACCGTTTGAGGCACTTTCCCTATTCAGTGCTCGATTGAGCGCAGAGGCCGCCGCAGGGCGGCCTTCTGTTTTTCACGGTCGGGAGGCCAGCATGTTTTCACCTGTTCTTGATTGCCGGGGTAGGGCGGTGGTGCTGGATACCACGCGCATGGTGGGCATCATCAACGTAACCGCCGATTCCTTTTCCGACGGCGGACGCTTCCTGGATCCCGCAGCGGCCATCGAGCATGGCCTGCGCCTTGCCGAAGAAGGCGCCGACATGTTGGACGTGGGTGCGGAATCCACCCGTCCCGGTGCGCATCCGGTTTCCCCGGAGCAGCAGATTGACCGCGTCGTGCCGGTGATCGAGGCGCTGGTGAAACGAACTTCAGCGGCAATTTCGGTTGATACCTCGGATCCTGCGGTCATGCGCGCTGCCGTCGCTGCCGGTGCAGGATTCATCAATGATGTACGGGCCTTGCGCAGCGAAGGCGCACTGGAGGCCGCGGCGGAATTGCAGGTTCCGGTGTGCCTGATGCACATGCAGGGCGAACCGCGCAGCATGCAGGACAATCCGCATTACGACGATGTGGTCGGTGAGGTGCAGCGGTTCCTTTCGGATCGCGTGTTTGCCTGCCAGCTCGCCGGCATCGACAAGGCCCGCATCGTGGTCGATCCCGGTTTCGGATTCGGCAAGTCGCTGCAACACAATCTGGAGCTGCTGCGGAATCTCACGCGTTTTGTCGAGATCGCGCCGGTATTGGTGGGGCTTTCGCGCAAGTCGATGTTTCGCGAGTTGACCGGACGCGAAGATCCGACCATGCGCACGTCCGCATCCATCGCCGGCGCATTGCTGGCGGTACAGGGCGGCGCTTGCCTGGTCAGGACGCACGATGTTGCGGCAACTCGCGATGCATTGCGTGTGCTTGAGGCCGTTGGATCCGTGTCGCGATCTGGCGCCGCGCTGCGCAAGGTTCCATCGGCAAGTCCCTGGGACGATGACTGAGTAGCTCGGCCCGCATTGCGACCCGAGGCGTGACCGAGTGTGCCATTGGCCGCGGTTTTGCGGTTTAATGCCGGTCTTGGATGCGAGATCGTCCAGCGCGTCCGCCGCACCTGGAGGGTTGAACCATGAGCCGCTTTTTCGCCCCGCTCGCGTTGCTGCTTTGGGTTGCAAGCCCTCCTTCCTTCGCGGATGAATCCTGGCAGCCCTATGTGAGTTCCGATGGGTCCATGGCTGCGGTGCAGCCCATCGATTCCATGATGGTGGTCGATTGCCTGCTGCCCGGGCAGATGCGTCGCTCGGGCGCGATGTCCTACATGGGGCCGCGCTTGCCGGTCAAGACCACGGCTCAATTGTGCTCAATGCGCGGTGGCGAGTACGTTGCCTATGATCGTGCCACGATCAAGTCCAGCCTGGCGGTGTGGATGGAAAAGGCCAAGGCCGGCGATGCCACCGCACAATTCTATGTCGGCCAGATCTATGAAAAGGGCATGGATTCGGCTCCCGACTATGAATCGGCCGCAAAGTGGTATCGAAAGGCGGCGGAGTCCGGTTCCAATGAAGCCAAGCTGTCACTCGCTGCCATGATGGAAGCAGGGCGCGGCATGGCGGCAGATGCCACGGCTGCGGTGAACCTCTATCGCGAAGCCATGGGCATCAAGGGCAACGAGCTGATCAGCAAGGACGAAGCGGATTCGCGCGTGGCCGAGGTCGAGCGCCAGAACGCCCAGTTGCGCAGCGAGTTGGCCATGCAGCGTGCCGAAGCCCAAACGGCCGTGACCCGACTGGAAGGGGAAGTCGCTTCCCTCAAGGCGGCCAATGCAAGCCAGAAGCGCGACACACGCAAGATGGCCGCGCTGGAAAAATCCCTGCGCGACGCAATGCAGCAGCGTGATGAAGTCGAACGCAAGCTCGCCGCTGTTCCGGCCAGTACCGATCAGGACAACGTGGCGCAGACCCGCAGCGTGGTCGTGCCGCTGGTTTCGGAAAATCGTGCCTTGCAGGTTGCCGCGGATGGGGTCAAGTTTGGTCGTTACCACGCCCTGATCATCGGCGTGCAGAACTACCTCAGCTACGATCCCTTGAAGACGCCGATCAGCGACGCCAAGGCCATTGCCAATGTGCTTGAGAACCGTTACGGGTTCGAGACGACAACCCTGCTTGATGCGGATTTCTCGTCCATCGTCGGCAGCATCGTGCAGTTGTCTTCGAAGATTGGTCCTGATGACAACGTGCTGATCTATTTTGCCGGGCATGGCGTGATCAACGCCGAACAACGTGGATTCTGGCTGCCGCTGGATGCACGCCAGAGCGAGCGCAGTCCTGCCTTGCCGAATGAAACTCTGGCGGAGTTCCTGGCCATGTTCAAGGCCCGCAGCGTACTGGTCATTGCGGATTCCTGCTTCGGCAGTGCGCTGTCTGGATCGGTCGGCTCCTATACCGGAGGACCGGCCGAATACGCGGATGGAATACCGGGTGGATACCTCAGCCGCAAGGCGCGCTATGTCCTGTCTTCCGGGGGCATGAGCCCGGTGCTGGATCAGGCCGGTGACGGTCATTCCGTATTTGCCTCGGCCCTGTTGCAGGTGTTGCGCAACAACACGCGCATCCTGACCCAGACCGGACTCGAGAGGGCGTTGGTCGGCCCCGTTCGCGAAAGCTCGCAGCAACTGGGCATGCAGCAGACCCCAGACCTGATGAAGATCCGCGAGGCGGGTGACGCGGGCGGTGCATTTTTCCTCGTGCCGCGCAGCGAGCCCGGCAAGGGATAAGGTGAATGAAACAGGTGAATATGTAGCAGTAGAGTTTCGGCTGGGGCGGAGTCATCGTCACAGGCAAGTCCAGAAAAAGGGGGCAACACCATGCAAATCGAGCAGAATGCGGCAGCCGACTCAATGATCGCGGCTCCGGCATCAGGCCGTCATTGGACCTTGTCGCGAACCTTGGCCGCCGCGTACCTGTTGGCCGGTCTGGTCGCTACGGTTGAAGCAGTCGCGGTGCCTGCGCAGATCGAGGTTGATGTTCACGCAGCCAGCTCAAGGCTGCGCCCGGGTGCGCCAGCCCACTATGTAGTGGAAGTCAGGAATTCCGGTGGAATGCAAGCCGGCGCCCGCGTGGTTGTTGCCATTCCAGAAGGTTTGCAGAACGCAGCCTGGACCTGTGTCGCGCATGCTGGTTCACGTTGTTCCGCAGCAACGGCAAGCGGCAATCTGAACCAGCCCTTGGACGGCCTCGCTGCCGGCTCCGCGCTTGAGTTCCATCTTGATGCGAGAGTGGGCAGTGCGCCACCTGCGTACGTGGATTTGCAGGCGAGCACCAGCTTGCCGACGGGCGCGCGCTGCGCCGATGGTCAGACTGCGCCCTGTCGATCGCGCGTGTCCCTGCCTGCCGGTGCCGGGGTAGTGCTGGATCTGTCGTCGTCGGCAACGGCACTGGTTGCAGGACAGGTCGTGCAGTATTCAATCAACGCACACACGGACACCGTGCACGCCAGCACCGCGGGCAGTGTGCTGCGCAGCCCCGTGCCGAACGGATTGATCAACAGCCGCTGGACTTGCCAGTCATCGGTTGGTGCGTGTGCGCAAACCCAAGGCGCCGGCCCGATAGAGCAGGTGCTGGGAAATTTTTCAGGGTCGGAGCTTCGCTTCGAGATCAATGCGGAGGTGGCCGCCAATCCTCCGCCAACCATTGTCCAGATTGCGGCGCTTTCCCCTCCGTATGGCGCAGCCTGCGTTGACGGTGCATCGCGGAGTCTGAACGCGGCGGGCGGCGTTTGCGTGGTTCGCAGCACTTTGGCAACAACACCGTGGATCTTTGCCAGTCGCAGTCCGGATTACAGCCTGGATGGTACGACTGTTTCCAACCGGTTTGTTTTCGAGAACCGTGGGTCCGCGATCCCCGCCGGCACGATTTCCATGCCAATGCCTGAAGGTGCCGCGACCCTGCGCTGGACGTGTGCAGGTGAAGGCATGCGTTGCCCGCGTTCGAGTGGGTCCGGTGCAATCCAGCAGGCCGTTGCCGCATGGCCGGCTGCAGCGCGCCTCATCTATGACGTGTCGGTGGGTTTTGACCCGGCTTCCGCGATTCGCACGCAGGCCCGCATGTCGGTGATGCCATCGACGAGTGCACGCTGCGGAATCAGCGAATCCGCGCCGCCGTGTTTCGCGGACGAAGCGGCGGTTCCCTCATCCGGCGATCTTGCCATTGAGATGCAGGTGGATCGGCTCGGAGCAAGCCCGGGACAAAGCGTGGTCTACCGCGTCGATGTGGGCAACTCATCG
Organism: Gammaproteobacteria bacterium; assembly: GCA_004295005.1. Taxonomy (GTDB): domain Bacteria; phylum Pseudomonadota; class Gammaproteobacteria; order Xanthomonadales; family Rhodanobacteraceae; genus Dokdonella. The sequence continues at coordinate 23,539 of SHNG01000006.1, forward strand.
GGCACGGCGTCGGTGCGCAATCTGGTTCTTGATGTGCCGTTGCCGCAAGGCATTGATGCGTTCACGTCCTGGTCCTGCGTTTCATCCGGTGCGGGCGGCGCATGCCCGGTGGCGACCGGCAGTGGTCCGATCCGGCAGGTTTTCTCGCAATTGGATGGCAACGCCCGCCTGACTTACCGCATCGTTGCCCAGGTAGGTGCGAACGCATCCGAGAAGGTCCAAGCCGTGGCACGACTGGTGCCTCCAGCCGGTGCTGACGCGGGTTGTCGTTCTCGATCCGGCGCCAATGCGGCTTGCGTCGCAAGCGCCGGGTTTGCGACCGTACCGGTACTGGCACTCGACCAGTACGCGCGCAATGCGCAAGCCGGCGAAGCGGGCGCACTGAATTACTCGATGGATGTTTTCAATCTGGGTGCCGGATCCGGTCGCATGGGAATCCAGGGGTTCTGGCCGGATGGTCTGACCGGCACACGCTGGATTTGCAGTGGGCTTGGCATGGCCTGTCCAGAACAGAATGGCAGTGGAAGCATTCTGGCGCAATTGGTACAAATGCCCAGTGGTGCGGGGTTGCGCTTTGATGTTTCCGCGAATCCATCAGCGCCCGCGGAATCCGCGGTCGACAGTGTGTTGAAGGCGGTCCCGCAAGCTCGCGGAAATTGTCTCCCGGGACTGGAGCAGGCGCCCAGCATGCGCGCCTGCATCAATGAGGCAGAACTTCGCGCAGGGCCGCTCCTGGAACTGTCAGTCGATGCGCGAGAAGCCCAACTTCTGAGTGGAGGGCAGGGGAATTTCGTGGTGACACTGGAAAATCGCGGCAGCGATGCGCATGCCTCCCGATTGGACATTCCCCTGCCGGAAGGCATTGAACGCATTGACTGGTCCTGTGTTGGCCATGCAGGCGCAACATGTCCATTGGCCTCGGGTAGCGGTGCGGTCAGTGGCAACATTGCATTGCTGCCGGCGGGTGGCTCACTCGTGTATTCGGTTCGTGCGCGCATCGGGCAGGTGACACCCCCACGAGTCGGTTTGCTTGCTTCGGTAACCCCGCCTGCGGGTGGTCGATGCGCGCACGATTCCTGCATCCAGCCAATAACACTGCCGGTGTCACAAATCCCCGCAGCACATCTGGATCTGACCCTGACACCCGCGCAGGACAGCGTTACCCCGGGCGCGAGTGCAGCCTGGACTCTCGATATTCGCAATCTCGGCTCGGAGTCGGCGCACAAGGTCGCCATCACGTCGGGGGCTGCGGACGATGGGGTATCGGTTCTGCGATGGACCTGCCGGGGAAGGGAGTGTCCCGTGTCCCAAGGTGCTGGGCCGCTCAACCAGGTGGTCGAGATCCTGCCGGCATACGACGCAAGCGCTGACTTGGCGGGAACTGAAAACGCTTCCGGTCGGTTGGTCTATTCGCTTGAAGGCCGAATTGATGGAGTGCCGCGGTCCGAGGTCAAGGTGTCGGCCAATGCGCTACCCGCCACTCCAACCAGTTGTACGCCAACGCCTTGCCAGGTTGAATCGGCCGTCATCGAAACGCCCGCCGGGACACCACCTTCTACCATCACGCTCACGTTGTTGGCGGATAAGACTGAAGCAAACTTGGGCGACACCATCAATTACACCTTCCAGGTGAGCGCAGGCGCGGGTTCCGGGGTAGTGGACATGCAAGTGTTGGCGTTTGCTCCGGCGGGCGTTGACAGCACAACTTGGACTTGTGTTGCCGCGGGTGGAGCGAACTGCACGAGCAGCGGAACAGGTGACGTTGTTGATACGGTGACTTTCATGCCGCAGGGTGCCTCCCTTACCTATTCCATTGTGGCTGCCGTAACCAGTGCAACCCAATACCCGTTTGTCGAGTACTCGGGATCTGTTGGTTCGTCGATGGGACCGATCACGTGTGTGCCCGCAAGCTGCGGCGTATTTTTGTCGATTCCACTGAACCTGCCACCGGCCTCCGTCCAGGTCACCAAGACGGCCAACCGCAGCAGCCTGGATCCGGGTGGCTCGGTGCAGTACACGGTAACCATTGCCAATACCGGAGTTGACGGCGATACCGTTGCGCAAAACCTGCAGATCGGCGATCCGATTCCCAACGGACTGGAATCCTTTGCCTGGACCTGCACGGGCGTTGGTTTCAAGGCCTTCTGTCCGGAACCCAGCGGAACCGGCCCGATCGCGGATAGCATCAATTTCCTGAATCCTGGCGAGTCGATCGTCTACACCATTGATGCCGTTGTTTCCGCAAACGCAAGCGGCGAAGTGACAAATCGTGCCTTCTTTGTCGGAGACAACGTTTCGTGCACGCCGGCAAGCTGCCAGGCAATTTCCCGTTTGCCTGTCGCGGGAGCGGCTGGCCCTGTGGTTGAAGTGAGCAAGCTGGCCAACCCGAGCTCGGGAATTCCCGTTGCCCCGGGTCAGGCAATCAACTGGACCTTGCGGGCATCCAATTCCGGGGCGGCAACTTTGGCGCCCGTGGTACTTGCCGACATTTTGCCGACAAATGTGGAGAGCCTGAGTGTCCAGCCTGGCGCCGGCGTACAGTGCAGTTCCTTGGCTCCAACGCCTGGCGAGCAATTGGTCTGCACCATTCCACAAGGATTCTCCGGAGAGCGGCTGGTTGTCATTTCGGCAACGGTTCCCGACTCCGCGATCTCGGCGATTTCAAACTCTGTCAGTGTGTCGGGCGAAGATCAGCCAACCTGCGTTTCCTGCAGCGTGAGCAACCCGATTGCACTGCCGGTGGATGTTTCCATTGCCAACCCCAGGGCCTTCTCCGCAGGTGGCATTCAGGGCACCCTGGTTGACATCGTAAACCTGTCAGCCGTCGGCGCCGGCAATATCACGGTAAGCGTCAACCCGGCAGCGTCTGTGCGACTGCTGGCTCCGCTCTCGACCGGCTGCACGGCGACGCAAGGTGCGGGAGGCAGTGTCTCGGTAAGCTGTCCCAATCCGCCAAGCTCCCAGGGTATCCAATGCTCGGGCAGTTCGTGCTCCCTGGCGCAGATTCCATCCGGATCGGCGGTGAGTCTTTTCGTGGCCCTGACCACCAACAGCAGCGCCACGCTTGAGGCACCGGTAACCGGTGATGTCAATCCGGCCAACAATTCCATCAATCTGACGGCCGGGGGTACGCCATGATCGCGCTTGGTTCGGGGTCCCGTTCCCTTGGATGCGTTCGCTACGCGGCATGTGCGAGCCTGCTGGCGGCACTTGTCGCGCCAGTCTCTGCCGCCGCGTTCCAGGAGCTGGTTGTGGTGCGCAAGAGCGGGCAGTCGTACAGCCACGTTTCCCACAACAAGTCGGCAACCCAGGCGGCTGCCGCCTGTGCCGATCCGGGCGTTGCGTTTGCATTCACCGTGGAACCCAGTGACGGGGTGACAAGCATCGAGGTTGAGCGCAATGCCAACACGGTCCTCAATATTCCACTGACCGTGACCCTGGGTTGTTCAAGCGTTGATGGAACAGCCCTCATCGCGTTCAACGCGGTCGGCGGAACCGCAGTGAGCGGTACCGATTTCGTGTCCACGCCCGGTTCGGCATTGCTCAACCTGACTAGCCACGACGATGGAAGCGGCGCGCCATCAAGCGCAAGCGCATCCGTGAACATCAGCATTTTGGGGACGCCACAGTCATCCGCACGCACCTTGTCGGTGGTTCGTACGGAAGGATCCTTTCAGGGCGTGCTCGCCGATGGCCAGCCATTGGTGGGCGTGATTCCGGGCAGCAATTCGCCCATCGTGAGCGTAACCATCCTGGGTTCGGTGAACATTGGAGACGCCACCGGCGGCATTCCGGGCGTTGATCCGGCTGCCGGCGAAGTGGGCACCGCAACCGCGAATTTCTGTGGACAGGGTGGGGGTGGAACAGGGAGTACCGCGTGTCAGGCAACCCAGGTTGCAGCGGAACTGGTTGCAGACCCGGATACCCCGAGTTCCGTGAGGGAAGCTGCAACAGAAGTGCTGGAAAACAATCTGCTTGCCATTGCTCCCGACGAGACCACGGCTATCGCTTTCGTGGCGCCAATCCTGGCTACTGGTCAGTTTGACAATCTGGCGTCTCGCGTTGCCGAGCTGCGCACTGCCGACATGGGCGGCACCATCAGTACCGGAGGGCTGACCCTGCTCAGCAATGGAATGCCGATTTCATTGGCAAGTCTTGCGGTACTCAATCAGACCGACGATCCGCAGTCCGAGCGCAACGAAGAACGGCGCACCCTGCTCGGAGGTACACGACTGGGCATGTGGCTGAACGGGAATCTTGGATCCAGCGAGAGTGATCGCCGGGAATCGAACTCCGGCTTCGAATCCGACACCTGGAACATCACAGGCGGAGTGGACTATCGGTTCACTGACCAGTTCTTTGCCGGAGTTGCACTCGGCTTTTCGAGCCTTGATGCGGACTACAGCAACGAGCAGGGCTCGCTGGATGCCGATTCGCGCTCGGTGCATCTCTACTCGGGATACGCGATACCCAATGGGCTCAGCTTCGATGGATCAGTGAGTTACCTGCGCAGCGATTACACGCAAAAGCGCGTGATCGAGATCATGCAACTCGACGGCAGCGGGACCGGCATGCAGTCCCTTGGTCGCGACATCGCCACCGGCAAGCCATCCGTCGACCAGTATGGTTTCAGTTTTGGTGTGACCTACACAATCATGCGTGGAACCTGGACGATTGCCCCCCAGGCACAGTTCTCGCTTGTTCGCACGCGTTATGAAGCATTCCAGGAGACCGGCCCCTCCGACTTCAACCTGCGTTACGCGGAACGGAGCAACAACAATCGTTCGTTGTCGGCGGGTGCCTATGTTGATCGAACCTTCGCGACGTCGGTCGGCGCATTCAGGCCCTACCTGCGCGCCTACTACTTTGCCGACAGCGGAGCATCCAACGACCTGATCACAAGCTTTGTCCAGGCCAATGACGATGGAAGCAATGAATCCCTCACCCTTTCGATGATCGAGCCGGACAATCGCTATGGAACTGCCGAAATGGGCCTGGGATTCAGCCGCCCGATCGGCACCCGCACCGTGGATTTCAATGTGGGCTATCTGCAGACCTTCAGTTTCCAGGATCTCAACCGCTGGGCGCTGCGCTTTGATGTGAGGATTCCACTCTGATGGCCAGCGTGATCCGCGGTGGCGCCAATGAATAGCGATAGGCACAAGCCTGAGGGCACGGGTGCACCCAAGGCGCAGGGTGAAACCCTGGAGTCGCACGAAAACGCAAAGACTTCCTTGCGGAATCCGGGGGCAGGGGACGGATCCGATGCGCCAACGAAAATCATTCCGGGGCGGAACGAAGCGGAGGATTCGCCCACTCGGGTTTCCGAGCCGCCGACCCGCTTGCTGGACAATGCCTCGCCTCCAACCCGCGTATTGACCCGGGAGGCTGATGCCGATGCCCAGGGAGCGACTCGGGTGCTCCCCGCAGCCCGGCCTCCTGCGGGGCATTCCGGAGGTGCGCATCAGACCAACGTTTCGATGCCCGTGGGTGAGGCACCAAAGCCTCCGACGGCTACCTCGGTGTCCATCTCTGTGGCTCCAATCGTCCAGGTGGGGGCACCGCGCACTGGTGCTTCAGCCTCGCCGTCATCTGCGCGTACCGCGGGCAGCGCAGCGGATCGCGACGAATTGCCAAAAACCGGTGATTTCATCAAGGAGCGATTCGAACTGGTGCAGGAGCTCGGGCGTGGTGGCATGGGGGCCGTTTTCCGGGCGCGCGACATCCGCAAGATGGAAGCGCTCGATCCCGATCCCTTCGTGGCCATCAAGTTCATTTCCGGCAATCTGGTCGGATTCGAAAAGGCATTCGTGGCACTCCAGCGCGAAGCCAAGAATGCCCAGGAACTGAATCACCCGAACATCGTCAAGGTGTTCGACTTCGACCGCGACAACAATCTTGTCTATCTGACAATGGAAGTGGTTGAAGGCGTGGCGCTGAATACGCGCATGCGGGAGTCGACGAGTCGACCCTTGAGTGATGGCGAGCGCACGCGTCTGGCACACGGCATGTTGGCCGGCATGAGCTACGCACACTCGCGTGAGCTATCGCATGCAGACCTCAAGCCGTCCAACATGATGATCGACAAGAACGGCGACTTGAAGATCCTCGACTTCGGAATCGCAAGACGCCGCGAGTACGACACGGTTTTCGATGCCGACGACCTGTTCGCATTGACCATCGACTACGCAAGCCCGGAGATGCTCAATCGTCAGCGGCCAACGCCCGCAGACGATGTCTACGCGCTCGGTTGCATCATCTACTACCTGCATGCGGGCGCGCATCCATTCAATCACGTGCGCGCAGACGTGGCGCGCAACGAGAAGATGCGGCCAGTGCGGCCGGCCAGCATGAGCCGCGTGCAATGGCAGGCGGTTCGCAAGGCCCTGGCGTTCACGCGGGAGCAGCGGTTTGCGGATGCTGCGGCGTTCCAGCGTGCCTTTGAAGCACCCGATTGGCGAAAGATCGGCGGCGTTTCTTCGGCGGTGCTCGCTCTGTTGCTGGTGGTGGGCTGGTTTGCGGCCGACCCCATCCAGAGCTGGTTGACGGTCTCGGGATTGGACCAGCAGCAGGCAGCGTCCTTGCAGCAAGGTTTGAAGGATGGCTCGGAGTACCTGTCCAGTGGCTATGGAGAAGATGCCGTTTACGCATTTTCCGAAGCGCTGGCAATCGATCCGCACAATGGCACGGCGAGGTCGGGGCTGGGGTCGGCGTTGACCCTGATTCAATCCAGGATGCCGGAGTCCCAGTACCGGGCCTATCTTCAATCCCAGCTGAAGGAAGAGCGCAACGGCGATGCCGTGAAGCAGATCGTATTGCGGAAAATCGCTGATCTTCCCGTTCAGCAGGACGCTTCGTCGCATTGACGGGCTGGTCCTGCGACATTACCATTCCGCGCCCTGCCGGGAGGGATGCCCGAGCGGGCGTATCGACGGATCGAGGTCGGCGGGGTATAGCGCAGTCTGGTAGCGCGCCTGCTTTGGGAGCAGGATGTCGGGGGTTCGAATCCCTCTACCCCGACCATTCTGGCTTTGTCTCCGCCGATGTGCGGCGCGCCGTTTGTTCCGGGCGTGACGGGACGATGGAATTGTGCCAATGATTCGACTGACGATGCGCCCGTAGCTCAACCGGATAGAGCATCGGCCTTCTAAGCCGACGGTTGCAGGTTCGATTCCTGTCGGGCGCGCCACCGTTCGGGAAAACCAGGCCAGGATGGCGATGGCATGATTCGGGTCGGGAATGGCTTCCGGGATTTGGAAGGCGCCCGGTGTGCAAAGCAAGAGTTGATTCTGGTGGGCGTAGCTCAGCTGGTTAGAGTCCCGGATTGTGATTCCGGTTGTCGGGGGTTCGAATCCCCTCGCTCACCCCAAATTCGTGGCTTGCCGGTTTTTCGGAAAGTCGGGTGTTGGTATACTGGTTTGTCTGTTTGGGTCGTTAGCTCAGTTGGTAGAGCAGTTGACTCTTAATCAATAGGTCGAAGGTTCGAATCCTTCACGACCCACCAAACAGAACCCTTCGGGCATCGGCCCGCGCTCCATCCCGATGCCGTCAATTGTCCCCGTCGTTGACGCGTTGGATTCTGGCGTTGCGAATGTGGCGGAATTGGTAGACGCGCTGGATTTAGGTTCCAGTGGGGCAACCCGTGAGAGTTCGAGTCTCTCCTTTCGCACCAGTCCAGGATCGGCGCAAAACAGGCGTCAGGGCCCGGACAGGTCAATTGCTTTGCCACTTCGCAGCGCAGAGGAAATGAGGGATCCCGACGGTTCGTGGGGAGGGGCTCCCTTTCGGGAATCCGGATTGGAGACGGCTTTGCGGGTCCGGAATCCGCCAAACTTGGCCGTCGGTTCTCCGATTCCCCTCAACAATGAATTATGATTATCGGCTAGCCACGCCCCAGCCATGCTCGGGTACCCATGTTTCAAGGAGCATCCATGCAAGTTTCACTAGAGAACGTCGGCAGTCTTGGTCGCAAGCTGACCGTTCGCATTCCCGCCGCGCGCCTTGAGGACACCATTCGCAACCGGGTTCAGGACATGGGACGCAATGCGCGGCTCAAGGGCTTCCGTCCCGGCAAGGTGCCGACCAAGGTCATCGAGCAGCGCTTTGGCGCACAGATCCGCGGTGAGGCACTCTCCGAATTGATCGGCTCCACCTTTCAGGAGGCGGTCGCCACGGAAAAACTGCGTCCAGCAGTGCAACCGTCGATTGCAACCAGCGGCAGGCCGGACAACGGCGAAATCGAGTACGTGGCCACGTTCGAAGTCATGCCGGAGATCGGCACGATTGACGTGAGCGGGCTTGAGATCGTCAAGCAGACCGCCGGCGTCGAAGTCGCTGATGTCGATTCGATGATTGAGACGTTGCGTTTGCAGCGGCGCAGTTGGAATCCGGTTGATCGCCCGGCGCGCAAGGACGACATGGTGTTGTTCGAATTCTCTGCGCAGGCGGCTGACTTCCGCTATCCGGAATCTGCAACGGACCGCGTCGGCACCATCGTTGGCTCCAATGCGCTGTTCAGCGAACTGGAAAACCTGCTGATCGGCCATGTGGTCGGTGATGAGTTCGACAAGCAGCTCGACTTTCCTGCCGATTTCAGGATCGACGGGCTGGCTGGAAAGTCGGCAAACGCGAGTTTCAAGATTGTCCGTGTCCAGGAGCCCAAGCTGCCTGAGCTTGACGCGGCATTCCTGGCCGGGTTTGGCGTGTTCGAAGGCGGGCTCGAGCGTTTCCGCGAGGATGTGAAGGCAAACCTCGAACGCGAATTGTCGGCGGCCCTGGCCTCGCGCCTCAAGGCGTCGGCCGTTGAGCGACTGATCGATGCCCATGCCTCGCTGGAGTTGCCGCAGGGATTGGTTGTTGGTGAAGCTCGCGAACTGGCCAGGCAATCAGCGCGCGACAAGCGCGAAACAGTTGACCATGAGCCGTTTCTTGGTGCGGCGAGGCGCCGGGTGGCGGGTGGCATGTTGCTGGCCGAGATTGCGCGCCAGAATGGAATCCGCATTGATTCGCGCAGGGTTTCCGAGGCGCTCAGCGCCATCGCCTCCACCTACGAGGAGCCACAGCAGGTGGTTGAACTTTATTCGCGTGATACCCAGTTGATGAGTGGACTGCAAAGCCGGGTGCTTGAGGACCAGGTGGTTGACTGGATTGCCCAGCACGCCAAGGTGAGCGAGCAGAAGCTGAGCTTCAACGACGTCATGCGCCCAGGCGTCTGACCAACAGGAAGTCTGCCGGAGATCCTCCATGTCGAGTCATCAAGCGAGCCAGGCGCTCAATCTCGTACCGATGGTCGTTGAACAGACCTCGCGCGGCGAGCGTGCCTATGACATTTACTCGCGCCTGCTCAAGGAACGCGTCATTTTCCTGGTGGGCCCGATAGACGACTACGTTGCCAACGTGGTGGTTGCACAGTTGCTGTTCCTGGAATCGGAGAATCCGGACAAGGACATAAACCTCTACATCAACAGCCCGGGCGGTTCGGTTACCGCGGGTCTCGCCATTTACGACACCATGCGCTTCCTCAAGCCCGATGTCAGCACCATGGTCATCGGCCAGGCGGCCAGCATGGGCGCGTTCCTGCTGGCAGCGGGACAAAAGGGCAAGCGCTACGGGCTGCCCAATTCCCGGGTCATGATCCATCAGCCGTCCGGCGGCGCCCAGGGCCAGGCTACCGATATCGAGATCCAGGCCAAGGAAATCCTTTACCTGCGTCGCCGATTGAACGAGGAGTTGGCACAGAACACCGGCCAATCCGTTGAACGCATTGAAAGGGATGTCGAGCGCGATCTGTTCTTCAACGCCGAAGATGCCAAAGCCTACGGCTTGATCGATGCGGTGCTCGAGCGTCGGCCCAACGAGACGATACGCCCCGCTTGATGACATTGATCGGGGTTGAATGCATCCATTTGATCCTGGCCAGGCCTGCGCAGGCATGGCCGGAATGCTGTGTTATGCTCGCTCGGCATGACGTGAAACCACCCGAGGCAGGGCATGACTGACGAGCGACAAGGCCGATCGGGCGACAGCGGCAAGATCCTTTACTGCTCCTTCTGCGGCAAGAGCCAGCATGAGGTTCGCAAGCTGATTGCGGGTCCATCCGTGTTCATTTGCGACGAATGTGTCGAGTTGTGCAATGACATCATTCGTGAGGAGCTTGAGGAAAAGGCTGCCTCTGCGCGCAGTCACCTGCCCAAGCCCAAGGAAATCCTTGAAGTCCTGGATCAATACGTGATCGGCCAGGCACGGGCCAAGAAAGTCCTCGCGGTTGCCGTCTACAACCACTACAAGCGCCTGGAGTCGCGCAACCGCAATGACGAGGTCGAGCTGGCCAAGTCGAACATCCTGCTGGTTGGTCCAACCGGCTCCGGCAAGACCCTGCTTGCGGAGACCCTCGCGCGCCTGCTCAATGTGCCGTTCACCATTGCCGATGCAACCACGCTCACTGAAGCGGGCTATGTCGGTGAGGACGTCGAGAACATCATCCAGAAGCTGCTGCAGAAGTGTGATTATGACGTAGAGAAGGCGCAGAGTGGCATCGTCTACATCGACGAGATCGACAAGATCTCGCGCAAGAGCGAAAACCCGTCCATCACGCGCGATGTTTCCGGTGAAGGCGTCCAGCAAGCGCTGCTCAAGTTGATTGAAGGCACAGTCGCTTCGGTGCCGCCGCAGGGCGGACGCAAGCACCCGCAGCAGGAATTCCTGCAGGTGGATACCAAGAACGTGCTTTTCATTGTCGGCGGGGCATTTGCGGGACTGGAGAAAATCATCCAGCAACGCTCCGAAACCACCGGTATCGGATTCAGTGCCGAGATCCGCAGCAGTGGGAACAAGGCGGATACCGGCAAGTTGCTCGGTCAGGTACAGCCGGAAGATCTGATCAAGTTCGGCCTCATTCCAGAGTTCGTCGGGCGCCTTCCTGTGGTCGCGACCCTGGAAGAGCTCGATGAAGAGGCCCTGATCAAGATCCTCACCGAACCGAAGAACGCAATCACCAAACAGTTCAAGCGCCTGTTCGATATGGAGGGCGTGGAGCTGGAGTTCCGGGCCGACGCATTGTCCGCCATTGCACAGAAGGCCTTGAGCCGGAAAACCGGCGCCCGTGGCCTGCGCACCATTCTGGAGCAGGTCCTCCTTGAAACGATGTTCGACTTGCCATCACTTGAGCATGTCAGCAAGGTTGTCGTGGACGAAGCGGTGATCAAGGGTCAAGCCGAGCCCTATCTCATCTACCAGGGCAACATGCAGGCGCGTGCGGCCTCTGCGGACTAGCTGGTTGCCGGCAGCTCCGGCATGGCCCCTTGCATTGCGGCGCGGCGCCCGCACTTGACCCCGTGGCAGCGTGCAATCACGCTGCCTTTTGCGTTTTACTGGTTATGACCGGTCCGGATTTCGGGAGATGGAGATGTCGAGCAAGATCGCAAGCAACTTGTCGGACGATGTGATCGAGCTTCCGATCCTTCCATTGCGCGATGTCGTGGTCTATCCACACATGGTCATTCCGCTGTTTGTCGGGCGCGAAAAATCGGTCAGCGCGCTCGACGCCGCCATGGAGTCCAGCAAGCAGATCCTGCTGGTTGCCCAACGCAGCCCTGACGTCGATGAACCGGGGCCTGGCGATCTGTATTCCATTGGAACCGTTGCCACCGTCCTGCAACTGCTGAAACTTCCCGATGGCACCATAAAGGTTCTGGTGGAAGGTACTTCCCGCGCGGAGATCAGTGGTTTCTCCGAACGCAATTCCCTGCTGACTGGTCGCGTGCGTGCGCTGGAGCCCGTCTATACCCGCAACGAGCGCGAAATCGAGGTGATCTCCAGGTCCCTGGTTTCCCTTTTCGAGCAACTGGTAAAGCTCTCACGCAAGATTCCGCCGGAACTGCTCGCTACCCTGGCCGGGCTTGAGGATCCTTCTCGACTCGCGGACACCATTGCCGCCCACCTGTCGGTGCGCTTGCAGGACAAGCAGCAGGTTCTCGAGACACCCGATGTTGCTGATCGACTGGAGCGGCTGATCGCGCTGGTCGATGGCGAGATCGACGTTCAGCAGATCGAGAAGCGCATTCGCGGTCGGGTCAAGAACCAGATGGAGAAGAGCCAGCGCGAGTACTACCTCAACGAACAGATGAAGGCGATCCAGAAGGAACTCGGCGATTCCGAGGACGCCCCGAACGAGCTGGAAGAACTTGCACGCAAGATCGAGGCATCGGGCATGCCCAAGGCAACCCTGGCCAAGGCACGCGCGGAACTGGCAAAGCTGAAGCAGATGTCGCCCATGTCCGCCGAAGCGACCGTGGTGCGCAATTATGTCGATTGGCTGGTTGGTGCCCCGTGGAAGAAACGGACCAAGGTACGCAAGGATCTCCACTTGGCCCAGCAGGTACTGGATGCCGATCATTTTGGCCTGGACAAGGTCAAGGACAGGATTCTCGAGTACCTGGCCGTGCAGCAGCGGGTCCGCACAATGAAGGGTCCGATACTTTGCCTGGTGGGTCCGCCTGGCGTAGGCAAGACATCCCTTGGCCAGTCAATCGCCAAGGCGACCAATCGCAAGTTTGTTCGCATGTCGCTGGGCGGCGTTCGAGACGAAGCCGAGATTCGCGGCCATCGGCGAACCTACATCGGTTCCATGCCTGGGCGGATCATCCAGAACATGTCCAAATCCGGAACGCGAAATCCGCTGTTCGTCCTGGACGAGATCGACAAGATGTCGATGGATTTTCGTGGCGATCCCGCATCGGCACTGCTTGAAGTGCTGGATCCGGAACAAAACCATGCGTTCAACGACCACTACCTCGAAGTCGACTTCGACCTGAGCGAAGTGATGTGGATTGCCACCGCAAACTCGCTGAACATTCCGGGACCGCTGCTCGATCGCATGGAAGTCATCCGCATCCCGGGGTACACCGAAGACGAGAAGGTGAACATTGCGCAGCGCTACCTGGTGCCCAAGCAGCTCAAGGCCAATGGCCTGAAGGCCGCCGAATTGGTTGTCGGGGAAAGCGCGATCCGTGATGTCATCCGCTACTACACGCGGGAATCCGGCGTGCGCAATCTCGAACGCGAGATCTCCAAGATCTGCCGCAAGGTGGTCAAGGAGTTGAGCCTGGCCACACCCAAGCAAGGCAAGGGCAAGGCGAAGGACAAGCTGGCCGCCAACAGGAAGGCGACTGCTTCCAGACGTGCTGCCGAGGTCAGTGGCGAGAATCTCGACCACTATCTTGGAGTACGCAAGTTCAACTTTGGCCGGGCCGAACTTCAGAATGAGATAGGCCTGGTTACCGGCCTGGCGTGGACCGAGGTGGGTGGTGACCTGCTCAGCATCGAGGCCACCACCGTGCCCGGCAAGGGCAAGCTTCAGCATACCGGCCAGTTGGGTGATGTCATGCAGGAGTCAATCCAGGCAGCATTGAGCGTGGTCAGGGCGAGGGTGGACCGACTCGGGGTGGATCCGGAGTTCCACCAGAAGCTGGATGTTCATATCCATGTCCCGGAAGGTGCCACGCCGAAGGACGGTCCCAGCGCCGGCGTTGCCATGTGCACGGCATTGGTGTCTGCACTGACACGCATACCGGTGCGGTCCGATGTTGCGATGACCGGCGAGATCACCTTGCGTGGACGCGTGTTGCCGATTGGTGGGCTCAAGGAGAAATTGCTGGCGGCCCATCGTGGCGGCGTGGAAACGGTGATCATCCCTGAGGAAAACCGCAAGGATCTCGCGGACATACCGGCCAACGTTACCGAATCGCTGCAGATCCGTCCGGTCAAATGGATCGATGAGGTCCTCGACATCGCACTGGAGCATCCTGTCACTCCCAGCAGCCACAGCGCGACAGTGGAAGCTGTCGGCGCGCAGGCAAAATCGACGGAGCGGGAAATCGAATCTCCTGTACGACCGCACTGAGTCGTGGTGATCGCATTCGCGCCGAGTTCACCTGCGACGCATCGGGCATTGACGGGCGGCGCGATTTTTGCTCCGGGATTCAGGTGGTCGGAATCGCTGGAAGGCGCGCCAATCCTCGTGTTGCGCGGTATCTGGGCCGCTGGTATAAAGACTTCGCCACGGGTAATCGATACGTAGTCGGGTCGGTTCTATCCGCGGGGGAACATGTTCGCACCGGCGGAAAATCCGCAACGCTCGCACCTCGCGACATGTTCAATCCAATCAAATCCAGGTTGCTGCTCGAAAGGGAGTTGATAATGAATAAAGGTGATTTTGTTGGCGCCGTGGCTGATGCTGCCGATATGACCAAGGCAGATGCCGAACGCGCGGTTGAAGCGATGTTCAAGGTGGTGAAGAAGGCCCTGAAGTCCGGCGACAGCATCTCGCTGGTCGGGTTTGGCACGTTCAGCGTGCGCAAGCGTGCGGCCCGTACGGGTCGCAATCCGCGCACGGGTGACACGATCAAGATCAAGGCTTCCAAGATTCCGGCATTCAAGGCCGGCAAGGGACTCAAGGACGCCATCAACTGACGCAATCGGGGTGCTTAGCTCAGCGGTAGAGCGTCTCCCTTACACGGAGAGGGTCGGGGGTTCGAAACCCTCAGCACCCACCACCCCGCGTCTTGGCGGGCGAGTCGGTTACAATACCGGCCGCTCACGCCGGGGATGACGGATTGGATCATCTCCAGTCGGTACTTCCCAAGCAGGGCGCCCGCGTGGCGCCCTTGCTTTTTTTGGTTGCCTGCCACGCGTTGGCATGCGCGTTCCAGTCGTGGCAATTGCTCGCGGTTCCACGACGCACATCACTAGTTGAGGCGGTACATGCTCCAGGCTCTTCGCGAAAAAACTTCCGGTCTGATTTCCAAGATCATTCTGGGTCTGATCGTCATCACCTTTTCGTTTTTCGGCATCGAGTCGTATTTCGTCACCCAGGCGGATGATTACGTGGCGAAAGTCGGAGACAAGGAGATCAGCCAGCAGGATTTCCGCACGCGCTTCGATGAGTTCAGGCAGCAGCAACTCCAGCAGGCCAACGGCGCGATCAATGCCAGCTTCTTCGAGCAACCGGCGATCAAGCGACGCATCCTTGATCAAATGATTGATGAGCAGGTGATCCTGCAGGCCAATGAGCGACTGGGCGTTGTGATTCCCGCCGACCGGCTGCGCAGCGAGATCCTCAAGATTCCCGCCTTCCTGACCGATGGCAAGTTTGACGAGAACCTGTATAGGGCGCGATTGGCGGCAATCGGCAAGACGCCGGTCGGTTTTTCCAACCAGGTTGCCGAAGAAATCGCCTCGCGCGAACTGCCGGTGGAAATTGCCGCCAGCGCGTTCGTGACCGACAACCAGGTGGACGATTACCTGCGTTTGCGCGGACAAACGCGGGACTTCAGCTATTTGAAGCTCGCAATGCCGGCATCTCCAGATTCGGCAGTGAGCGACGAAGAGGTCAAGACCTTCTACGACGCACACACGCAGGAGTTCATGAATCCGGAGCAGGTTGCCCTCGAATACCTCGAGATTGATGGCAAGACCCTGGATGTCCAACTGGTGGCGGACGAAGCAACCCTGAAGGATCGTTACGAGAAGGAGAAGACCCGCTTTGTCTCGTCGGAGCAGCGGCTTGCTTCGCACATCCTGGTCAAGATCCCGGGCAAGGGTGGACCGGATGAGCAGAAGACCGCACTGGCTTCAGCCGAAGCCATCGTGAAATCAATCCGTGAAGGCAAGGATTTCTCCGAGCTTGCAAAGAAGGATTCCGCTGATCTCGGTTCTAAGGCGCTCGGTGGCGATCTTGGCTGGATCGAGAAGGGCATGACCGATCCTGCTTTCGAAAATGCGCTGTACGCGCTCGAGAAGGACAAGGTGTCCGATCCCGTGCTTTCGCCCGAGGGATACCACGTGATCCTGCTGCGGGACATTCGCCCGGGCAGCACACGCAGTTTCGAAGAGGTGCGATCCGAACTGGCCAAGGAATACAGCGATACGGAACGCGAGCGCGTATTCAACGAAAAATCAGGTCGATTGATCGACTTGACGTACGAAGACTCGACCTCGCTTGAGCCTGCGGCCAGGGAACTTGGATTGACGGTTCAGAAGACCGGCTTGTTCTCGCGGTCAGGCGGTGAGGGAATCGCATCCAACCCGACGGTGCTCAGCGCCGCGTTCTCGGACTCGGTTCTGGTCCAGGGGAACAATTCCGACAAGATTGAACTTGATCCCGATCATCTGGTGGTTGTCCGGGTTGCAGAACACAAGGCTGCGACCGCCAAGCCTATGGACGAGGTCGCCGGCGAGATCCGGCAGCGAATCATTGCCGAGCGAGCAAGCAAGTTGGCCAAGGACCAGGCCGATGCCCTGTTCGCGCGCCTGGGCAAAGGTGAAAGCCTCAAGTCGCTCGCGGATGAGCTCAAACTTGAGGTTCAGCACGCCCATGGCACGGGGCGCGACGCAGTCAATCTGGATTCGGCGCTGGTGGCCGCCGCCTTCAGGTTGCCACGTCCAAGCGCGGACCAGCCACAGACCAAGCTTGTGGATCTGGGTGGCGACCAGTTTGCGCTGCTCAGTCTCGAAGTCGTGGCGGACGCGGATCCAACCAGCGTGGATGCAAAAACGCGTGAAGCGGCCAAGACAAGCCTGATGCAGTCGCAAGCAAGTTCCGCGGCGCGCGACTTTGTGGCGGCCTTGCGCAGCGCGGTCGAGATCAAGGTGGTCGAAGACCGCATGTAGGCAGCTGCTGTTCGGTTGCGAACTGCCAGCGATATCCAGGTGGGCACGGCCATGCCCACCTGTGGATTTCATGGGGCCGAATCAGAGTCCGGTCATGCCGACCGTGCTGTATCCGCAATCCACGTAGACGATTTCTCCAGTCACGCCGGAGGCCAGATCCGAGCAGAGGAATGCACCCACATTGCCGACTTCCTCGGGAGTCACATTTCGGCGCAGGGGCGCACTGTGCTCAACGTGATCAAGCATCTTGCGCAGGTTGCCAACCCCGGAGGCGGCCAGCGTCTTGATCGGCCCGGCCGAAATACCGTTGACTCGGGTGCCTTCGGGACCCAGGTTGTAAGCCAGGTAGCGCACGTTGGCTTCCAGGCTTGCCTTGGCCAGGCCCATCACGTTGTAGTTTGCCAGGGCCTTTTCCGCGCCGAGATAGCTCAAGGTCAGGATCGAACCGTTGTGTCCCTGCATCATCGGCCGACCAGCCTTGGCCAGTGCCGCCAGGCTGTAGCTTGAAATGTCATGCGCGATTGCAAACGCCTCGCGTGTCAAATTGTCGAGGAACTCTCCCTGCAAGGCCTCGCGCGGTGCGAAGCCAACCGAATGCACGAGGATGTCGAAACCATCCCAATGCGTTCCCAGATCTCGGTACATCTGGTCAATCTGCGCGTCGACGCCGACATCCAGCGGCAGCACGATGCTTGAACCGAACTCGTTGGCCGCATCTTCGACGCGGCTTTTCAATTTGTCGTTCTGGTAAGTGAATGCCAGCGATGCACCTTCGCGATGCATTGCATGGGCAATTCCCCAAGCAATGGACCGCGTGCTGGCGATGCCCACGATCAATGCGCGTTTGCCTTGAAGAAATCCCATACAACCTCCCTTGACTTGCGAAATCTTGAATCGGCGTTTGTCGAAGCCGCGCAGTTTAACCCGGATACTTCATGAGGTCCCACAAAATGGCATCGTCATCCCATACAGCACTCTTGTTTCGACAGGACATGACGACATGACACACTGTCTGCGACCATTGTGTGCTGGCACGGCCCTCGCGGGTCTCTTGCAGCGCGCACTGCGTTGCTTGTCGCCCCAATGGAGCCCCCATTGGGGCTGCGCGCGCCTTGCGCCAGGCGCAAGATCCTCCGCGATCATCCGTGCCCCCTCGTGAATTATCCGGATTATCCGAGTCATCCGCCGCGCATGTGCGGACTCCTCAATACTCGGGCGCACGGATCAGCAAGCGCATTCCGAGCTTCAGGATCGAACCTGGGTGAAGTCCATTCCATTCCCGCAGTTGCTTGACACTTACACCATGGGATTGCGCCAGTCGCCACAGTGAATCGCCTTGCTGGACCACATGGGTTGCGGGATCCTGCGCCAAGCGCCGCTGCGATGCGCGTGCATCCGGATCGGGGACCAGCAGCATATCTCCGGCCTGCAGCGCTCGATCGCTTGCGGTGGGATTGGCGCTGGCCAGCAAGTCAACCGGGAAATTGACTTTGCCAGCGAATGACTCGAGGTCCATGATCTCGGTGATGCGCACGCGTCTCCAGTGCGCGTGCATTTGTGGCGGAATCAGCGCCAGGCGCTGGATGAATGTCTCGCTGATGGTTGCGGGCAGGAGAACGTGAAAGGATTTGTTTGCGAAGACCGTGCGACGCTCCCAACCCGGATTCAGGCGAGCCAGGGCTTCTTCGGACATATCTGCCAACGCCGCTGCCAGTTGAATGTCGACGGGCCCTTCAAGTTGGATCACCTGCGGCACGTCAGCGGGGTCTGGATTGGGCAATTGCGCCTCATGCAGTTCCGGCAGTTGGATGATGCAGGCAAGCGCTTCGATGCGATCGAGGAACTGATGGGTTGTCGGACTCAAGGGCAGCTTGTCCACGGATTGTCGGGAAGTATTCCCGTTTTCGACCTTGCCAAGTGCGCGCTTGAGGCGGAACTCGCCCGCGTTGTACGCGAGGAGCGCAAGCCGCCAATCGGAGAATTCCCGTTCCAGGTGTTCGAACAGCGCCAGGGCAGCCTGGGTTGACTCGACGACGTCGAGGCGTGCGTCGTAGGCACTGGATACCTCAAGGCCGTGAGCACGCGCGGTTCGCGGAACCAATTGCCAGATTCCGGCTGCACCCTGACCCGAGCCCGGCAGCGGTTGGTAGCGGCTTTCGACAAATGGAACCAGCGCGATTTCTCCGGGCAAGTTGCGCCTTTCGATTTCGCCAACCACGAACAACAGGAATGGCATGGCTTCGCGCCATGCCGATCGGAACATATCGGGATTGCGCAGGAAGCGACGCGCTTCCTTGAACACCGGGGTCCGCGCCTGGCAATCCCCGGTCAGCAGGCGATTGCGTACGCGCTGCCATGGCGTCGCCGGTTCAGGAGCCTTGGTGTTTGCTTCCGGTGCAGGATTATCGTCCACCCCGACGGAAGGCGCAGGCGATGGTGGTGGCGTTTGCGTCTCGGGTGTTGGTCGGGTCCTGTTTGTGGAACAAGCGCAAAGCACGAGGGCGATTGCAAAAGCGGCGACCCGGCCATTGTGATGGTGCCATCTACCCGGCATGTCAGAACGCATCCTTCAATGCACGGACGGCGGCAAACACCTCAACCGGGCTTGCATCCTCAGGCAAGTCGCGCGAGAGCGACGCGCGGATTTCCGCAGAGTCGGTACGCAGGAACGGATTGCAGTCCATTTCATCGGCAAGAGTGGATGGCAGGCTGGGAAGGCCTGCCGCGCGCAAGTGCGCTACCTGCGCAGCGCGCTGCTGGAGTCTGCTGTTGCCGGGTTCCAGGCCCAGGGCAAATGCGCAGTTGGATTCGGTGTATTCGTGCCCACAACAAACCTTCGTGTCCGCAGCAAGCGCAGCGAGCTTGCTCAGGGAATCGAGCATCTGCTGCGGGGTGCCTTCAAAAAGTCGTCCGCAGCCAACACTGAAAAGCGTGTCGCCGCAGAAAAGCAAGCCGTGACCATGGTAGGCGACATGGGTGCTGGTGTGACCCGGAACATGGATTGCCATGAATTCGAGTTCGGTTCCAGGGATCCCGATCCTGCTGGCGTCGTCAACGTGCCGGTTGGCGCACGGGATGCGCGGATCACGCGGCGCGATGACCTGCGCGTCGAACTCCGCCAGGATGCCTGCGACGCCACCGATGTGATCCGGGTGGTGGTGGGTGAGCAATATGCTGCGCAGCCGCAGGCGTCGTTCTTGCAATACGGCCAGAACCGGGGCGGCCTCTCCGGGATCAACCAGCACGGCGTCACCTGCCGTTGTGGCCACAAGCCAGACATAGTTGTCGCGCAAGACGCGGATGGGGTGTAGGAAAAGGTTTTCCATGTCGATGAGACTATCTTCGCTGGGACTACGGCAGGCAAGTGCATTCGTCCATATCGACGAGAGGGGGGTACATTCCGCAAAACGCGCGCAGCGTGGAACCTCATCCCGGGATAAACTCGACAGGTCCCGATTTTCCTGCCCGCTACCGGTTTGCGCCGAGGTCCGTGAAGGCTCAGAACGACAATCCCTTTGAACTGGCTGCGTTGCGGTGCCTGGTTGCCGAAGAATGGCAGATGGTGCGGCGCGAGGCGCAGCGGCTTGCCGCCGGCTGTGTGTTGTCCATGCGCCCCTCGCCAGGCGAGTACGCCGAGACATTGCCCAGTCACCCGGAACTGGCCAGTTTGTTCCTGGCCGGAAAGCGGTGGGTCGGGACCTTTGCCTGCGATCTCGACAATCTGCCGGTTCGCAGCGAGAGCGTCCGCATGATCGTGATCCGCCATGTGTTTGACCTGCTGCCCACGGAGTCGCCGTTGATCGAAGAAATTGCGCGTCTTCTGGTGCCCGGCGGGACGGTGCTTGTGTTTGGCCTCAATCCGTTGAGCCCATGGCGATTGTGGTCCCTCGGGCAGACTCGCAACGGCATGCGCATGCCCCGTCATCATCGCGCCTCGCAGATGGGCCGGCTGTTGAAGGGTGTGAACCTGGAAACAACCCAACGCAGGTACCTGGGGGGCAGATGGCCTGCTTCCACGTATCGGCTGGGGCCGGGAGTGGAAGAGGGGTTGGCCACGCAATGGGACGCGGCCTGGATGCTGCTTGCGCAAAAGCCTGCGGTTGCGACTCGTCTGGCTGGACTTCCATCGCGCAAGGCGGAAGCTGGCTTTGCCGGAGGCCTGGTTCAGATGCCCAGTCGTCGGGCTCGTGCATGAGCCGTGTGGAGCTGTACACGGACGGGGCGTGCCTCGGAAATCCCGGGCCCGGTGGCTGGGCGGTGTTGCTGCGCCATCGCGGTCATGAACGTGAATTGCACGGCGGCGAGGCGGACACCACCAACAACCGCATGGAACTCATGGCGGTGATTCGCGGCCTGGAAGCGTTGCGCAAGCCGTGCATGGTCGAGCTGACCACGGATTCCCAGTATGTTATGCGAGGCGCCCAGGAGTGGCTGACCGGCTGGATTTCCCGGAAATGGCGCACGGCCAGCGGTGATCCGGTCAAGAATCGTGACTTGTGGGAGCGCCTGCACGCCGCCATGGTTTCGCACAAGGTCGAATGGAAATGGGTTCGTGGGCACCAGGGCCATATCGAGAATGAGCGCGTCGATGTGCTGGCGCGCCAGGCGGCTGAAGCAGCAAGGGAGGAGATACGGTGAGGCAGGTTGTCCTGGATACCGAAACCACGGGGCTGGAGGTGCGCAAAGGTCACCGCGTGATTGAAATCGGTTGTGTCGAACTGCTGGAACGACAGCGCAGCGGCCGCACCTTTCATACATTCCTCAATCCGGATCGTGCGGTGGACGAGGGCGCGCGTGCCGTGCATGGCATCGACGATGCCTTTCTTGCAGACAAGCCGCGATTCATGGAGATCGTCGGGGATTTCATGGAATTTCTCGGCGACGCGGAGATCATTGCCCACAACGCGTCGTTTGATCTGGCCTTCCTGGACGCGGAGCTGGAAATGGCCATTCCCGGTTCGCTGCCGCTGGCTTCCCGTGGTGCCGTGCTGGACACGCTGCTGCTGGCGCGCGAGAAGTACCCCGGACAGCAGAACAGCCTGAACGCCTTGTGCAAGCGCCTGGAAATCGACAACCGGCATCGCGAGATGCATGGTGCCTTGATCGATGCCCAGCTGCTGACCGATGTCTATCTCGCGATGACCGCGGGGCAAGCAGACCTTGGATTGGTAATGGACACCGAGCGCAGGGCCGGTCCGACCGTGCATGCAGGTCCGGTGGCTGGCCTTGGGCTTCGCGTCCAGTACGCCAATGCCGGGGAGCAGGAAGCGCATCGCCTGCGCATGGTTTCCATCGAGAAGAAGTGTGCAGGTCCGAGTGTTTGGTCGTTGATCCAGACGGGTTGTGCCGTCAGCACCGACTTGGGTTCCGCCCAGCCGCCTGCCAGGATCGGATAGCCAATCCCATTGCCAGGGGCGATGTCGGCCTGCCAAACCGGGGCAGGCGTGGGCCGTGGGTGAGAATGCCCGCGTTTGTGGTGCATAATCGGGTTGGGGAGTGTTGCCCGATCGTGATTCCATTCGGATAGCCGCGGGGAGTGCATCATGAAGCATCTTGCAACTGCGTTATTGGTCGTCATTTTGGCTCTGGTCTTCTCCGCACCCTGCGTTGCGAGTACCGCAGTCCAGGCGATAGAGGCGCACAAGCATCTTGGCGTGGCAAGTTGCAGCAACAGCGTCTGTCACGGGGCATCACAGCCATTCCGCGATTCCAACGTGCTGCAAAACGAATTTGCCGTCTGGCAAGAGTTCGATCCGCACGCCAAGGCTTGGCAGACCCTGGGCAGTCAGGCATCCAGGGACATCGCACGCAAGCTGGGCATCGGTGATCCGGCAGAGGCCAAGATTTGCCTTGATTGCCATGCCGATTCCATCGCCGTCGAAAAGCGCGGCGACCGCTTCCAGATTTCCGATGGCGTGGGTTGCGAATCCTGCCACGGTGGTTCCGAGCTGTGGCTCAATGCCCACGCCGACCGCAGCGTCACGCATGCCGACAACCTGAAGAACGGCATGTACCCGACCGATGACCCGGTGGCGCGAGCACGCCTGTGCCTTTCCTGCCACATGGGTACGAATGACCGCATGATCACCCACCGCATCATGGGTGCCGGTCACCCCCGGCTTTCATTCGAACTGGATACCTTCACCTGGCTGCACCCGCATTACAAGATCGGCGAGGCCTGGACCAAGCGCAAAGGCCAGTGGAATGGCGTGCGCGACTGGGCAGTGGGCCAGGGCGTTGCGGCGGTCAACCTGCTTGATCTGGTGGAAGATGAAAAGGCCGGTTGGAAGGGAATCTTCCCCGAATTGGTCATGTTCGACTGCCACGCCTGCCACAAGCTGATGTCCGGCAATCAGTGGGGGCCGCGGCCGGGAACCGGGCTTGGTCCCGGTGTGGTGCGCCTGAACGATGCCAACATGCTCATGTTCCGCCATGTGCTGGCACCGGTGGACAAGGCGGCGGCAAGCCGGATTGGTGAACAGATCCGTGCGCTGCACAAGGCAACCACGGAAAGTCGCAGCGCCACGATGGCTGCCGCCTCGCGCCTGCGTGCCAGCATTGAATCCCTGTTGCCCACCGTTTCGGCATTCAACTACGGCCCGGAGAGCCTGGACTTGATCTTGTCCAGCATCCAGGCGGATGCAGAGCGCGGTGAGTATCGAGACTACGCTTCGGCCGAGCAGGTGGCCATGGCGGCGCAGTCGGTGGTGGTCGCGTTCGAGAACGACGGCAAGGTGGATGCCGAGAAAGCCAGCCAGTTGCGCGCGCGGCTCGATGCCTTGTACGCCGTGATCAAGGACGAGAATTCCTGGTCGGTGCAGAAATTCAAGAGCGCATTGGCGGCCTTGCGTTCGGCAGCTCCTTGAAGCGCTGGCGAGCAGACCTGCAGTTTCGCACGCGTCTTCCCATGTAGAGCCGAGCTTGCTCGGCTGCCGTCCTCGAGCGGAGCTTGCTCCGCTCGCGGATCCACGATCACCCGCCTGTCGCCCCTGTGCGGGGCTTGCTCCGCCCAGCGGTTCGGGCGTGCCGCGAGTCGTATCAGCAGGGTGAGAAATGCCGGCTTCCCGGCCAGGCGATTGACCGCCAGCGCTTCAGCGCTTGCGGACCAGGATCACGGTGACGTTGTCCGAGCCGCCGCCATCGAGGGCGGCGAGAATCAATTGATCGACGCATTCCTGGGCGGACAATTCCGTACGCGCCAGCAGCGCGGCGATTTCCGCATCGCTGACTTCCTCGGTGAGGCCATCGCTGCACAACAGGATCTGCATGCCGGGGCCGAAGTCTCCGCGCACCAGTTCCACGCGCAGGGATTGCGGGTCGGTCACGCCCAAGGCCTGGGTCACCACATTGCGGTGTGGATGATTGCGCGCCTGTTCAACGGTGATCGCGCCCTGGTCGATCAATTCCTGCACATAGGAATGATCCTGCGAGATCTGCTTGAGTGCGCCATTCCAGAGGTAGATTCGACTGTCGCCGACCCAGGCGATCTCGAATTCCTGCTCGCCGAGCAGACGCATGGTGGCAATGGTGGTGCCCATCGGCAGGGCTTCGCTGCGCCGGTTGGAATGGCGAATGATTTCCTCATCGGCCATTTGCACTGCGCGCTCGAGGGTGGTGCCCTTGCGGATTTCCTCGATCAGGGTATCGCGGGCAATGGCACTGGCGACTTCGCCATGTTCATGGCCACCCATGCCATCGGCGACCAGCCAGACGCCCATGTCCGAATCGGCGTAGTAGGTGTCTTCGTTGTGCTCGCGTCGCAAGCCAACATGGGAACTGTGACCGAACTCGATCATGCGCGGACGACAGACATCTGGTAGGAGCCCCCGATTGCTCGCCTGAATGGGTCAGCCCCGAAAGAGACCGCCCAACGATGGGGCATGATGCCGTGCCACGGATGCCGTGCGCAAGGTCTCGGCAGGGTTTCAGGGGTGGTGCCGAAGGCGAGAATCGAACTCGCACTCTGTCGCCAGAACCGGATTTTGAGTCCGGCGCGTCTACCAGTTCCGCCACTTCGGCGCGGGGCCGCGGAGTATACGCCAGAACGTGGTGGCAGTTTCAAGCTGATTGGCTTCAATGGGTCTGATCCAGCGACAACTGGCGTTGATCGCGAGCGTACCAGCCATCGGCGGATGGATTGAAAACCGCGCAGGACGTCATGCATCCGCGATAGATGTGCAGGGTCACCGCAATGGCGGAGTCGCTCGGGTTGCGGATGGTGTGGAATTCGTGGGGTGGTATCAGGCTGCCTGCGGATCCCGGGCCAGCGAGCATGGTGCCGCGAGATTCAAAACGGAAGCGCTCTGCTTCGCGCTGGACGAGCTCATAGGGGGTCACCTCGATTTGCCCGTGCCAGACCCCCTCGACGCACCACATTCCGCAATGATCGTGCAGGGCAGTGCCCTGGCCTGGTCCCCAGGTCATCGCGATCACGCTGTATCCGAGGTCTTCGCTTCGATAGATCTCGCGGCGTGCGTAGTGGTCGGTAGCGGCTTGGTAGACACAAGCCGGAAGGCTGACGGCCTGGTCGCGCATCAGGCGGCACAGTGCCTGGCGCAATGCGTCGGTGATCGAGGTGGTGCAATCGTTGCGAACCGCATCGTCGAGTTCTTCTATGAGACGCGTCGATCCGGGAAATTCGATGGCAAGCATTGATCGAAACCTGGCAGTTCGTTTACGGGTTGCGCATTCGGCGCGCGCCGATTGCTTGAGCAGGAAGTCTACAGCGAGGCAAGGAATGGTGCGATCACGCCACCAAACCCGGCAATATCGACGAGGAACGCGTCGTGACCCTGGGGACTGTCGAGGGCGGCAAATTCGACCATGGCGCCGCCGCCGCGGAGGCCTTCGGCAACTTCTTCCTGTTGCGAAAGCGGAAACAGGATGTCGGTGCTGACTCCGATCACCAGCGCCTGTTCAAGCCGGATTCCGGCGAGCGCAGCATTCACGCTGCCATGCCCGTATTCGGCGATATCGAACCAGTCGCTGGCCCTGGACAGATACAGGTAGCAGTTCGGATCAAAACTGCGCACGAACCGGCGTGCATGGCCGACCAGATAGGATTCCACCTGGAATTCGGCGCCGAACGGATCGTCTTCGCGTTGCTCGGAATCCAGGCGGATGCGTGCAAATCGACCCACCCATTCCATGGCCGAGCGATAGGTGATCACGCCCAGCTTGCGCGCGATGCTCATGCCGGCTTCGGGGTAGCGACTCTCGTCGTAGTGACCCTGGTTCCAGTTCGGATCCAGACGAATGGCTTCGCGCTGCAGGGAGCGGATCGCAATGGCGAACGGCTGGGCCTGGGCCGCGGTGGAAATGCTGATGTGCGCGCGTGTCGAACCCGGATGCAGCACCAGGTAGGCAAGGGCGGTCATGCCACCCATGGAATTGCCGACGAGACAGGCCAGGCGTTCAATCCCGAGGCCTTGCACCAGTTGATGCGAGGCATTGGCTGCATCTTCCAGGCTGAGTTCCGGAAAATCGAGTCGATAGGTGTCGCCGGTGTCCGGATTGATGGATGCCGGTCCGCTGGAGCCCTTGCAACTGCCCAGCGTATTCACGCAGATCACGAACCAGCGCGTGGTGTCGATCGGCTTGCCCGGTCCGACCATGTCCTCCCACCATCCCGTTTCGGGGTTCGCCTTGCTGGAAGCCGCGTGTGCGCTGGGGGAGAGGCCGGTCAATATCAACACCGCATTGTCGCGTGCTTGCGAGAGCGTGCCCCAGGTTTCATAGGCGAGATGTCCATGCAGCAGCGAACCTCCGCGCTTCATTGCGAACGGACTGGCCAATGCAAACAACTGCGGAGATTCGGTCATCGAAACGGACTGTCAGTGCTGCTGCTTCGGAAATCAGGTTTCAGGGAACAACTGAATTGATGATGAGGTCGAGCGGCTCCTTGCGATCCGTGTCCACGCCGCTGACCATGACCTGCAAATCTCCAGCCTGGGCGCTGGCATTGCCGCTGGCCGAGATTCGCGCACCAACGACCACTTTCGGGAAACCCGAGAGTTTCATGGCGGGAATCATGCCCATGGAATCATCGAGCACCAGGGTGGTTGGCAGTTGACTGGCGGCAAGTCTCTGGATGGCCAGTGGCATGGGAGGACCGTTCTCGGCGCGCGCAAACACAAAGAGTACGGCGTCGGGTTTGACCTGGCTGGCCAGCGACGGATCGAGGCTGACGCGAAGGGTCAGTTGTGGCCCACTCGTTGCCGTGGGCGTGGCGGACTCCTGCGCTACGGGCGCTGCTGGTACGGGCATCGGCGTTGCGGCCGCGGGAGTTGATGCCGACGGTTCAATGCCCGCCAGCTTCTGCGCT
This sequence comes from Gammaproteobacteria bacterium, assembly GCA_004295005.1. Lineage (GTDB taxonomy): Bacteria > Pseudomonadota > Gammaproteobacteria > Xanthomonadales > Rhodanobacteraceae > Dokdonella. The sequence goes on from SHNG01000006.1 coordinate 50,531, forward strand.
TCTGCGATCTGCGCGCGCACGCTTTCGGCAATGTCGCTGCCAGCCGGAAGCGCGGGCAGCAAGCGATTCCACGCATCTATGGCGGCGCGGAAATCACCCGCCTGATAATCGCTGATGCCGATCAGCCAGAGAGCACGCTGATGGTTCGGGTCCTCGTGCAGCACGGCTTCCAGCATCTGCCGGGGTTCACCTGCGATGCGCCGACCTTCGGATGCCAGCGCCAGGGCCTGGGCGTATTCCACGGTGAGATCGTGGCTGTCCGGCAGCAATTCGTGGGCACGCTTGAGCGCATCGCGCGACTCGGCGAACTTGCCCATGGACTGATAGGCACGCCCCAGCAAGGCCCAGCCATCGGCATTGTCGGGATTTGCCTCAAGCTTGGCGACAAGTCCGGCCACGGCCTGGTCCATGTCGACGCCGGCTTCATGTTCCGGCGAGGCGCTCTGCTGAACCCAGCGTTGCGGATCCATGGCATCCGGCTGGCCAATGTCCGGGTAGAGCAGGATGGCGCCCAGAGGCATCAAAACTGCCACGGTCATGGCAGCCCACAGGCCCGCGCGATTTCCCCGCCGGTGCGTAGCGTTCGCCGGCATTTCGCCCATCGCCACCTGCTTGGCCTTGAATTCGGCTTCATCGATCACGCCGGCCGCCAGCGCATCACGCAGGGCCTTGAGGCGTCGCGGATCCGCGCCCGCAGCGCCGCCACTGGCGTTGCGCTTGCGCAGCAGGGGAATCAATGGAAAGGCGAGGGCAACGGCCAACATCGCGGCCGCCAGTATCAAAAACGTGGTCATTACCAATCTTCCTCGGTGCCCTTGCCGGGTGCTGTGTTGTGCTGGATTGCCGAACGCTTGCGCACGATGCGGGTTACGGCGGCCGCTCCGATCAAGAGAACCAGCAGCGGGCCAAACCAGAGCAGAATCGTCGCCCCGCGCAAGGGTGGGTCATACAAGACGAAATCGCTGTAGCGTTCCGTCAGGTATTGACGGATCGCATCATCGTCCTTGCCCTGTTGCATCTGTTCGAATACTTCGCGACGCAGATCCTTGGCCAGGTCGGCGCTTGAGTCGGCCAGGCTTTCGTTCTGGCAAACCAGGCAGCGCAACTGGCGCGTGAGGTGTTGGAAGCGCAACTCCTCGGCGCGATCCTTGAAGGGCAGGGCATCGATGGCCCATGCCATGGCCGGCACCAGCAGTGCGAGACACAGGGCAAATGAAAAAGCACGCATCACGGCGCAGCTCCCTTCAGTGACGCCAGCAGTGGCTTCAGTTCGAATGCCAGCACGTCCGGCGTGATCGGTCCGATCTGCTTGTAGCGAATGATCCCCTCGCCATCGACGAGAAAGCTCTCGGGTGCTCCGTACACGCCAAAATCGATGGCAATGGCGCCATCGCGATCAACGATGACCACGGAATACGGATCACCATATTGCTGCAACCAGCGTGTCGCGTCGGCGGTTTCATCCTTGTAGTTGAATCCGACCACGGGAATGCCGAGTGACCTGCCTTCCGCCATCAGCAGGGGATGTTCCTCGCGGCAGGCGAAGCACCAACTGGCAAACACGTTGAGCAGGTATGGCTTGCCGGCAAGATCGGCATTGCTCACGAAACGTTCCGGCTGGTTGAGCACCGGCAGCCTGAACGAAGGCGCCGGCTTGCCGATCAACGGCGAGGGCACTTCGTTCATGGAATTGTTGCGCATGTAGGAAATGCCGAACGCGAGCAGGCTTGCCACCAGGGCAAAGCCGATCAGCGGCAGGAAACGCTTGATCACGTTGCGCTCTCCGCTGCCAAGCTTGTCGCGGGGGAAGTGCCGGGCGCCGTTTCCTGCAGTGGATCGGAAGCCAGCACGCGGAACCTGCGATCCGTGGCGGCGACGAAGCCACCCATCATCATCAGCAGCGCCCCAAGCCAGATCCAGCGAATGAACGGTTTGACATACACGCGTACCGACCATGCACCACTGTCTCCGAGCGGCTCGCCGAGCGCGACATACAGGTCACGGGTGAAGCCGGGGTCCATGTCGGACTCGGTCTGCGCCTGCGCGGTGCGCGTGTATTGACGCTTCTGCGGATGCATGGTGGCGACTTGTTTGTCGCCGCGGGTCACCGTGATCGTGCCTTGGTCGGCGATGTAGTTCGGGCCCTGGGTGTGCGCAACCCCGTCGAAGCGGAATGTGTACGCGCCCAAGGAGACGCTCTCGCCCTTGTCGAGGCGAACATCCTTTTCGATGCTGGTGCCTTCGGTGACCAGTACACCGCAAACGAATACCGCGACACCAAAATGCGCAACGATCATGCCGAGCATTTCCGCGGTGTAGCGCCGGCCGGCTGGTGCATTGCGCCAGCGCATCACCGCATAGGAAAGGATGCCAAGCCCCACCCAGATTGCGCCGGCCATGCCGAGAATGCCTTTCCAACTGGCCTGCTCGCTCAACAACCAGGCGATGGCTATGGCGAGCAGGGCAAGCAGCAGCGCCGGGCGCAACGCCTTGAATGCAGCACGCAGGTTGCCTGCCCGCCACTTGAGCAGGGGACCAAACGGAATCAGCACCACGACCGGGGTCATCAACAGCACGAACAAGGTACCGAAGTAAGGCGGGCCAACCGAGATGCGTCCCAGGTTGAACGCCTCGGCAAACAGCGGATACAGGGTCCCGAGGAAGACCATGGCGGCGGCGCAGGTGAACAGCAGGTTGTTGATCAAAAGCATGGTTTCGCGGGAGGCCCCGGCGAAGGGTTCACCGCCGGCGATGCGGGGCGCGCGCAGGGCGTAGATCAGCAGTGAACCGCCGACGACTATGGAAAGGAAGGCGAGGATGAACAGGCCGCGATCAGGATCACTGGCAAAGGAATGCACCGAAGTTATCACCCCGGATCGGACCAGGAAGGTGCCCAGCAGGGACAGCGAGAATGCAAAGATTGCGAGCAACAGGGTCCAGGCGCGGAAGCTGCCACGCTTCTCGGTGACCGCCTGTGAGTGGATCAGGGCGGTTCCCACCAGCCACGGCATGAACGAGGCGTTTTCGACCGGATCCCAGAACCACCAGCCGCCCCAGCCGAGTTCGTAATAGGCCCACCAACTGCCCAGTGCAATGCCGAGGGTGAGCACGCCCCAGGCGGCGTTTGTCCACGGTCGCGACCAGCGCACCCATTGCTGATCGAGCTTGCCGCCAAGCAGGGCGGCAATGGCAAACGCGAACACCACCGAGAAGCCCACGTAGCCCATATAGAGCATGGGCGGATGCATGATCATGCCAATGTCCTGCAACACAGGATTCAGATCGTTGCCATCGGCAAGCGGCGGCAGGTGGCGGGCAAACGGATTGGAGAGGATTACGGTGAAAAGCAGGAAGCCGAGGCTCACGAAGCCGAGCACACCGATCACCCGTGCCATGTATTCATCTGGAAGGCGGCGGCTGAATGCGGCGACAGCAATGGTCCAGATATTGAGGATCAGGATCCACAACACCAGCGATCCTTCATGCGCACCCCAGACTGCCGATAGTCGGTAGTACCAAGGCAACACAAGGTTGGAGTTCTGCGCGACATAAGCCACCGAAAAATCCTGACTCAGGAACGCGTAGGTGAGCACGCCGAAAGCCATGGCCACGAAGACAAACTGACCCGCCGCAGCGGGACGGGCCACCCGGATCAAGGCCTGGTTGCCAATGTGCGCGCCGATGATCGGCAGTGCGAATTGGACCGCGCTGAGCAGGAGGGCGAGGATGAGGGCAAGTTGCCCGAGTTCCGGAAGCATGGCGGTGCCTGGTGTCAGGAGTGGTGTGCGTAACTAAGGGGTTGGAGCCTGGTTCACGGCGTTGGCTTGTCGGCCTCGGCAGGAACATTGTGCTTGCGATGGGCCTTGTCCATGGCCTCGGCCACATCACGTGGTACATAGGTTTCGTCATGCTTGGCGAGCACTTCGGTGGCGAGGAATTGATTGCCCTGCATCGAGCCGGTGGCAATCACCGACTGCTTGTCACGGAACAGGTCGGGCAGGATGCCGTTGTATTCGACACGCATGTCGCCGTCACCGTCGGTGACAACGAAGGCGACAGTCAGCGACTGGCCGCGCTCGACCGAACCTTCCTTGACCATGCCGCCGATGCGGAAGCGCGCACCGTCGGGGACCTTGCCGGCAAGTATCTCGCTGGGCGTGAACAGGTAGGTCATGTTCTGTTGCAGCGCGAGCACGATCAGGGTGGTTGCCGCGGCGGCGGCGACCAGGATGGCGCCGATCATGATCAGGCGGCGTTTGCGGGTTGGCGTCATGTTGCGGTTTCCGTTTTCTTTTTCTGCCGCGCGAGGCGACCATGCAATTCGGTGATGATGCGCCGGTTGCGCCAGCGTGGTGCGAGATAGTCGATCAGCAGGCCGGCCACGAAGATCGCGTACGACGACCAGACATAGGTTGCGTAGCCGCCCATGGCGAGGAAATCATTCACGGCGGACTCCCTGTGCCTGCACGATCTCGCGGACCCATTCCTTGCCCGATTCCTGCTCCAGCACGCTGCTTCTGGAACGCGCCAGCACACTGGCAAAGAACCAGATGTGGGTGGCCAGGGCCATCAGCAGCAGCGGCCATAGCATGCTCGCATCGATGCGCGACGGACCCAGCAGGCGCACCGTCGATCCCTGGTGCAGGGTGTTCCACCAGTTCACCGAGAAATGCACGATGGGCACGTTGACGATGCCGATCAATGCGAGGAATCCTGCTGCGCGTGCTGCCTGGCGCCTGTCCTCGATGGCGCTGAACAGGCCGATGACGCCGAGGTACAGGAACAGCAGGACCAGTTCCGAGGTCAGGCGTGCATCCCAGGTCCACCAGGTTCCCCACATCGGTTTGCCCCAGATTGCTCCGGTCAACAGGGTCACGGCGGTGAACATGGCACCGACCGGTGCGCTGGCCATGGCGAGGATTTCCGAGATCTTGATGCGCCAGACCACGGCGATGAAAGCATTGGCCGCCATGAAAATGTAGGCGAACAGGCTCATCCATGCGCAGGGAACATGGATGAAGATGATGCGGTAGGCATCGCTCTGCTGGTAATCAGCGGGCGCAAGAACCAGCCCGGCATACAGGCCAACGGCTCCGATCAGGCAGGCGGCAGCAAACAGCCATGGGCACAACAGTCGGCTCAAGCGGTAGAAGGTCGGCGGCGATCCGAATTTGTGGAACCACAGGCTCAGGGTATTCATCAGGAAATTGAAATCCGCAGGGCGGCGGCACAGGCCAAGGGAACCAGCACCAAGGCCAGTGCCAGGCCTGCGCCAAGCAGGAGCAACGGAGCCAAAAATGGCAAGCCGGCCTGCGCCGCATTGCAGGCACCGGCGGCAAAGATCAGCACCGGTACGTACAGCGGCAAAACCAGCAAGGCCAGAAGCATACCAGAGCGGCGCATGCCAACCGTCAGCGCCACGCACACGGCGCCCAGCAGGCTCAACAGGGGCGTCGCGACGGCCAGAGCCAGCATCAACACCGGCAGTACCGCCCTCGGCAGGTGCAGCATTTCTGCAAGCAAAGGGGCAACCAGAATCAGTGGCACCGCCGTGGTCAGCCAGTGCGCGCCAATCCGGCAGGCCAGCAACACCGGCAATGGATGCGGCGAGAGCACGATCTGTTCCAGCGTGCCGTCTTCGTAGTCGCTGCGGAACAAGGCATCGAGGGCAAGCAGGCTGGCGAGCAGGATCGCCACGAATACGATGCCGGCGGCAATCTGCATCAGCTGGTTGGGTTCCGGACCCAGCGCGAGCGGGAAAAGCGCAACCACCATCAGCGCGAACAGCGCCGGGTTCAGCGCATCGCCGCGACGTCGCCAGGTCAGCAACAGATCACGCCGGATCAGGGCAGCACAAGCCGAACCCAGGGTGCCGTATCTCATGCGGCCGGCCTCAGCGGCAGGCGTCGTGGCGAACCCGAGGTGAATGCGTACGCGCCGTGAGAGGTGATCAGCGCGGCACCACCACGCCGCGCGTGGGCTTCGAGGAGGCGATTGACGAGGTCAATGCCTTCCTTGTCGAGGTTTGCATACGGCTCATCGAGCAACCAAAGTGCCGCCGGTACCAGCAACAGACGGGCGAGCGCCACGCGCTTCTTCTGCCCCGCCGAAAGCAGGCGTACGGCCACATGCTCATAGCCTTGCAGGCCAAGGCTTGCCAACGCCAGCAGTGGGGTGTTGCCCGCGCGCAGGCCGAACACGCCAATCGAGAACTCGAGATTCTCAAGGGCAGTCAGGTCGGCCTTGAGCCCAGGCAGGTGTCCCATCAGGGCCACCTGCTGTGAAAGCCGGGACATGGTCAGGGTCTCGCCATGAAGTTCGATGGTTCCGCTGCTTGGCAGCAGCAAGCCGGAGAGCACCTTGAGCAAGGTGGTCTTGCCCGAACCATTGTCGCCTTCGATCAGCACCACCTCACCGGCGTGCAGGGAAAAATCGATGGGGCCGAAGATGGGCTCCTCGTTGCGGGAGAAGGCAAGGGCCCGCGCCGAAAGCAGGGGAACGGGATCGGCGGTTGCTTGAGAATGCATGGGGGCGTGGAATTTCCCGGTTGCGCTGGCAAACTGCAAGGCGTTGTTTGCGTGCAGATCGGCGATTGTAAGCCAGCAGGCTGCCGGAGAGGGACCGGGACACGGCGTGTCCATGGGCGTGCTGAAGTTCGCGCACCGGTCTGGAATCGTCGGCAGTCTGCGATGATGCGCGGGAAATGTTGCCGGAGTCGAAGCTGACGTGAGTGTTTCTGCCATCGTGTTCATTGTTGCCGCCTCGCTTGCCGGTCTCGTGCTCGGTGCGCTGGTCATCGCCTGGCTTGGCCAGCACAAGCGTGCGAGCCGCCTGCAAGCCGAGCTTGAAAAGAGCACGCAAAACCAGGACGCGCTCGAACTGCGCCTGCGCGAGAGCGCTGCGCAGGCGAGTGAGCGCAAGGCGGAGGCAGAACAACTGCGAGCGCAGGCTCTGAATCTGCAAAGTCGCTTTGATGCGACGAACAGTGAACTGCTGAAGCGCACCGCGGCGTTCGCGGCGATGGAAGCAACTTCGCGGGAACAGGCTGCATCGTCGGCCGAGAAACTGGTGCTGCTCGAAAAGGCCGAGTTGCGCTTGCGCGAGTCGTTCCAGAATCTGGCCAACCAGATCCTCGACAGCAAGGCCGAGCGGTTCAAGGAGCAGAACAAGGAGCAGCTTGGCAGTTTGCTTGATCCTTTCAAGGTGCAGCTCAATGAATTTCGCGAGGCGTTCACCCAGACCCATGCCAATGAGCAACGCGAGCGCGGCATGCTGGCGCAGGAAATCCGCTCGCTGAAGGACTTGAACCTGCAAATCAGCCAGGACGCGATCAATCTGACCCGCGCACTCAAGGGCGATGCGCAAACCCAGGGCGCCTGGGGCGAAATGGTGCTGGAACGGGTACTCGAAGCTTCCGGCCTGCAATCTGGCCGTGAATACGAAGTGCAGCAGAGCTTCCAGGACGACGACGGTTCACGCCAGCGCCCGGATGTGATCGTGCGCCTGCCGGAAGGCAAGGACATCATCATCGACGCCAAGGTATCGCTGGTTGCCTGGGAACGTCTGGTGGGCGCAGAAACCGAAACGGAGCGCACAACGGCCTTGCGGGAGCATCAGGCCTCGTTGAAACGGCATATCGATGGCTTGTCTGTCCGCAACTACAGCGATCTTGCCGAGGTGCGCACGTTGGACTTCGTGCCCCTGCTCGTTCCGGTCGAGGCGGCCCTGATCGAAGCGGTGCGTGCTGATGGCAACCTGTACAGCTACGCCCTGGACCGGCGCATCTCGCTGGTCAGTCCGAGCACGCTGCTGGCAACCTTGCGCACGGTGGCCTATCTGTGGCGCATCGAGAACCGCAATTCGAATGCCATCGAGATTGCGCGTCGCGCCGCCAACCTGCACGACAATTTCGTCTCCCTGCTCAACGAACTGGAAGTGCTTGGCAGTCAGCTCGACAAGGCACACAACGCCCATGCCGCCGTACTGCGTCGGCTGACCGAGGGCGGCAAGGGCAGTGTCATCCTGCAGGTCAACAGCCTCGCCGAAATGGGCGCGCCAGCCAAGAAGACCATGCCGAAGCGATTGATCGAGTCGGCGGGTGCGGAGCGCGATCCGTCATCAAGTGAAATTGACGATGCGGGTGATGCACACGGCTCTGCGGATGATTCCTGAATCCATTGCCGCGACACGGCCAAAAAAAAACGGCGCCGCGAGGGCGCCGTTTCTTTGTCAGGCAAAAGAAGCAATCAGGCGTGCGGGCCTTCGTGGAACTTCGGCTCCGGTTTCATGGTTTCGCCTTGGGCGGAGGACACACCACGCCCCAGATCGCTGTGGCGATAGCCATACGCCCAATACACGACCAAGCCGATGGCAGCCCAGATGAAGAACAAGCTGATCGTGTACAGCGACAGATTGACGAACAGCAGCAGGCAGCCGGCAACGGCAAGCGGGCAGACCAGCCACACCATCGGCGTCTTGAACGGGCGGTGACGATTCGGTTGTTGCTTGCGCAGGATCATCACGCCAATGGCCACCATGATGAAGGCAAACAGCGTGCCTGAATTGGAAATGTCGGCGAGTATGCCCACCGGGAACATGGCGCCGAACAATGCCACGAACACGCCCGTGATCAAGGTGATCACGTGCGGTGTATGGAACTTCGGATGCACCTTGGAGAGGACATCCGGCAGCAGGCCATCGCGCGACATGGTGAAGAAGATGCGGGTCTGGCCATAGATCATCATCAGGATCACGGAAGGCAGGGCAAGTGCAGCAGCCAAACCAATCAAGTTGCCGATGCCGGGGAATCCGATCATGCGCATCACATGGGCCAACGGTTCCTTGCTGCACACCAGGGCTTCGGCATTGCTCAGGCAGGCGGCGGCCATTTCCGGTGTGCCCGGCGAAAGCGCACTGCCATCGGCAGCAAACATGGGAGTCGATCCCGCTGCACCCACGGCGCCATAGCCCACCAGCAGGTAGAAAATGGTGCAGATCAGCAGCGAACCGATCAGGCCGATCGGGATGTTGCGGTTGGGATTGACGGTTTCTTCGGATGCAGTGGAAACGGCATCAAACCCGACGTAGGCGAAGAAGATGGAGGCGGCCGCCCCGAGAACACCGATGCCACCCATTGGACTGCCCCAGCCGGTTGGCAGGAAGGGCTCGAAATTCTCGCTCTGCACGGCCGGCAGCGATATGACAATGAACGCGGTCAGGGCTGCGACCTTGATCGAGACCAGCACTGCATTGACCTTGGCGGACTTGGATGTGCCGATCACCAGCAACCAGGTGATCACCAGCGAGATCAGGCAAGCCAGCAGATTGAATGCGCCACCGTCGTACGGTCCGGTGCGCAGCGCCATCGGCAAGGCCAGGGCGCCTGGTTCAACCAGACCGAACAGATTGGTGTGGATCAGGAGTCCGTTCATGTAGCCGGACCAGCCCACCGCCACCGCACCTGCGGCGACCGCGTATTCAAGCACCAGGGCCCAGCCGACAATCCAGGCCAGTCCTTCGCCAAGTACGCCGTAAGTGTAGGTGTAGGCGGAGCCGGACACCGGCACCATGGAGGCAAGTTCCGCGTAGGCCAGCGCGGCCAGCGCGCACACCACGGCTGCAATCACGAACGCAATCATCATGCCCGGGCCGGCTTTCTGCCCAGCTTCCGCAGTGAGCACGAAGATGCCGGTGCCGATCACGGCACCAATGCCGAGCATGGTCAACTGGAACGCCCCCAGTTGCCGGGTCAATGCCTTCTTGCCGGCCGTTTCCAGAATCTTGTCGAGCGGTTTGACGCGCCAAAAAAGCATCGTGATCTCCCCGAATGGTGACAACGCAGTCGCCGACATTACCGGTGGCGGGGTCGACAGCACAAGCGGAAATCGTCGGGATGCCCCGGAAAGTCCCGGACCAGGGGCAGCGCCATACAATGCCCGCCATGGATTCGAATCACCTGCACCTTGCCCGTTCGCTCGAAACACATGCGCTGCGTTGGCCTCAGGAAGCGGCCAAGGCACAGCGGTTTGTCGACCTCCTGGCCGAGGCGGGAACGGGCAAGGGTGATCCGTTCACGCGTTCACGCGAACAAGGGCATTTCACCGGCTCGGCCTGGCTGGTCAGCGCAGATGGCCGGAACGTGCTGCTGACCCATCACCGCAAGTTGGATCGCTGGCTGCAACTGGGTGGGCACGCCGATGGTGATGTCCGATTGGATCGGGTTGCCTTGCGCGAGGCCGGTGAGGAATCCGGACTCGCGGGACTGCTCGCAGAGCCGGACATCTTCGATCTCGATATCCACTGGATTCCCCAGCGGCACGAAGTCGCCGGCCATTGGCACTACGACGCACGCTACGTGATACGCGCTACGCACTCGGAAGCTTTTGCGGTGAGCGAGGAATCCCATGCCCTGGAATGGCGCGACATTCGAGCCCTCGCCGCGGATGATGAAGTTGACGCTTCCCTGCGGCGCATGGCCGAACGTTGGCTCAGGCTCTGCCGCCAAACTCACCGGTAACGGTGCTGACGTGGATCATCTCGCCGGTGCGGATGTATTCGGGCACCTGGATCTCGATACCCGTGGACAGCTTGGCCGGTTTCGGTCGCTTGGTGGCGGTGGCTCCCTTCAACTCGGGCGCCGTGTCGATGACTTCAAGGATCACCGAAGCCGGCAACTGCACGGCCACCGGATTCTCGTCGATGATTTGCACGTAGCAACCTTCGATGCCATCCACGATGTAGCCTGCGGCGTCACCAACCACATCCGCATCCAGCGTGTATTGGGTGTAGTCCTCGCTGTCCATGAACACGAAGGCATCACCATCCTTGTAGGAAAAACTCACCGCACGCCGGGTGACTTCGGTTTCCTTGATTTCGTCCTCGGAGCGCAGGGAGAGATCGCATTTCACACCACCCGGCACGCTGTACATGATGAAGCGGAAGGTCACGTTGCCGCTGCGACCCTGCGCCGAACTGCGTTCGATGTCTCGAACCTGGTAGACCTTGCCGTCGTGCTCGACGACGTTGCCGCGTTTGACTTCGGAAGCTTTCATTATTGGAGCCGGGAGTGGGGAATGGGGAAAAGGGAATGGATTGAAGCCGGGAATTGAGAATCGAGAATTGGGAATAGGAAAGCAGGCAAGAACGAAGGCTCGCTCTTGATTTCAACGATTCCCCATTCCCTATTCCCTGTTCTCGATCATTTGGGCGCCAATCTCACGGCACCGTCGAGGCGGATGGTTTCGCCGTTGAGATAACGATTGCCGATGATGTAGGCGACCAGATCGGCAAACTCGCCGGGCTGGCCGAGCCGCGATGGAAACGGAATCGATGCGCTGAGTGATTCCTGTACCGCCTCCGGCATGCCATCGACCATCGGTGTCCAGAAAATCCCCGGCGCAATGGTCATGACGCGGATGCCGAAGCGGGCCAGTTCACGCGCCATCGGCAAGGTCATGCCGACCACGCCACCCTTGGATGCCGAATATGCCGCCTGTCCGATCTGGCCATCAAATGCCGCCACCGAAGCGGTGTTGACGATGACCCCGCGCTCGCCATCTTCACCCGGCTCGTTGTTCTGCATCCATTCGGCCGCGGCCTTGGCCACATTGAATGAACCGACCAGGTTAACCATCACGGTGCCGGCGAAGTTTTTGAGCGGCATGGCGCCATCGCGCCCCAGCATGCGGCCTGCGCCGAGAATGCCGGCGCAATTGACTACGGTGTTGAGTCCGCCCATGGACTCGCGTGCGGCGGCCACGTTGGCCTTGACGCCATCTTCATCGGTGACGTCGGTTTGCACGAAGCTCGCGTTGGCGGCACCCAGGGCAGCGACGGCAGCGGTGCCCTTGTCGGCATTGACATCGAACAGCGCGACCTTGCCGCCCTTGCCGACGATATGTTCCGCCACGCTCAGGCCAAGTCCGGATACGCCGCCGCTGATGACGGCCTTTACGGTATTGAGTTGCATGATTCCTCCGTGGGCGCGGGGCCAACGGGCCCGCGCAAGGGCGCGCATTCTACAACGTGAGCCGACTCTCGAATCGTCGTGTCTGGCCGGATACCGGATCGGTGAATGCGATGCGCCTGGCCAGCAGCTTGAGCGGCGCGCCGAAATCATCCGCCTGGCCGGATGCAAGCTCGGGATAGAGCGGGTCATTGAGAATGGGCGCACCGAGGCTGGCCATGTGCACACGCAATTGGTGCTTGCGACCGCTGACCGGACTCAGCGCGTAGCGCCAGATCGGGCCGTCGCGTGCCAGCACACCCATGTGGGTTTCACTGTTGGCCGGGCCTTTGCATTCGGCCATGCGAAAGAACGGCTCGCCTGCCAGCAGGCGTGATCGATGCACCCGTGGAAATTCAAGCTCCGGCAGTGCAGGTGCCAGCGCCTCGTAGAACTTGTCCACCTGATGCTCGCGGAACAGGGACTGGTAGCGCGAGCGCGTTGCCGGGTTGGTGGAAAACAGCACCAGGCCGGCGGTCAGGCGATCGATGCGGTGCAGGGGCACCAGGTCCGCGTTGCCTGTTTGCCGGATCAGGCGCCGCAGCAGGGTTTGCTCGACGAAGCGACCGGCCGGCGTCACGGCCAGGAAATGCGGTTTGTCCGCGACCAGCAAGTCCGCGTCCGCATGCAAGATGCATGCTTCGAATGGCAGTTCGGATTCCTGCGGAACCTCGCGAAAGTAGAGGACCTCCAGGTGCCGACGATAGGCCGTCGTCACATCCAGCGGACTGCCGTCGGCATCCAGCACGCGGCCACGCGCAAAGCGGTCGCGCCAGACCTCCGCGGGGATGCGCGGAAAGTGCGCGCACAGGCAATCCAGCACGCTGGTCCAGTCTCCTTCGGGAAGATGCAGGGTGCTTGCACCCGCCCGATCGGGTTGCGGGCTTGATCGGTTCGCCATGCCGCTATTATGTGGAAGAACGTGTCCCCTCGACATCCCCTGCGCGGAATCCTGATCATGGCGAAACTCCTGTTGAACCTGCGCCATGTACCGGAAGACGAAGCGGCGGATGTTCGCGCCATGCTTGTGGAACACGACATCGGTTACTACGAGACAGAGCCGAATCGCTGGGGCATCAGTGCGGGTGCAATCTGGATAAAGGACGATTCACGGCATCCGGATGCAATGGTGTTGATGTCTGCGTACCAAGGTCAGCGAAGTGCCCACGCGCGTGCCCAGCGTGAACAGGCGCGTATCGACGGTAGCGCGGAAACCCTGGCGCAGCAGATCAAAAAGCAACCCCTGCGCCTGGTGTTCATCCTGTTTGCGCTGGCCATCCTGGTCGCACTCAGCCTTTGGCCGCTCTTGTTGATGGGCGCAAGCTGAGTGCGGGCAGGCGCGGTTCAGTCGCTGCCGATGAAATCCGACTTGGACAGTTCGACTCCGCAATGACGCAGGATCGCGTAAGCCGTCGTGCAATGGAAAAACACATTCGGAATGACGAAATTCAGAAGATAGCCTTGCCCCTTGAAGCTGAGATCCCGGCCGCCGATGGTCAGCGAAATCGCTTTTTCTTCGCTGCCGTCGATTTGCGCCGGTTTGAGTGATTCAAGGAATGCAACCGTGCTGGAAATGCGCTCCTGCAATTCCTCGAACGTGGCTTCATTGTCTGCGTGCACGGGTCGCTCGACTTCGGCAAGGCGTCCGCCGCATCCTTTTGCCATGTCGGTGGCAATCTGCACCTGGCGCAAAAGCGGGAACATGTCCGGGTACAGGCGCGTGGCGAGCAGCACTTCCGGTTTGATCTTGCGTTGGCTGGCGTGTGCAGAGGCCTTGCCGAGAACATGGGAAAGGTTGCGCAGGGCGCGGGCAAGCACGGGAATGGATGCTTGGTACATCGACAGGGTCATCGCAATCTCCACAGGGTTGATGGCTGGTTTGTCCGGTTGACCCGGCTCGCTACTGGTCGGTCTCGTAGAGCGGAGCTTGCTCCGCTGATCGCAATGCCTGGCACAGCAGCCGAGCAAGCTCGGCTCTACAAGCGAAGCGGGCTCTGCGCCAGAAAACGTGTGCGCACCAGCAGGCCGGGGCAACAGGCAGACGAGATTGAGGCGCAGCCGGCGATCACAAGGGCTGTTGTGATGGCATGGCCATGCGATCATGGCGCATGACTGAATTCTCCACGCTGGCACTGGAGCCGGCCGTACTCGATGCCCTTGCTGCATTGGGCTACTCCAGCATGACGCCGATCCAGGCCGCCGGTTTGCCGGCGATCCTCGATGGCAAGGATGTGCTCGCCCAGGCGCCGACCGGCAGCGGCAAGACCGTCGCGTTCGGCCTGGGGCTAGTTGCCCGTATTGATCCGGCGACGGTTGCCGTGCAGGGACTGGTGTTGTGCCCAACCCGCGAACTGGCCGATCAGGTCAGCCGGGAAATCCGTCGCCTGGCCAGCTTTGTGCCCAACGTGAAACTGCTGACCTTGTGCGGCGGCATTCCGTTGCGGCCGCAATTGGCGTCCCTGGTCCATGCTCCGCACGTGGTGGTCGGTACACCGGGACGCATCCAGGAATTGATCGACCAGGGTGCGCTGTCGCTCGAATGCGTGCGTGTGCTGGTGCTCGATGAAGTCGATCGCATGCTCGACATGGGATTCCAGGATGCGGTCACCCAGTTGCTCAAGCAATGCCCGCAATCCCGGCAAACGCTGCTCTTCTCCGCCACCTTGCCGGATGAAATCCGTCGCATCAGCCGCAGCATGCAACGTGAGCCCGTTTCCGTTACCTGCGTTGCACAGGAGGAAACCCCCGAGATCGAGCAGCAGTTCTTTGAAATCGATGGACGTGGTCGCTTCGATGCCCTCGTGCAATTGTTGGGCGTGAACCGACCCGAATCCTGCCTGGTGTTCTGCAATACCCGTCGTGACGTGCAGGATCTGGCCGATGGACTCGGCAAGCGCGGGTTCTCCGCGCTCGGCCTGCATGGAGATCTCGACCAGCGTGATCGCGATGAGATGCTGGTGCAGTTCGCCAATCGCAGTTGCGTGATCCTGGTAGCCACCGACGTTGCCGCGCGTGGCCTGGACGTCGAGGACCTGCCTGTGGTGGTCAATTGGGAGCTGTCGACGGATGCCGACGTGCACCTGCATCGCGTCGGCCGCACCGGACGCGCCGGTCGCATTGGCAAAGCCTGGAGTCTGGTGGCCCCGGCCGAGATGCCGCGTATTGCCGCAATCGAGGCACGCGCAGGAAAGCCGCTGCGCTGGTCGAAACTGCCCGGCGTGAACGGGTCGATCACGCCATTGAATGCCGTCATGCGTACCTTGGCCATCGACGGCGGTCGCCAGGACAAGCTGCGTCCGGGAGACATCGTCGGTGCCTTGACCGGAGACGCCGGCATTGCGTTTGATGCCGTTGGCAAGATCACGGTGTTTGCAACCCGCAGCTATGTTGCCATCCGCCGGGGTGAGGCAGGCGCGGCTCGCAAGCGCCTGGGCGAAGGCAAGATCAAGGGCCGCAAATTCCGCGTTCGAACCCTCGACTGAGCCGTGTTGATGCCTGCCTGCTTCGATTCGGGCTGCGTCCTGCGCGGAATTCGCTCATCGGCCGGCTGATTGGCGCGCGAGCGGGTGCGCTGGTTGCCCAATTGGAGCATCATCGCGTGCAATGTCGCGGGATTCGCGCCTGGGGTAGGGCGGTTGACGTTGCGCATGCGAAAGAAGGTAACGACAACACTGGTGTTGGTCGCAGGCTTGCTGGGCGTCGCCGTGCCCGTGCTGGCGGCACTGTACCTTGCGCATCGGCAGAGCATGGACGCCGAGGTTCGCTTGGCCATGACCATGGCCGAGGAAGTGCTGCATCGCGCTGACGACGTTGGCGATCAGGCAATTACCGCGTATCGCACTCTGGCCGAGGTCGATGGGATTGAATCTTGCTCGGATGCGGATATCGAGCGCATGCGGCGCCTTGAACTCCAGCTCAGTTCAATTGAAGTTGTTGGCCGCGTCGATGGCGAGCGACTGATTTGCTCGTCCATGGGTTTGCAGTCCGGAGGCATTCAACTCGGTCCTCCGGCGTGGACCAGTTCGCTGGACAGCAAGATCCGCCCCTTGGTTGACCTCGGCCTCGGCGAGGGCAATCGATTCCTGGTGCTGCAAAAAGCAAGCTATGCCGTTGCCGTGAATCCGCAGGTTTTGCTCGACAGCTTCGAGAATCGAGAGGATTTTTCGACAGGCATTGTCGGCTTCTCCAGCCGGAAACTCATGAGTGGTCGTGGTGCGTTCAATGAGCGCTGGTTGAATCGACTCGGCAACGAGAGCAGCGCGGTCTTGTTCGACGGCAGTCATCTGGTCGCGATGCGCAAATCCAGCACCTATGATGTGGCCGCGTTCGTCGCGATACCCGTTGCACTGCTGCGTTCGCGCCTGTCTGACTTTGCCAAGGTGCTGGTGCCGATAAGCCTGATACCCGGGGCGTTGCTGTGTTTCGGCATCTTTCGCCTGGCCCGCCATCGCGCCTCACTGGCAAGCCAATTGCGCGCGGCGCTGAAGCGGCGCGAGTTTTCCCTCCACTATCAGCCGATCATGGAGCTTGCCAGTGGGCGGATCGTGGGCTTCGAAGCACTGATGCGTTGGCGCAATCGCGAAGGAACCCGTTTGCGCCCGGATCTGTTCATTCCCGCAGCCGAGGATTGCGGCTTGATCCCGCAGTTCACCGAATACGCCCTGAAGTGCGCGACACGCGAAATACCACGCCTGATTGCCTTTTGCCCGGGAGGGTTTGTCAGCATCAACCTGGCATCGTCCGACCTGCATTCCGAACGAACCATCGATTTGTTGCGCAAGCTGCTGCAAACGCCAGGCATCAAGCCGGAAAACATCGTAGTCGAGGCAACCGAACATTCATTTCTCGACCCGCAGCGTGCGGGTCTCATCGTCGCCGGAATCCGGGCGTTGGGAATCCGGGTTGCCATCGATGATTTTGGTACCGGCTATTGCGGACTGTCCCACCTGACCAATCTGGAGACCGATTTCCTCAAGATCGACAAGGTATTCGTCGAGGCAGCGGGTACCGAATCAGCGACCGGCCAGGTCGCCCTGCACATCATCCGCATTGCCAAGACCCTGGGTTTGAAGATCATCGGCGAAGGCGTTGAAAACGAAGGTCAAGCTGCCTTCCTGCGCGAGCATGGAGTCGAGTTCGGACAGGGCTGGTGGTTTCATGCGGCGATGCCGCTGGAGAAGATCCTCAAGCTCCCCACGGTGGCGCGGGATTCCTGATTTTCATCAGTGGATCAACAGGCGAGGGCTCTCGCAGCGGCGGAGTTGCGATCAGCCGAGGGTGGCCAACATGCGCCAGGTCATGAATCCCAGGGCGATGCAGAAGGCCAGCAAGGTGATGCCGAGTGCATTCAACTGACGGCTGATGCGCAATGCGGCATCGCCACGACGGATGCGTGTATCGCGCATTACGCGCGTGCCAGGTGCCGGCCACTGGCGTGCTTTGCGGATGCGTGCCGACTGGTGCACGGCATACCAGGCCAGCAGTGCAAGACAAATGGCGGAGCCGGTCAGGGCTATTCCAATCATGCGTCGCAATCGGGCAATGAGCAGATCGTTGCCCGGCAAGGTGCCGATTTCCGTCAGCCAGCTCCTGAACATCGCAAGCGCGATGAGTCCCAATATCGTGGCAAAGCCGATGGTGATCAGGGTCTTGCGGCGCAAGCGTGGATCGGCACGAAGAATTTCGTCAGCCATGAGGTTCACCTTCCATCGATCTGGCGAGCATAGCCAGCCTGTCGCTTCAATTGATCACCGTATATCGCCGAAACCCTGCGTCGGTCTATCCTTGGTCAATGAACATTAGAAAGCCTCTGCTGTTTTTGTGCATGGTCCTTGCGCTGGCCCTGGCCGGGTGCAAGAACAATCCTCCACGCGCCGATGCGCAAGCTGCGGTCAGCTCCGGCCAACGCGCCTTGTTCGACGGTGAGTACGACAATCATGAACAAGTCGTGCGCGCGGATACCGCCGATGTCACGCCGGTGCGCATACGCATTTCACCCTTGTCGAAGGCGGGCTGGTATGTCTGGACCGTCGATTTTTCGGGTTCGTCCCCATTGAGCGCGCGTTGGTTGATGCGTTCCTTCAAGTCGGTCAATGGTTCGCTGACGCTGACGCCTTATCGCGCTCCCACCGATGCCGTGGCTTCCGAAAAGGAAATTGATCCCGATTCCT